>NZ_JBSGVT010000002.1:0-92687 GCF_053608585.1 Rhodococcus sp. NPDC055024
CACCTGCGCGGCCGCCTTTCCTATTCAGTTCTCGTGCAACCAGGTCTCCAACGTGGGTCCCGCAGTTGTCGACCCAGGCCCGGGTAGCAGCGCCCCACCCTTCATCGCCTTACCCGCTCCCGGCATCGAGATCGGGATCAGCCACTTGCGTCGCCCGCGGTATCTCAAAATCTCGCGCGTCATGGCCGGGATCTCGAGGACCTCGGGCCCGGCCAGGTCTGGGACCCTACCGGTCGGACCATTCTGAGCACAGGCCACAAGCGCCTCGGCAACGGTCTTCGCTGCCACCGGTTGTGACCGCATCCGGGGAACCATCGCAACCGGCCCCAGTCCGAAGAGGGCGATGGTCTTCTCACCGAACTCGAACCACTGAGTGGATCGCAGAATCGTGAAGGGAACGCCCGACGCTTCCACAGCGCGTTCCTGCGCAGCTTTTCCCTGGTAGTACCCGAACGACTTCAACTGCGGATCGTCGCAGTTCACGATCGAAAGCAACACGTGGTGCTTCACGCCGGCTCTGGTTTCGGCCGCGGCGATACTCCTCGCTGCGGTCTGGAAGAACTCGATCGCCTTCTTGGCACTGTTGGTGACGTGATCGCTCACGTCGACGACCACGTCGGCGCCGGCAACCGCTTCGTCCAACCCGGCACCCGTGGAGATGTCGACTCCCGTCGATCGAGCGGCAGCGACCACGTCATGGCCCCTTGCCCTGGCCTGCTCTACAACCAGTTTTCCCATCTGGCCGGTTCCGCCCAGAACAACAACTCGCATGATGCCTCCGTCAAACCTGTGCGCCCGGCTCTCTTCGGCCTGGTCACATAGTGGACGATGCAGCCGCCCGGAGTGTGACGACCGGGCAGATCAGTCGCTGTACTTCTCCGAGACCCGTGCCCGCCACTGCGACCAGATCGGATCCAACGCTTCGCTCGCCTCGTGTGCGTGGTCGGCCACAGCCCGGGCCAGCATCCCCGGTCCCGCCAGCGGCGTCACGTGTCCCTCGACGTCGTCGGAAGTCTTCATCCCCAACAGCATGGTTGTACCGAGCACGCGATGACCACCAAGAATTCCCGGCAGCGAACGGCCCGGCACGCTACGTAGATCGAGTGTTTCCACGAGAAGCGCGTCACCGTCGACGGTGATTCGCTGATCCGAGCGAAGCGCACCGCCGGTTTCGCCGGTCCGGCCGAACACGATCATCTCGTCGAGCAGCGCCACCGCGTCGGATTCCAGCGAAATATCCACGCGCCTGGTCACATCCGCGCCGCCGGCGAAGACAAACGGTGCCGCACGCCAGATCAGCGCCGCACCCGCGCCGACGCTCGCTGATGCCGACCACGACGCCCGGCCACCGCGCGCGTTGTACGCGACGGTCCCTGAAGGCTCGATCACCTCGAGACACGTACCCGGCGCGACCACGAATTCGATACGCAGGTCGTCACCGGCCAACAGCGTTGCGCTGTGCCCTACCAAGGCAATTCGCACGGTGAGCCCGCGAGCGTCGACGAACCGCGGGGCCAGGAAATCGCCCGAGATCAGCTCTCGCGCAACAGCGGTGTCCCCCACTCGCTCGACGACAACCCGCGTAGCTCCGGTGCTCATCAGTGAGCGTGAGAGTGACTGTGCCCGTGACCGTGTCCGTGGTCGTGGTCTTCTTCATCGGCATGAAAGTGCGGTGCCATCGGTCCCGGATCCTGCGGGGTGTGACTACCCGCGCGATGAGCTGCGATGACCTGGCGAAGCCACGCGCTGAGCTGGTCGATCGTTGCGTGATCCTTCTGGCTGAGTGCGAGAACGGGAAGTCCGTCACGCGCGGCCGTGGCATCGGCAACCATCTGGACCGCGTCGACGTCGACGTACGGGGCGAGGTCGATCTTGTTGACCACCAACAGATCTGCCCGCTCGATTCCGGGACCGCCCTTGCGCGCGACGTCTCCGCCGCCGGCGACGTCGATACAGAAGATCTGGGCGTCGACCAAGGCCGGACTGAACGTGGCAGTCAGGTTGTCACCACCGCTTTCCACGATCACCATGTCGAGGGGATGGAACTGACGCTCGAGGTCTTCGACCGCAATGAGATTCGGTGTGACGTCGTCACGAATTGCCGTGTGCGGGCACGCGCCCGTCTCGACTGCGACGATGCGCTCGATCGGCAGAACGTTGGCCGCGCGCAACAGTCGCGCGTCCTCGTCGGTGTAGATGTCGTTGGTCACAACCGCGATCTCGTACTCCGACGCGAGTTCGCGGCAGATGGTGGCGATGAGGGTACTTTTGCCGGTGCCAACCGGTCCGGCGACGCCGAGCCTCAAACCTCTTGCAGCAGTGGCGGTGTTGTTCAGGTTGTCAAGCACGGAAAATCCTCCTGGATCGAGCGTGGTGTTCGAGTGACCATTGTTCGACCAACGGTCCTGTTGTTGCGGGTATATCTGTGACGCCGTCGACTGCTACGGCAGCCGCGGCGACGGTTTCGATGGTCGAGGCGGCTCGGAGCAGCCATTCGACCGGTTCTGCCGGATCCACCGGCAGTAGCTTCAATGCTGCCGACGCCACCGTTTGAGCGTCGTCGTACAGACAGGATCTAGCTGCCTGTAGGTCGTCCATCCCGGAGATCGCCGTGAAGACTCCCAACGCGAGCGGACGCATCGGATGCCCGGGCAGGGCCATAAGGATCTGCACCGCGGGGTGGTGCGGCCACAATCGCGACGCCAGCCTTGCCAGCCCGCGTCCGAGTTGAATCGACGCCTCACGCAGCGGTGCGCTGGGAGTCCGAGCGAGCAGTTCTCTCGAGATGTCCTCGAGTTCGCCTGCACTACCCGCGCTTACGGCCCAACGCCGCGTGATCACCGTTGCAGCGGCCTCGACCAGCCCTACTGTTTCGAGTCGCCCCCGGATGAAGTCAGGGACCTGACTCTGCAGCAGTCCGCCCACCAGTGCCGGTTCCAACCCCGACGAATGCGCGTGACCGCCCGTAGGCAGACGCCCGTCTGCCAAGAGCATCGACGCTATCTCGGCAGACGCCATCTCGATTGACATGGTTTCAGAACAGCATGTAGCGCTGAGCCATCGGCACTACGTCAACAGGGTTGGGCGCGATCAGGTCGCCGTTGACCTTGATGGCAAACGTCTCCGGATCGACGTCGATGGAAGGCAGTGCCGTGTTGTTCGGCATATCCGCTTTGGTGAGGTGCCGAGTCGGCCGGACGCCGGTGAGGGTGCGGGTGAGGCCGAGACGATCGGCCAAACCGTCCTCGATGGCCATCGGCGAGACGAACGTCGTGGACAGGTGCGGCGCCGATCCCGGAGTTGCCGCGATGGCCGGGCGAACGAACACCGGCTGCGGGGTCGGGATCGCAGCGTTCGGATCACCAAGAGGCGCAGCAACTATCGCTCCACCCTTGATCACGGCAGAAGGACGGACTCCGAAGAACGCGGGATCCCACAGAACCAGGTCCGCCATCTTCCCGGCCTCGACCGACCCGATTTCGTGATCGATCCCATGCGCGACGGCAGGGCAGATCGTGTACTTGGCGACGTAGCGCCGTGCACGCTCGTTGTCGGCCGGCATGCTGGTGCCCAGCTTGCCGTACTGGGCCTTCATGACGTGGGCCACCTGCCACGTCCGCAGAGTCACCTCGCCGATACGGCCCATAGCCTGGGCATCGGACGAGGTGATGGAGATGGCTCCGATGTCGTGCAGAAAGTCCTCCGCCGCAATCGTTGTCGGGCGGATTCGAGACTCGGCAAAGGCAAGGTCCTCCGGAACCCGGGGATTGAGCGCATGACACACGATGAGCATGTCGAGGTGCTCGGCAACCGTGTTGACGGTATGCGGCAACGTCGGATTGGTCGATGCCGGAAGAACGTTCGGCTCACCGGCGGTCACGATGATGTCCGGTGCGTGCCCGCCGCCGGCGCCCTCCGCATGGAATACGTGGATTCCGCGTCCGGCGATCGCGTCCAAAGTGTGCTGTACGTAACCGGTTTCGTTGAGACTGTCGGCGTGCAGCGCTACCTGGAGGCCGAACTCGTCGGCTGCTCGCAGAGCGGCGTCGATCGCGGCCGGAGTGGAACCCCAGTCCTCGTGAACCTTGAATCCGCCTGCGCCCGCGAGAGCTTCCTGGCGCATGGCCTCATGGCTGACGGTGCTGCCCTTGCCGAGAAGAAGGACGTTGAGCGGGATGTGGTCGAGGGCCCGATGCATCATCGTCAGCGACCAGGCGCCGGGCGTGACGGTGGTTGCCTTGCTTCCTTCGGTGGGGCCCGTTCCGCCGCCCGCCACGGTCGTCGTACCAGTGGCGAGTGCTTCCATCATCTCGACTTCACTGAGGAAGTGCACGTGAGTGTCGATCGCACCCGCGGTGAGGATCTTTCCCTCACCGGCGATCACGTCGGTGCTCGGCCCGATGAGCAACTTGGGGTGCACGCCATCCATGATGTCGGGGTTGCCGGACTTACCGATCGCAACGATGCGTCCGTCGCGAATTCCGACGTCTGCCCGGACAATTCCCCAGTGATCGAGGATCACCGTGTTGGTGATGACGACGTCGAGAGCCCCCTGATCACGAGTGGTCAGGCCCTGGCCCATCGACTCGCGGATGCTCTTACCGCCGCCGAAGACCATCTCGTCGCCTGTCGCGGTGTAGTCGTGCTCGATCTCGATCCACAGATCTGTGTCGGCCAAACGGATCTGGTCGCCTGCGGTCGGACCGTACAGGGAGGCGTAACCGCGTCGATCGATCCTGCTCATTCGGCTGTCCTCTCAACTGTCGTCGCGGCGTCATCCGGTGAATCCGCCTCGACTGGAACATCACTCACGCGAACATTCACCGAGGACGCTCGCAACGGCTCTTCGACCTCGACGCCGGGCGTACCGAACGGCATGACGGTCTTGGGCTCACGCGCATGCGTCGGCAGGTCTTCGTCCGGCACGATCTGCAGGCCCGGAACCCTTTTGAGTCCGCCGAGCGCGATCAGGGTCACCGTTCTGCTGACCCCCGGTTCGAACCGAACCGACGTTCCCGAGGGGATGTCGAGCCGGAAACCGTCCGCCGCTTCGCGATCGAAGGTCAACGCCGGGTTGGCGGCCGGCAGATGGAGATGCGAACCGATCTGAATGGGACGATCGCCGTCGTTGACGACAACCATCGTGATCTTTTCCGCGTCTGTGCCGAACTCGAGCGGTTCGGTGGACACACGTACCTCACCGGGAATCATCGAATGGGCTCCGTCACGGTGACCAGCTTGCGACCGTCCGGGAAAGTGGCCTCCACCTGGACGTTTGCAATCATCTCTGGCACCCCTTCCATCACGTCGTCGCGGGTGAGCACTTGCCGACCGGCGTTCATCAGTTCCGCAACCGTCATTCCGTCCCGCGCGCGCTCGAGAATCCAACACGAGATCAGGGCCATCGCTTCGGGGTAGTTCAGCAGTACCCCGCGCTCGCGGCGGTCGCGGGCGACCATGCCCGCAACGCTCAGGAGCAGCTTTTCGGTATCTGAAGGGGTGAGGTGCACTGACAAGCCCTTCCGGTTGTGAAACGACATCGATCGACAGCGTGCTGTCGGGCCGAGATTAGCATTGCCCGAAGCGTCGTCAGTATCCACGAGATTCACATCGTCGGCTACTTCAGCACCCACTCGGCGCACTTGCGCTGCTCATCGAATTATTCGGGCGCCCAACGACGCTCAGCTGTACGCACCGGAGTGGGAACTATCACCACAACCAAAAAGTTTCACCCCCGTCTCCTGTTGGAAACGGGGGTGAAACATGGTCGTGCAGTGTGCAATCCCAGGACTTATCCGAAGCGGCCGGAGATGTAGTCCTCGGTGGCCTTCTGTGTCGGGTTCGAGAAGATCTTCTCGGTGTCGTCGATCTCGACGAGCTGACCGGGCTTACCGGTTGCCTCGAGGTTGAAGAACGCCGTCTGGTCACTCACACGCGCAGCCTGCTGCATGTTGTGCGTGACGATGACGATGGTGAAGTCCTTCTTCAGCTCGGTGATCAGATCCTCGATCGCCAGAGTCGAGATGGGGTCGAGCGCGGAGCACGGCTCGTCCATGAGCAGGACGTCGGGCGAGACGGCAATGGCACGCGCGATGCACAGACGCTGCTGCTGACCGCCTGAGAGGCCACCACCGGGCTTGTCGAGGCGATCCTTGACCTCGTTCCACAGGTTGGCGCCGCGCAGCGAACGCTCGGCCACCTCGTCGAGCTTCTTCTTGCTGCGCTCGCCCTGCAACTTCAAGCCCGCGACGACGTTGTCCCGGATGGACATGGTCGGGAACGGGTTGGGCCGCTGGAAGACCATGCCGATGGTCTTGCGAACACCGACGGGATCGACGTTCGAACCGTAGATGTCTTCACCGTCGAGCAAGACCGAACCCTCGACGCGCGCACCGGGAATCACTTCGTGCATCCGGTTGAGCGAACGAAGAACGGTGGACTTGCCGCAGCCGGACGGGCCGATGAAGGCGGTGACACTCCGGGGCGGGACGGACAGGCCCACATCGGCGACGGCGTGGAACTTGCCGTAGTAGATGTTGACGTCCTTGAGATCCAGACGCTTGGCCATTACCGGCTCCCTACTGAGTTGTTGACGCTGTTGAGTACGAACATGTTCCGAGGCCGCATCACTTGCTTCTGACCTGTGAGAAGTGACCGATCAGCTTCGCGACGATGTTGAGGATCGCGATCAGCAGGATCAGAGTCAATGCTGCGCCCCAGATGCGGTTGGTGCCGGCGTCGGTGGGGTTGTTCATCTCGGCGACCATGACGGAAGGCAGAGTACCCATTTCGCCGTTGAACAGATCGAAGTTGATGAACGGCGCGTAGCCGACGAGGATCAGCAGCGGTGCGGTCTCACCGAGCACGCGGGCCAGGGCCAGCATGACGCCGGTGATGATGCCGGGAAGTGCCGTCGGCAGAACGATTTTCGAGATGGTCTTCCACTTCGGCACACCGAGCGCGTACGACGCCTCTCGCAGATCCATCGGGACGATGCGCAGCATTTCCTCGGTGGAGCGGATGACGACCGGGACCATCAGCAGGACCAGAGCCAGCGACACGGCGAACGCGGACTTGGGAAAACCGAAGGTCGCGATCCACAGGGCGTAGATGAACAGCGCGGCCACGATCGACGGAACACCGCTGAGGATGTCGACCATGAACGTGGTGAGCTTGCCGAGCTTCGACTTCCGATCGGCGTACTCCACCAGGTAGATCGCGACGAAGATGCCGAGCGGGATGGAGAAGACCGCGCACACGATGCCTTGCAGCAGGGTGCCGATCAATGCGTGATAGATACCGCCACCGTCGGCCGACGCCGTCAATCCGCTCAGCGAGTTGGTGAACCACGTCGGCGACGTCAGAGCGGGCAAGCCCTTGGCGATGACCGTGAAGAGCACCCAGACCAACGGGATGAGCGCGATGACAACTGCCAGGCTGACCAGGATGGTCGCGATGACGTCCTTGGCGCGACGACGGGCACCGACGCCTTGGAAAGTTGGGGCCTTGACCGGCCGGTCCAGAGTGGAGGTCATGGGTCAGTCCTTCTTTCCGGCGATCACTGCGCGGGCAGCCGCGTTGACGACGAAGGTCAGTACGAACAGCACCAGTCCGGCCGCGATGTACGCGCCTGCCTGGATGTCGTTGTTGAACTCCGCGTAGCCGAGGGCGATCTTGGAGGCGATGGTCGAGCCGCCGTCGAACAGCGACCAGCCGAAGGCCTGAGAGGTGGTGCGCAGGATCAGGTACAGCGCCATCGTTTCACCGAGTGCGCGTCCGAGACCGAGCATCGATCCGCTGATGTAGCCGGACTTACCGAACGGGATGACCGTGGTGCGCACAACCTCCCAGCGCGTGGCGCCGAGTGCGAGTGCGGCTTCGATCTGTGATCGCGGGGTCTGGATGAACACCTCGCGGGTCACTGCGGTGATGACCGGAAGGATCATCACGGCCAGGACGATGCCTGCGGTGAAGATGGTGCCGCCGCCGGTGATCGATCCGCTGCCGTCGGCGAAGAGCGGGAACCAGCCGAAAGTCTTGTTGAGCCACACCGCGACCGGGGTGATCGCCGGTGCGAATACGAGAAGTCCCCACAGGCCGTAGACGATGGACGGCACTGCCGCGAGGAGATCGATCGTGTACGACAGCGGCCGGGTGAGCCACTTGGGTGAGTACGAGGTCAGGAAGATCGCGATACCCAGTGCGATCGGCATCGCGAGCACCAGCGCGAAGAGCGAGACGAGGACCGTGACCTGGAAGAGGTCGAGGACACCGAATGCCATCTCGTTGATGTTCTGCGTCACCCACTGGGAGCTGGTCAGGAAGTTGACCTGGTTCCGGCTCAGTGCGGGGATCGCCCGCCAGATCAGGAACGCACCGATCGCCGCGATGACGACGGTGATGAAGATGGCCGAACCGGAAGCGAGCGAGCTGAAGATGCGGTCGCCCGGACGGGTCACGGTCTTTGCTGTGCCGGTACCCGGGCCGTCACCCTTCGGTGACTGCTCGGTGGCCTGGGCCTTGGTGGAAGTAATCGTGTCCTCCGTGGTGCCGTTCGGACCGCCCACCCCGGCCCCGCTGGTTGCGGGGCCGGGAGAACGAGATGTCGAGGTGATGGGCGCGTCACTCATGTGCGCTCACGTTCCTTCACGTCTGAATGTAGATCCATGGGCTTGTCCGCACGAGTCCGCAGGTCAGCTCAGCTGATTGCCGAGATGGATGCGTTGAGTCGATCCTGGACGTTCGAGGGCAGCGGAACGTAGCCCTGCTCGGCCAGGTTGGCCTGTCCCTCGTTTGCTGCGCTGGTCAGGAACGACTTCACAGCTGCGGAGGTGTCGGCGTCGTAGCCCTTGGAGCACACGATCGAGTAGGTGGCGAGCACGAGCGGGTACGCGCCGGCTTCGTTGGTCTTGAAGATCGACGCGAGGTCGAGCGTCAGGTCGCCGGTGGCGTCGGACTTGAACTTGGCACCGGCGATCGACTTGGAAGCCGAATCGTTGGTCAGTGCGACTGCCTCGGAGCCCGTGTTGATCTCGGCAACCGAGAGCTTGTTCTGATCCGCGAACGACTTCTCGACGTAGGTGATCGAACCCGGTGCGGTGGATACTGCCTGTGCTACTCCGGCCGAACCCTTGGCGCCCTCACCGACGCCACCGGTGAAGTCGGAGCCCGCACCCGAAGTCCAAGCACCGTTCGACGCTGCGTCGAGGTACTTCTGGAAGTTGTCCGTGGTGCCCGAGGAATCGGAGCGGATCACGGCGGTGATCTTCTCGTCAGGAAGCTTTGCCCCGGAGTTCAGCGCGGCGATTGCCGGATCGTTCCAGTTCGTGATGCCACCGTTGAAGATCTTCGCGAGAACCTCTGCGTTGAGAACGAGCTTGTCGACGCCGTCGAGGTTGTATGCAACTGCGATGGGGCCGAAGACGAGGGGAAGGTTCCAGGCTTCGCCGCCGACGCAACGCTCCTTGGCCTTGTCGGCCTGCTCGTCCTTGATGGCCGAGTCGGAGCCCGCGAAGTCGATCTGCTTGGCGATGAACTGCGTACGTCCGTCACCCGAACCGCTGGGGTTGTAGGCGACGTTGACCGTCTTGCCCTTTTCCTGGCACACGGAGATGTAGGTGGAGACGAACTGGTCCATGGCGTTCTTCTGTGCCGAGGAACCAGCGGCAGAGAGGTTGCTCTTGCCTTCGCACGTTGCCTTCGATGAGGACGCGTCCACACCCGTCGACGACGAGTTGTTGTCGCTGCCACATGCGGCCAAGGTCATGGCGCCCACGGCCACTACACCGAGCAGGGCACCACTGCGCTTGAGATTCACCAAGATCCTCCGGAAATCGCTACCGCCACGCCCACGATCGGGCGGCGACATGAGATGCAAAATGATTGAAATCTGCATCAGGCAACACGGCGCTGCCCACAGAGAAAAGTAGGCGGGCGCGGTGTCCGGTTGGACCACACATGGTTAACGGAGAATGAACAGACCAGACATTTCTGCGTGTTCGACTGTGACGTCAGCGCGCGCGGGCGTAAGCCATGTCCACGTGGAACCGATCGAAGCCGAGACGCTCGTACGTGTGCAGGGCGGCAGTGTTGTCGCCTTCGACGTACAGAAGGACGGTTCCGAGTCCACGATCACGCAGGTAATGCATGCCCGCGAGGGTCAGCACTCGGCCGAGGCCGCGTCCCTGTGCCGCAGGATCGATGCCCACGACGTACACCTCCCCCAGCTCCGGATCATCGCCTTCGGGTGCGTGCACCTTGGTCCAGTGAAAGCCGAGAAGAGTTTCGGGATCGGTGTCCGCGAACGCCATGAACAGACCGGCGGGATCGAACCACCCTTCGGCCGTTCTCTCGTCGATCTCCGACTGGGTCCAGCCGCCCTGCTCGGGATGCCAGGAGAACGCCGCATTGTTGACGCGAAGGATCTCGGAATCGTCTTCGGGTCCGCGATACGTCCGCATCGTTACACCTTCGGGCACAACGATTTCCGGAAGCTGCGGAGCATCGAGAGGTCGACGCAACTGAAGGAGCTCACGCACGCTGACCAGATCGAGACTCTTGGCGAATTCCACTGCAGCGTCGATGTTTCCGTGCGCCCAGACGCGTGTGCCTGAACGGCCCTCGTCGAATACCGCTGCGGCAAGCCTGGTTCCGATGCCGCGGCGCCGTGCCTGCGGGTCGACCACCAACTCCGCCATGTCAGGATGCTCGTCCGAACCGGCTTGCAGCTGTGCGTAACCGACGACGGCATCGCCGTCGAACTCGAGGAAGTGTCGTGCTGCACCGCGTCCGGCAACGGCATGTCGCCCCTGCTCCGACACCGGCGCCTTGCCGTCGAACTCGGTCGCGCGATCGAGCAGCGCGGAAACCTGCTCGGCGGATCCGGCCGGCAGCGAATCGGTCCAACCCACGTCAGACCACCGAACCGTCGGCCGCGTCGTAGTCGACGTCTTCGTCGTCCTCGAACTGAACGGGAGCAGCAGCGCCGCCCTTGGCCCTGGTCGGACGCACTGCCTTGTATCCGACATTTCGGACTGTACCGATCAAGGACTCGTATTCGGTGCCGAGTTTCGCCCGCAGACGACGCACGTGGACGTCAACCGTCCTGGTGCCACCGAAGAAGTCGTAACCCCACACTTCCTGCAACAACTGCGCACGGGTGAATACCCGCCCGGCGTGCTGCGCGAGGTACTTGAGCAGCTCGAATTCCTTGTAAGTCAAATCAAGGGGCCGTCCACGCAGTCGTGCCGTGTACGTCCCCTCGTCGATAACCAATTCGCCCAGCGTGATCTTTCCCGACGCTTCCGGACTGGCCACACCGCCGCTGCGGGCGACCAACAACCGCAATCGGGCGTCCACCTCCGCCGGACCGGTACCGGGAAGCAGGATGTCGTCCAGCCCCCAGTCGGCATTGACTGCGACGAGTCCGCCTTCGGTGAGTACGGCGACCACAGGTACTGCAGATCCCGTGCTTCCGAGCAGTCGACACAAACCGCGCGCGGCAGCAAGATCGGTGCGCGCATCTACCAACGCCACGTCCGCGGAACTCGCTTCGAGAAGCGAGGAAACCTCTGTGGGGGCAGGCCGAACCGAGTGCGCCAGCAACGCCAACGCCGGTAGTACAGCTTCCGGGTTGGGGTCGGAGGTGAGGAGGAGCAGTTCCACACGGCCTCCTATCTAGTAGCCCGCGCAACCCGCGAGGGCAACGCTCGAGTAGTTCGACGCTTTTGGTCGGTCACTACATTAGCGTGCCTGGTACCGGGGCCGTCGCATCGAACCCCGACCGGAGTCCGTCACAATGGTGCGGTGCGCAAACTGATCATCGGCATCGTCTTCCTCCTCGGCCTCGGACTGGTGGCCGATTTCGGCGCTGCCGCGTACGCCGAGTACCGGGTTTCCCGCGAGCTCCGAACCGGCGCGTCACTCGAGGCGGACCCCGAGGTCACCTTCAACGGGTTCCCCTTCCTCACCCAGGCACTCGGTGGGAAGTACAAGGACGTCTACGTCAGAGCCACCGGCGTCCAGAGCGACGTGGTCGGCGAAGTGACCGTCGAGGCCAACCTGCGCGGGGTCACCGTGCCCTTCTCCGACATCGTGAACGGCAACGTCACCCAGCTCCCCGTCGACAAACTCGACGGCCGGATGGGAATCAACGCCACCGACCTCGGAAAGTTGCTGAACATCCCTGACCTGCAGGTATCTTCGCCGCCGGCCAACAAGTCGGACGGCACCGGGGGCAGCGGCGGAACGGGCGCCAGCACCGCAGGCGCCGTTGTACTGACCGGAACGGTTGCCGTCGGCCCGGTCGAGACAGCCGTGAGCGTGCAGGCCAACCTGGTTCTGGAAGGTGGGCAGGTCAAGATCGTCGCCAGCAACCTGTACTTCGGTCCTGAGGGCAAAGCCGATTTCTCGATCCCCGCAGCACTCGAGCCCGTAGTCCTCGGATTGTTCAGCTACTCGATCGATCCGCAGGCCCTCCCCTACGGAATCCAGCCGAGCCTGGTCTACGCAGAAGGCGGAAGAATCGTGATCGAAGGCAGCGCCGAAAACACGACGATCGATCTCGCAGAGCTGCAGAACCGATGACCGGGATCACAATTCTGCTGGTCGCGCTCGTAGCTGTCGTCGCGGTCGGGCTCTTTCTCAAGTCGCGCAACGGAGCGGTCCGAGCCACCACCACGCCCGCAGTCGGCACCACCGACAGCCGCCTCGAACTACTGAGCGCCGCCGGAGTCGCGTCGCCGAACGGTGGACCCGTCGTACTGCATTTCTCCGCCGACTGGTGCGGACCGTGTGCAGCAGTACGGCGTGTCGTCGGCCAGGTCGTGGTTTCGATGGCCGACGCTCCCCGTCCGCCGGTGGAGATCGAACTCGACATCGACAAAGAACCGGCCCTGGCACGCGAAATGAGCGTCCTGTCCCTACCCACCACGTTCATCCTCGACGGTGGTCTGGACGAACAGTTCCGAGTGTCAGGAGTGCCGTCCGCAGCCGACCTGAAAGCTGCGCTCGTACCACTATCCGGACCCCACGAGCCAAAATCCGAGAATTCGGGGTAAACTCGCCGACGTGCAAACCCGCCACGAGCTCATGCTCACCCGACGCCGCGCAGTAGACCTGTGCCGCCTCGGGGGCTGTTGCTGTACCTGTTGCTGATCACCACATCCGTCAGTTCTCTCTGACTCTCGAGCTTTCGCTCACGTGATCAATTCACCGAACGGGACTTTTTGCGTCCCCGTTTTCTCGGTCCAGGCAAGCACCATGCAATCCAGCGCAGGAGCACTCCCGATGTCCACAACCACACCCCAGCTCGAGCAGGTCGACGTCCGCGGACCTCGATTCGCCGCGTGGGTCACCACCGGCGTTCTCGTACTCACGCTCATCCTCTCGACCTTCTCTCTGCCCGCCGCCACAGTGCTTCTCGCCCTGCAGGCGATCGTCTTCGCGGTCGGAGCGGTACTCGGTCCCAAGCGCAGCCCGTACGGCCAGATCTTCGGCAAGCTTGTTGCGCCGCGAATCTCGTCGGTCAGCGAACGCGAACCCGTAGCGCCACTTCGCTTCGCGCAGTTCGTCGGCTTCGTCTTCGCACTCGCCGGCACGGTCGGTTTCCTGGCCGGGTCGACGATCGTCGGCACCGTTGCCACCGGCTTCGCCTTGTTCGCGGCCCTGCTCAACGCCGCGTTCGGTATCTGCCTCGGCTGCCAGATCTACCCACTCGTCGCAAGGCTGCGAAATACGGGCCGCGCTACCACCGCGTGAAAGCGCTTGCCACACAACCCTGCTGAACCCCTGCTAGATATCGACCGATGCAAGACCACATCGAAAGGAACACCATGGCTCGCTCCGACGTCCTAGTCTCCGCTGACTGGGCTGAGCAGAACCTCAACACCCCCAAGACCGTTTTTGTCGAGGTGGACGAGGACACCAGCGCATACGACGGCGGCCACATCGAGGGTGCAGTCAAGCTCGACTGGCGCAAGGACCTCCAGGACGGCGTCCGACGCGACTTCCTGAACCAGGAGCAGTTCTCGGATCTGCTCTCCGCCAAGGGCATTGCGAACGACGACACCGTCGTTCTCTACGGTGGCAACAACAACTGGTTCGCCGCATATGCGTACTGGTACTTCAAGCTGTACGGCCACCAGGACATCAAGCTGATCGACGGCGGCCGCAAGAAGTGGGAACTCGACGGACGCCCGCTCTCCAAGGATGCCGTCAACCGCGAAGCCACTCAGTACAAGGCCGAGACCCCCGACTTCTCGATCCGCGCATTCCGCGACGAGGTCATCGACGCCATCGGCAGCAAGAACCTCGTCGACGTTCGCAGCCCTGACGAGTTCTCCGGCAAGATCCTCGCCCCCGCGCACCTTCCGCAGGAGCAGGCACAGCAGCGCGGCCACGTCCCCGGCGCCATCAACATCCCGTGGAGCACCACCGCCAACGAGGACGGCACTTTCAAGTCGGACGACGACCTCGCCAAGCTGTACGCGGAGAAGGGCTTCGACGACACCAAGGAAACGATCGCCTACTGCCGCATCGGCGAGCGCTCGAGCCACACCTGGTTCGTCCTGCAGGAGATCCTCGGCAAGAACAACGTCAAGAACTACGACGGCAGCTGGGTCGAATACGGCTCACTCGTCGGCGCACCGATCGAATTGGGAGCCTGATCATGTGTGGAGCACCTACCCAGGGCCAGACCCTGCCTGCCGGCGTCGACGTCGAGAAGGAAACGGTCATCACCGGCCGCGTCCTCGCGGCTGACGGCCAGCCCATCGGCGGCGCATTCGTGCGTCTGCTCGACGGCTCCGGAGAGTTCACGGCCGAGGTCGTGGCATCGGGAACCGGCGATTTCCGCTTCTTCGCCGCTCCGGGCGAGTGGACCGTGCGTGCACTGTCCAGCTCGGGCAACGGCACCTCCACCGTCGCACCCGAGGGCTCGGGCGTGCACAACGTGGACGTGACCGTCAGCAAGTAATTCCTGCTTCGGCAGGCGGCCCCGCACCCCTTCGGTGCGGGGTCTTCTGCATTCCGGCGCCCGATTTTTCCGGTCGGTCGCCGCGGTCTAAGATGTACCCGTGGTCATTTTCTTCGAGGTACTCCTCGCACTCGCATCCGTCATGATCGCTTGGTTCTCCGTGTACGTCGTGTACCGCTTGGTCACCGACGAGTCGTGAGCCAGGCTCCGGATTCAGGGTCCGACGCGACCGCTGACGATTCCGCCGCTGCAGGTGCCGTGAGGCGCGGCAGCGGGGACGAAGCTGTCGCTATCGCCGTCGAGCGTTCCAAGTCGACGGCGTCGCTCAACATCCCGACCCTGCCGGACCTTCCGTTGCCCGAGGACACCGCAAACCTGCGCCTCGGCCCGGACATCAATCCCGAACTCCTCGCGCTACTCCCCCTCGTCGGCGTCTGGCGCGGCGAAGGCGAAGGACACGACGAGACCGGCGACTACGCCTTCGGTCAGCAGATCGTCATCTCTCACGACGGTGGCCCCTACCTCAATTGGGAGTCCCGATCCTGGCGTCTCGACGCCGAGGGCGAGTACGTGAGCCCCGATCTGCGCGAGAGCGGTTACTGGCGCATGGGCGGCGACGGCATCCCCGGCAGCGTCAACCAGGAAGTCGTCGAACTCCTGCTCAGCCACAGCTCCGGCGTCGTCGAAATGTACTACGGGCGCGCACTCACCCAGGCATCGTGGGAACTTGCCACCGACGTGGTGATCCGCAGCCAGTCCGGTGCACTGTACGGCGGCGCGAAGCGTCTGTACGGCATCGTCGAAGGCGGCGACCTCGCGTACGTCGAAGAGCGGATCATGTCTGACGGTGGCCTGGAACCGCGTCTCTCGGCGCGGCTGACGCGCTATATCGGCTAGTCCTGCTGTGCGCCTTTATTAACCCCCGGCGGTTAATAAAGGCGCACAGCAGATTTATCCACAGGCACCGTCAAATTCCACAGGCGAGCTTCCGGGCGGCATCTTCGACTGATTCCTGTCGGACAGCGATCCCACGGTATTCGCATGAGCTGCGACTACATCGATCCTGATCTCCGAAGACTCTTCGACTTCCAACACGGACTCGCGACCAATAAACAACTGCGCCCTTTCGGCTATTCGCCGCGGCGCATCCAACATCTGGTCGAATCGGGTCAATGGACGACCGTCCTCCACGGTGTTCAATCCAGTACCAACGGCCCACTCAATCGAGCAATGATTCTCGAAGCTGCACTTCTGTTCGGCGGCGGTGAAACTTATCTGAGTCATCGGACTGCTGCCGAAGAGTGGGGACTTACGCACATCGAGTCCGAACTGCCGGTCCACATCACGGTCCGATACGGCCGATCCTCGCGCTGTCAGAATCCGACGTTCAGACCTGAACGCTCCCCGACGCGCCCCGTTCCGTTGGGGTGGTCCACTGCTCATCCCGGAGTGATCGTTCATCGTTCACGCGCTCAAGCCCATATCGGGGTTGCCACTCAGCCTGCTCGTACGTCGCTGGCCGACACCGCAATCGACCTGGCGGTGGCAGAGCCGTCAGCTCGCGACGCCGCTCGTTCTCTGGTCCGCTCGGCCACGGCGTGCAAGGTGTCGCAGATGGCGCTACGCACCCGAATGGAGTGCCGCCGGCCGAGGCGATATGTCAAAGCGCTGTCCTCGACACTGGACCTCTTGGATCGCGGCGTCCAGTCAGTACTCGAACATCGCTACGCAATCGAAGTCGAGCGCGCACACGGTTTGCCGGAAGCACGACGACAATCGCCGGTCCTCGTTGATGGGAGAACCCTCCACGAGGACGTGGACTACCGCAATTGTGGTGTCGCACTGATCGTTCGACTCGACGGATTTGCCTTCCACTCTTCTCGGGCGATTGCACTGCGTGATCGTCGGCGAGGAAACGCATCCGAACTGTCAGGCAACGCCACACTGGTCTTCGGTTGGGAAGAGGTGGAGGGAGCCTCGTGCCGAACTGCAGCCGAGGTCAGAGCGGTCCTCGAGCGCGGTGGATGGTGGGGGCCTAATCCTTGTCCACGCTGTGCGCCTTTATTAACCGCCGGGGGTTAACAAAGGCGCACAGCACGAAGCGACCCCCGAGCCACACCCTCGCTTTCGCGGGGGTCCCGGTCGGACTGATCGGGGGCTCGGGGGTCGGGTGGCTGCCTGGGATTCGCCGGCCGCTCGCGCGGTAAGTGAATTCCGTCAGCGATTGCGGCTAGCTGGCAGCCACCTCACGCGTCCGTCTGTACTTCAATTTCAGACCACCTCCTTCCTTGTGTACTGGAGAAAGTACGCCCACTTCACGATGACGGCAACGTATTTTCCACAGAAACTTTTCCGACGCATATCACCTGGTCAGCTCCAGTACCGGCCGGAAGTTGGTGAGTGACGACAACAACCGTTCGCGAAGAATCGACCAGCATTCCGTCGCGATCGAGTAACTCCCGAAGCAACTGAGCGCCTGCCTCCGCGTCCATGTGCTCGGTCGGCTCGTCGAGCAGCAGTACCTCCGCGGGCGAGACGATCGCGCGTGCCAACAGCAACCGACGACGCTCACCGCCCGAAACCGCTCGCATACCGCCGACCAGGTAGGTGTCGAGCCCGTCCGGCAGTTCCGCCAGCCAATCGCCGAGACCAACTGCAGCAAGTGCTTTCTCCGCGTCCTCGACCGTGAGGTCACCGCGTGCAACGCGCAGGTTCTCGAGTACCGACGTCTCGAATAGGTGTGCGTCCTCGGCGAAGTACCCCACGTGCCGACGCAGCTCGGCCGGATCGATATCCGAAACGTCCACCGAGTCAACACGAACTGTTCCCGCGACGGGCGGCAGCAGTCCCGCCATCGTCATCAGCGCAGTGGTCTTTCCCGATCCACTCTCGCCGATGACGGCAACACGAGCACCGCGAGGAAGATCCACCGACAGCGGTTCGGTCACCTTCCCCCCGGGCCAACCCGCCCGCAACGCGTGCACACTCAGGACCCCGTCCTCCGGCCACGCACGGTCGCCTTCGACGTGCTCCTCGGCTGCGCGATCGAGAACCGCCATGATGCGCGCCGACGCCAGCCGCGCCTTGGTCAATGCCACCGCTGCGCTGGGCAGTATCGCGGTTCCCTCGAAAGCCGACAGGGGAAGCAGTACAAGGATTCCCATGGACATCGGTGACATGTCGGTGGTTCCGTAGAGCGCGATTCCGATCAGAAGAGCCCCGAGGACGCTCACGCCGATTGCGAGAGGCGTCGCGGCGGCGGCAAAGGCACTCGGTACCGCCGCACGATCGGTCGCGTCGACCACCTCGTTCTCGGCGGAGACAGCCTCGCTCACTGCTTGATCCAAGCGGCCCGATACCCGAAGCTCGGCAGAATGGTCGAGGGCCGTCACCGCAGACTCGCTGAATCGAGCTGCGGCAGCTGAACTGTCGGCTTCGGCGAGTCGAGCAGCACGAGCCGACAACCAGGGTGCCGCGATCCCGGACACCGCCAGCGCAACAGCGAGAATGAGCGCGGCCGGAACGGAGATGAACAACAAGATTCCCACCGCAGCGAACGCGAGGACAATCGAAACCGCAATCGGGATCAGTGCTTTGACGACGACGTCGCCCAGCGCGTCCACATCGGCGCCGGTTCGTGAGAGCAGGTCGCCGCGTCGCAGTCCGGCAGCGGCCGCGGGATCTCCCGCTGCCAACTGCTGGTAGATCCTCGATCGCGCTGCGGTGGTGCCGCGCAACGCGACGTCGTGCGTCGTCAATCGCTCGAGATAACGAAAGACACCACGCGAGATTCCCAATGCGCGTACGGCAACCACCGCAACGCTGAGGTCGAGAACGGGAGGCATCTCCCAGGCCCGCGTGATCAACCACGCGGACAGCGCGGCCAAGGCGAGGGCGCTGCCGAGTGTTGCGACGCCCGCCGCTACCGCCGTCAGTACTCGTCGTGGCCGAAGTTCCAGTAGCCGCAGAGCACGCAGGAGCGGATCGTGAGTATCACTTCTCATGAGCGTGTACCTCGACGATCCGGTCAGCCGCGACGAGCACACTCGGACGGTGGCCGATCACGACCACGGTGTCGCCGCGCTCCGCTCGTGCTCTCAGAGAAGCCAACACTGTCCCTTCCGAATCGGAGTCGAGGTGAGCGGTGGGTTCGTCCAGGACAAGAACCGCGCGGTCGGAGGCGAGGACGCGTGTCAGGGCCAGGCGCTGCCGCTGCCCCAACGACAGACCAGTGCCGCCGACGCCGATCACGGTCTCGACGCCCGCAGGCAGCTCGGCCAGTACCGCGTCGAATCCCGTCGCGGCCGCAGCTCGAGCCAACGCCTGCGACTCGACAGCCCCTGTGAGATCGAGGTTCTCGCGAATGGTGCCGGGCAGGAGGACCGGATGTTGCGGTAGCCAGGCCAACTGACTCCACCACGCGTGCTCGTCCAGGTCTCGGACATCGACGCCGGCGACCGTCACGCGCCCACTACTCGGTTCGATCAGCCCGAGTAGCGCGTGCACTGCCGTCGACTTGCCGCAGCCGTTGGGACCGGTGAGCACGGTGATCTTCCCTGGCGACGCAACGGCGGAGAGTTGAGACGGCGCGACTCCCCCACGAGAGTCCACACCGAGGCCGTCGAAGACGATGTCGGCGCCGCGAGCGACTACCGTCGTCCAACCACCCTCCGGCGCGGCAAAATCGGCCTCGATCACCTCGAATGCCTTGTCGGCTGCGGCCATTCCGTCCTCGGCGGCATGGAACTGGGTTCCCACCATTCGGAGCGGCAGGTACACCTCGGGCGCGAGGATCAGCGCGACTATCCCCGGCTCGAGTGTCATGTCCCCGTACACCAGTCGCAGGCCGATGCTCACGGCCACCAATGCAACGCAGAGTGTTGCGAGCAGTTCCAAGACCATCGAGGACAGAAACGCGACGCGGAGGGCGGACATCGTCGTTCGCCGATGAGCGTCACCGAGTTCACGGACGCGCTCGGCAGGACCTTGCTGACGACCGAGCGCCCGCAGCGTCGGCAAACCGGCAAGAAGATCGAGGAGTTGCGAAGACAACGTGGTCATCGCTGCCAGCGTCTTCTCCGACTTACCCTTTGTCAGCAAGCCGATCAGAATCATGAAGATGGGGATCAGCGGCAGCGTCACGAAGATGATGACCGCAGACGTCATGTCCTGCACCGCAATGACTATCAGGGTGATGGGTGTCAGCGTCAACGACAAGACCAGAGCCGGAAGGTATCCCGTCAGGTACGGGCCAAGACCGTCGACACCGCGGGTGACCACGGTCGCGATCTCGTCACGCCGAGGATCGAGATCGCGAGGACTCATCGCCGTCGCCGACGTCAGCACGCCGTTCTTGATCTCGGCAACGACGCGAGTCGACGCCCGGTGCGCATACCTGGTCTGCAGCCAAGTCCCCAGAACTCGGACCGCCACAGCTGCGCCTAGAACAACCAATTCGGTTGTCCACGAGGAAACATCCACAGTTCGAGTGGTGATCACTCCGGCCAGCACCCGGCCGATCATGAGCGCCGCGACGATGACCATCACGACGTTCACCATCGACAGAGCAACAGTCAGGATCAGATAGCCGCGCGCAGAAGCGGAATGTCGCCACAGCCGCGGGTCGATCGGCCCCCGGCGACGCTCCCGAGTGGTGGGAGCGTCGCCTACTTCGATAGTCACGTGAATTCGACCGTCAGTTCTTTCGTGATTCGAGTCTTGTGTGATTGCGGGTTTGCCACTACCACGTCTTCTCCTTGAATCGCAGGCCGATCGACGCCGGAATCTGCTTGGAGGAGATGCGTTGACGGAACACCCAGTACGTCCAACCCTGGTAGATGATCACCACCGGCGTCATGAATGCCGCGGCCCACGTCATCACCTTGAGCGTGTACGGACTCGACGACGCGTTCTCGATGGTCAGGCTGTATGCCGGATCAAGCGTCGACGGCATGACGTTCGGGAACAGCGAGGCGAACAGCAGCACGACAGTGGCGATGACGGCCACACAAGTGAGAACGAAGGCCCAGCCTTCGCGCTCGGCCCGCGTCAGGAAGACGACGCCGATCAGTGCGGCAGCAGCGGCGGCTACCAGAATCCACGTCCATCCCTTGCCGTAGGCGAGTTGCGTCCACAGAACGAATCCGCCGGCGACCGGAATAGCTGGAATTGCCAGCCGTGCAGCAATTTTCACGGCATCTTCACGAACCTCGTCGGCACTCTTGAGCGCCAGGAACACAGCGCCGTGGAGAGCGAACACCAGCGCGGTGGTCAGACCGCCGAGCAGTGCGTAAGGATTGAGCAGATCGAAGAATCCCGACTCGACCTGCTTGTCGGCGTTGATCGCCACGCCCCGAACGATGTTCGCGAAAGCCACGCCCCAGAGAACTGCCGGGACCCAGGAGCCGAAGATGATGCCCCAGTCGCAACGCTGACGCCATTTGTCGTCGTCGATCTTGCTCCGCCATTCGATGGCACAGATCCGAACGATCAAGGCCACCAGGATGATCAGCAGCGGTAGATAGAACCCGGAGAACAACGTCGCGTACCACTCCGGGAATGCCGCGAACATCGCGCCACCGGCCGTGATCAGCCACACTTCGTTGCCGTCCCACACCGGGCCGATCGTGTTGAGCGCTACCCGTCGACGCGTATCGGCCGGGAGGTCACTGCCTCTGCCGACGATCGGCATGAGCATTCCGACACCGAAGTCGAACCCTTCGAGGACGAAGTAACCGATGAACAGTACTGCGACGAGCACGAACCATACTTCTTGAAGTCCCATGATCGCCTCCTAGTACGCGAACGACAGTTGTTTGGGCTTGTCCGGATCTTCCGGCTCGTCATGATCTGTATCGCCCGGCGGATGCATGTCGTGCTCCAACGGGCCTTCCTTCGCGTATCGCACGATCAGCTTGAACCAGACGACACCCAGCGCTCCGTACAGGAGGGTGAAGGTGATCAGCGAAGCCCAGACGGTAGCCGACGCGTGGTCCGAAACACCTTGGTCGACAGTGAGTCTGATCATGTCGACGCCGGTCGGGTTGGGATGCACCACCCAGGGCTGACGGCCCATCTCGGTGAAGATCCAGCCGGCACTGTTCGCCATGAACGGAGTGGGAATCGCGACGAGGCTGAGGATTCCGAACCACTTCTGGTCCGGGACTCGCCCCTTGCGGGTGACCCACAGTCCCGCGAGGGCCAGTGCGGCCGAACCGGCGGCAAGGCCGATCATGGCGCGGAAAGACCAGTACGTGACAAAGAGATTCGGTCGGTAGTTGCCCGGTCCGAAGTCTTGCTCGGCCTGCTCCTGCAGTTGGTTCACGCCTTGCAGTTCGACGCCGGTGAACTTGCCCTCGGCCAACCATGGCAGAACGAACGGCACCTTCAGAACGTGTGTCACGCTGTCACAGTTGTTGTGTGTACCGATGGTGAGGATCGAGAAATCCGGATCCATCTCGGTGTCGCACAGCGATTCCGCCGACGCCATCTTCATGGGCTGCTGCTGGAACATGAGCTTGCCTTGGACGTCACCGGTGTAGATGATGCCAATTCCGGCCACGATCATGACGAGCAAGGCGAATCGTGTTGCCGGGCGGTACATCGTCCGTGCATCGGTTTCGAGACGTTCAGCTTCGGCGGCCTCAGCCTGCTTGGAGCGGCGCATGTTCCGCACCATCCACCAACCACTGATGCCGGCTACAAACGTCGCCGCCGTCAGGAAGGCGCCGGCAACCGCGTGCGGGAAGGCAGCGAGAGCGGTGTTGTTGGTCAACAACTCCCAGATGCTGGTGAGCTCGGCACGACCCGTTTCAGGGTTGTACGTCGCACCGACCGGATGCTGCATGAACGAGTTGGCCGCGATGATGAAGAACGCCGACGCGTTGACGCCGATCGCCACGAGCCAAATGCACGCCAGGTGTACAAGTTTGGGCAGCCTGCCCCAACCGAAGATCCAGAGTCCGATGAAGACGGACTCCATGAAGAAGGCGACAAGGCCTTCCAATGCGAGTGGAGCTCCGAAGACGTCACCGACGAATCGCGAGTACTCGCTCCAGTTCATGCCGAACTGGAACTCCTGCACGATGCCGGTGGCTACACCGAGTGCGAAGTTGATGAGGAAAAGCTTGCCGAAAAACTTGGTGAGCCGATACCAGTGGTCCTTTTTGGTGACCACCCACATCGTCTGCATGATCGCGATCATCGGTGCAAGTCCGATGGTCAGCGGAACAAGGATGAAGTGGTAGACGGTAGTGATACCGAACTGCCACCTGGAGACGTCCAAAGTATCCATTGGCTACTCCGAGAGTAGGGCCCTGGGACAGGCTTCGGGGTTCGAGACGCGGGCAGTCGCTCGGCCCCTGCGGACACGGTACTGCTGTCCGGTTTGGACCGCAGGACTTTGCTACTACCAAATGTAGTAGAGACCTGTCGCGATTCCTATTCGCCTATCGCCCTGCTGAATCCGAATCAATTGCACGTTCAACCAATTCCGCGAATTCCCCGGAGACCTTCGGCTCTGGCAATGCGAGCCCGTCGAGTGTATGGACGCGTGCGGCCAGCGTGACGCTCGAAACCATCCACACTCCGTCAGCCGCAATCAAATCCGCAGGTCGGAGGGTTTCGTACCGGCAATCGAAGCGAGCGCTGCCGGCAACGTCGAACAGGGCACGCTGCGTAGTACCCATCAAAATGCCCTGTGCGGGAGGCGGTGTGATCAAAGTCCTGTCCCGAACGATCACCACCGTCGAGCGTGGCCCCTCCAACACATTGCCCTCGGAACTGACGAAGATCACATCGTCGGCACCCAGATTCGCCGCATATCGAAGCGCTGCCATGTTGGTTGCGTACGACAACGTCTTCGCGCCCAGTAGCTGCCAGGGTGCCCGGGCAGAGAGATCGACGGAGAAACCTCGCTCGAGAGTCATCACCGAAAGCCCCGATTCACGGACCTGCCTGACCCGATCAGCCACCGGGCCGACCATCACGAAGGCTGTCGGCTTGTCGCCGCTCTCACGGCCGCGGGTCAGAACAAGACGAAGAGCGCCTTCCTTCTCTGTCCCCCACTCCTCGGCTGCCATCTCGATCGCCAGACGCCAGTCATCGAGAACGGGGGCGGGCAGACCCAGCGCCCGCGCGCTCAGAACCAGTCGACTCAGATGTCCTTCGACCACCCGCGCGCGGCCGTCGCGTACCAACAGCGTCTCGAAGACTCCGTCGCCGCGCACCACCGCCAGGTCGTCGGCGTGCAGAAACGGTGCGTCAGCATCGAGCACCTCATGGTCGAGAGTCACCAATACGCGATCAGGCATGCCATCAACCCTAACGATCCGCCAAGCCGCCGGGGCCGCCCTGTAACCGCGATCCCGCCCACACTCCTAGACTGGTCTTGTGGTCGACAACGCTCTTGTGCCCAACAGCCCACTTCTGACTTCCCCCGGCGCGGTCACCGCACCGGACGGTTCGGCCGACATCGGTGTCGCGTGGCACTACGGCGATCCCCTCGGTGAACAGCGAACCGCGCAGCGCGCAGCAGTGGTGGTCGACCGCAGTCACAGATTCGTGATCGCCATTCCCGGCGACGAACGCCTCACCTGGTTGCACACGATTTCGAGCCAGCACATCGCCGCGCTCCCCGACGGCAAGAGCGCCGAAAATCTGAGCCTGGACGTCAACGGACGCGTCGAGCACCACTTCGTGCAGACAGACCTGGCAGGTGTCACCTGGATCGACACCGAGGCCGACCGCGGACCGGACCTCCTCTCCTTCTTGAAGAAGATGGTGTTCTGGTCCAAGGCCGAACCCCGAGACGGCAACGAATTCGCGGTCCTGAGCCTGATCGGACCTGAAGCGTCAACTGTCCTCGCCGCACTCGAGGTTCAGACACCCACCGAGGCCTACGACGCTCTCGCGTTGGCCGACGGCGGATTTGTCCGCCGCATGCCGTGGCCCACCGAGAACTCTTTCGATCTCCTCGTCCCACGTGAGCAATTGGCGGCGTGGTGGACCAAGCTGACCGATGCCGGCGCGAAGCCCGCCGGAAGTTGGGCCTTCGAGGCACTGCGCGTCGAAGCGACGAGGCCACGCCTCGGACTGGACACCGACGAGCGGACGATCCCGCACGAGGTCCACTGGATCGGCGGGCCGGCCGAGCACGGCGCCGTCCACCTCGACAAGGGCTGCTACCGCGGCCAGGAAACCGTCGCCCGAGTTCACAATCTCGGCAAGCCCCCGCGCCATCTCGTCATGTTGCACCTCGACGGCAGCGCCGAAGCCGTCCCGGAACCGGGTGACCCGATCACAGCGGGCGGACGAGCCGTCGGACGCGTCGGGACCGTCGTCAATCATCACGAGCTCGGCCCCATCGCACTCGCTCTGATCAAGCGCAACATCCCGGTCGACACCGAACTGATGGCCGGACCCAGCGCCGCGTCCATCGACCCGGACTCGATCGTCGCGGACGACGCACCCCAGGCCGGACGCGAGGCTGTCAACCGATTGCGCGGAAAGTGACGGGCACCGTCGACGCGGTCTGCGTCCTCCACACCGAACGTGACAGTGGCGTCAGGCGAGTCCCGCGAACCGCGATCGACAAGCGTCCCGTCGACGGCCGCGTCGCGGTCGGCCGACTCGGACTCGGCGGCGACTACGTCTGCGACACCGAGTTCCACGGCGGCGCCTTCCAAGCTGTCTACGCCTATCAGCGCGACGAAGCCCAGCGTTGGTCGGACGAATTGGGCCGACCTCTCGGCCCCGGATGGTTCGGCGAGAATCTCCACATCAGCGGCATGCTTGTCACGGACGCCGTGATCGGCGAGCGTTGGCACATCACCGGAGCCGAGGCGTCGGACGTTCTCGAACTCGAAGTGACCGCTCCCCGGGTCCCGTGTGGCACCTTCGGCATCTGGGCCGCCGAAAAGGGCTGGGTCAAAAGATTCACCGAGCGGACCGACGTCGGCGCCTATCTTCGCGTCAACCGGACCGGCACGATCGCCGCGGGCGACTCGGTCACCCGAGTCCACGTTCCGGATCACGGAGTGACTGTTCGCGAGGTCTTCGCCGGAACGGACCCCGAGCGGCTTCGACGGCTGCTCGCAGAACACACCGATCTTGCACCGAACGTCACCGCGCGTGTCCAGAGGTTCATCGAACAAGCAGAAGCGCAGGTGCACTCGTGAGTATCGAATTGGTGGAAGTAGTCCGCTCCGGATTCCGCGAATGCGTGCACCGCGGATCGGCCGTCGTTCTCGGCGCCGACGGCGAGGTCGTTGTCGGACTCGGGGAAATTCACACACCTATCTACCCCCGCTCCGCGAACAAGCCGCTGCAAGCCGTCGCTGCGCTTCGTAACGGCTTTGCACCCACCAGCCCGGAAGAGTTGGCCGTCGCGTCGTCCTCACACGCGGGCGAGGCCGATCACATCGAACTGGTCGCCGCGCTCCTCGCTCGCTACCAACTCGGTGTCGACCAATTGCAGTGCCCGTCCGACCTCCCGGGCAACGAACTGGCCCGAGCTGAACTGATCGCCGCGGGTGAGCTTCCCAGCCCCATCTACATGACCTGCTCGGGCAAGCACTCCGCGATGCTCGCGACGTGCGTCGTGAACGACTGGCCGCTAGAGACGTACATGGAGCCGACTCATCCCCTGCAGCTCGCGATCCAGGAGACGATCTTCGATCTCAGCGGCGAGGAAGAGCAGGAACTCGGCATCGACGGTTGTGGTCTCCCGATCGTCCCGCTCTCGCTCACGAACCTGGCTCGGGCATTCGGACGCCTGCCCTCGGCTGAGCCCGACTCCCCCGAACGAGCGGTGGCCGACGCGGTCCGCGAGAACCCCTTCCTCGTTTCGGGCACGGGCCGCAACGATCAGCGTCTGATGTCCGCAGTGCCGGGTCTGTTCTCCAAGACCGGATACGACGGCATCTACGCCGGAGCGCTTCCCGACGGTTCCGCTTTTGCCCTCAAGATCGACGACGGTCACGAGCGAGCGCTCCTGCCGTTGGCGGCAGCTCTGCTCAAGCGGATGAACACGGAGTGGACCGAGGAATTGGCGGCTCTCGCGTCGGCTCCGGTCTTCGGCGGCGACGCCCGAGTGGGGACGATTCGCGCAATTCCGGGAAACTTCTGAGCAGTTCTCACAAAGTTCTGACGAGTTCTTTCAGCATCCTGGCAGCTCGCGGCCATAGTGAGAGCAATCAGACACGGCGGTGAGGCCTTCGTGGAAGCGGAAGCGACTTTTCCACGCTAGAGTGTGTGTCAGGAAACTTACACACTCAAACGGGGCCGCCAAATTCCCCAGGCCGCCCCGCGAAAGCGCGAGGGGGTCAGCCATGGGCCGCGGCCGGGCTAAGGCAAAGCAGACCAAGGTTGCACGCGAATTGAAATACAGCGTACCGACCACGGATTTCGACAGCCTGCAAAGAGAGCTCGCAGGTGGATCGACCAACTCGCATCGGAGCAGTGTCCGATCGGACCAGACTTCCGATAGGGAAGGGCATGCGCGAGAGGACGACTACGACGACTGGCGGCGTTGACCGCGCACTGCCACCGCGCAGACTGTGAAATGAGGAAGAGCTGATCGCTCTTCCTCATTTTTGCGTTCCATTTTCTGCCTCGCGCCTGCTTGTGCGGAAACAAAACTGCCCCACCGGATCTCTCCGATGGGGCAGTTGACGTTGCGGTTCAGAAACGCGGGTGGTCTCCGGCCAGGAACGCACGCTCTGCAGCGGCGTCCGACGCCTTCTTGACGCTACCGAGCGTCCAGCAGTCGATGTGGCGCGCGGTGAGGACGGCCAGCGCGCGGTCGACGTCCTCGGGCGCGACGACGGCGACCATGCCGACGCCCATGTTGAAGGTCTGCTCCATCTCGGCGCGCTCGACGCGTCCGCGCTGCGCGATCATGGCGAAGACCGGAGCGGGGCTCCAGGTTCCGCGATCGAGTTCGGCGACCAGGCCCTTGGGCATGACGCGCGCGAGGTTGTTGGCGAGGCCGCCACCGGTGACGTGGCAGAAGGTGCGCACGTCGGTCTCGGCAGCGAGTGCCAGGCAGTCCTTGGCGTAGATCTTGGTGGGCTCGAGCAGTTCCTCACCGAGCGTGCGGCCGAACTCGTCGACGTGTGCGCTCAGGTTCATCCGGTCGATCTCGAGCAGGACCTTGCGAGCCAGCGAGTAACCGTTGGAGTGCAGTCCCGACGAACCCATGGCGATGACGACGTCGCCGGGGCGAACGCGGTCCGGTCCGAGCAGCTTCTCGGCCTCGACGACACCGACGCCGGTGGCGGAGAGGTCGTAGTCACCGTCGGCCATGATGCCGGGGTGCTCGGCGGTCTCGCCACCGAGGAGAGCGCAGCCGGCCTGGATGCAGCCCTCGGCGATACCGCTGACCAATTCCGCGACACGCTCGGGGATGACCCGGCCGACGGCGATGTAGTCCTGGAGGAACAGCGGCTCAGCGCCACAGACGACGAGGTCGTCGACAACCATGGCGACGAGGTCGAGTCCGACCGTGTCGTGCTTGTCCATCGCCTGGGCGACAGCGAGCTTGGTTCCGACGCCGTCGGTCGATGCGGCGAGCAGCGGCTCCTTGTAGTCACCCTTGAGGGAGAACAAGCCGGCGAAACCACCGAGGCCACCCATGACCTCGGGGCGGCTGGCCTTCTTGGCCAGAGGGGCGAAGAGTTCCACCGCCCGGTCGCCTGCGGCGATATCGACTCCTGCTGCCGCGTAGGAGGCGCCTGCGGTGCGGTGACTGTCCTCGGTCATCGGGTTACTACTCCAGCCTTGTATTTCTCGCGAGCACGTATTGCTCGTGCACAGGTAAGTGGTCTTGCAATGTGAAGTGTTTGCAATCCTCGTGACGCGAGATGGATCGTTCGACTCGAGACCCAGAGCGCGCACACAAATACCGACGATTACGCCCATACGCTACCGGACCGGCCCCCTCGGTGAGACCTCGCGTACCCCGAGACGTCAGTTCTGCAGCCGCGCGCCGATCGAGGCGTGCAGTGCGCGCAGACTGTTCTGCCCGAGTGCGACGGTCTCGGATTCGATGTGTTTGAGGAGGTGTCCGTCGTGGACGACCTTCTCGCTCGACTGGATCAGTACCGTCCCGGCTCCGGTGAAATCGAACTGGCGTTCTTCGCCGGTGTTCGCGCCGAACATGCTTCCGCGAACCGCGCCCAGGAAGCTCTGCATCCAGTCGGCGTCGAAGTGGTGGGACGGTGACGGGCAGTCAGCCCAACCCACCAACGCCTGCGGGTCGATACGCAGCGGCGGCTCCGCGAACATGACCGGCCCGTTGGACGACGCCAGGAACTTGCCCGTCCCCAGTAGCGTCAAAAAGCCTGGGACGATGGACTGTTTGAGGTCCAGGCTCGTCTCGAAGGCGAGGAGATTTGCCGCGCGAATCGTGAGGTTGCCGTCGTCGAGGTCGTAGGAATTGATGTTGAATCCGCGGTCGCCGAGGATCAACTTTCCCTGTCCCTGGGCGAGCACCCAGTCGTCCGCGTAGAGCGGCGAAGAGAACCTGGCCGCGACGATCGCCGTCATACTCGTGCGTCCGAGCGGCTCGAAGTTGATGTTTCCGTAGTACGCGATCATCGCGCCCTTGGACGTGAACCACGGCTGCCCGGCCATCTCGACGCAGAAGGCGTAATCGTTGCCCGGGACGTTGTCGTTGGCGGGCAGAGTTGCCGGATTGTGAATTTCGATACCCATGCTCTGTGCCCTCTCAGAACTTCTGCTCGGACGCCTGGACCCAGACGGTGCCGGCGCCGGTCATCTTCAGCTGGATGGACTCCCCCGAGCCCTTGCCGACGGCCTCGCGCCAACCGACGTTCGCGGAGATGTCGACGTTGATCTGACCGATGTGGCACACGTACGCCTGCGGGTCGACGACGACCTGAGGATTGTTCGGACCGACCTGCAACGGAATCGCGCCCCCGTGAGAGAGAACCGCGACGCTTCCCTGTCCGTGCAACTGTGTCGTGAACAGGCCTTGACCGGTCATGGCGCCACGTACCGCTCCGCGCACACCGCCCTGCGACGTGAGAGCGACTATCGAACTCTGCAGGTAACCGTCGTGTGCGAGGAGCCGGTCGGCTTCGACCGTGAGCATCGAGGAACCGTCGAGGTGGATGACCTCGACGTAAAGACCGGCGTGCCCGTAGAAAACCTCACCGTTTCCCTCGGCGGCCATCATGCGTGCGTGTTCGCCGGACATCATGCGGCCGGCCATCCCGGCGATACCGCCCATGTTCGGCATGGCGCCGGGCCCACCGCCCATGCTGTGCGGGATGAAGCGGACGTCGCCGGTGTAGTAGAGCATCGACCCGGTGCGGGCGAGCACGTTCTGTCCCGGTGCGAGAGTCGACTTGACGACCTTGCTGTTCACCAATTCCAACGGCATGGGTCAGCGCTCCTCGGGCTGGATGTAGACGACACCGGATCCGTCGAATCGCAGCGAGAACGCTTCACCGCTGCCACCGCCGATCGCGGAGCGCCAGGTGACGTCGGTGACGAAGCTCTGGTTCAGCTGACCGCGGTGAGCGACGAAGGCGTCGGGATCGGCAACCAGCGGATACTGCGGGCTGACTTCGAGCGCGATGATCGGTCCGCCCTTCGACAGCACGGCCACCAGACCCGTGCCGCTGACGACCGTCGTGAACAAGCCCTGTCCTGAACCTGCGCCGCGGAGACCGGCAAATTTCACGTCGGTTCGCAGTTGGCCGACCAATGCGAGCAATTGTGAGGCTTCGACGTGCAAAGCGTCGTTGTCGAGCTCGATAATCGTGATGTCCTGGGCGTCGACCGCGAAGTAGACGGTGCCTTGACCGCTGACTTCCATCAGGGACAGTGATTCACCTGCCGCCTTCTGTTTCAGCGCGGCACGCAGCCCGCCACCACCGCCCATACCGGCGTTCTTGAAGGTGATCGCACCCTCGTACGCCACCATCGAGCCGTTGATCGCTTTGATGGTGTCCCCCACCAGGTCTGCGACCAGTACCCGGTGCCCATCCATTCTCAGTTGCGCCACGGAGGGCACTATGCCAGATGCTCACGATGGATGCCGTGCCGTGGAACAGATCGCGTCGTGGAACAGAAAGTCGTGAACAGAAAATCTGCCGCCCACATGCTGTGGACGGCAGATTCTCGGCTGTCGAATTTCAGGCTTTCGGTGTTCAGCGCTTTCGGTGTTCAGCGCTTTCGGTGTTCAGGGGCGGCTGAGCGCGCTCGCGTTGTCGTTGTCGCGAGTGGCGGTCGAACCTGCGGTGCTCTCGAGCATCCCCTCGAGGACGTTCTTGCCGATCGACGTTTCCTTGGGGAGCGCGATCGGGTAGGTCCCGTCGAAGCACGCGGCGCACAGACGGCTGGCCGGCTGCTCGGTGGCGGCGATCATGCCTTCGGTGGAGATGTATCCGAGGGTGTCCGCTCCGATGGAGCGACGCACGCCGTCGAGCATTTCCTCGAAAGTCGCGTCCTGTCCGCCCGCTCCATTGGCGATCAACTCGGCCGGTGAGGCGAAGTCGATGCCGTAGAAACAAGGCCACTTGACCGGCGGCGAGGCGATGCGGACGTGGATTTCGAGAGCGCCGGCTTCGCGGAGCATCCGGATGAGCGCACGCTGGGTGTTGCCGCGAACGATCGAATCGTCCACCACCACAAGGCGCTTGCCGCGGATGACTTCCTTGAGCGGGTTGAGCTTGAGCCTGATACCGAGCTGGCGGATCGTCTGCGACGGCTGGATGAAGGTACGTCCGACGTAGGCGTTCTTCATCAGACCCTGGCCGTAGGGGATGCCTGAGCCCTGTGCGTATCCGACGGCTGCGGGGGTGCCGGACTCGGGAACGGGGATGACCAAGTCACCTTCGGCGGGATGCTCGCTGGCGAGCAGACGGCCGATCTCGACGCGGGTCGAGTGGACAGAACGGCCACCGATGACACTGTCGGGACGGGCAAGGTAGACGTACTCGAAGACGCAGCCCTTGGGCGTCGGATTCGCGAAACGCGAGGAGCGAACGCCGTCGGCGTCGATCGCGAGCAGCTCACCGGGTTCGATGTCGCGGACGAACGACGCACCCACGATGTCGAGGGCTGCGGTCTCGCTGGCGACTACCCAACCGCGATCCAAACGGCCGAGGCAAAGCGGGCGGATGCCGTGCGGATCGCGTGCTGCGTACAGCGTGTGCTCGTCCATGAAGGTCAGGCAGAACGCGCCCTCCAAGGTGGGGAGCAATTCCATCGCGGCCTGTTCGATGGTGCTGTCGCCGGCAGCGTGTGCCAGCAGACCACCGATGAGGTCTGAGTCGGAAGTCGCGGCATTGGGGCGCTTGTCGTTGACCAGGCCGGCCGCACGGGTGCGGCTCGCCAGTTCAGCGGTGTTCACCAGGTTGCCGTTGTGGCCGAGCGCGATGCCCGTACCGGCAGTGGTCGTACGGAAGATGGGCTGCGCGTTCTCCCACGTCGTGGAACCGGTCGTCGAATAACGGCAATGTCCGACGGCGACATGTCCTGGCATCGCTGCGAGGGTCTGCTCGTCGAATACCTGGCTGACCAGGCCGAGATCCTTGAACACCAACACCTGGGATCCGTCGGCTACCGCAATGCCGGCAGCTTCTTGACCACGGTGCTGAAGTGCGTACAGGCCGTAATAAGTGAGCTTCGCCACATCCTCTCCCGGCGCCCAAACGCCGAATACACCGCATTCTTCGCGGGGTTCGTTCTCGTCCTCGTCGGACGGGTTCGAAGCGAGGAGATTTGGACTGTTGACCGACAGATCGGCACGAGTCACCGGGCGCTCCCTTTGTGGGCAGGGGTTGGGGGGCATCCACAGTCTACGGCCATTTTGGGACCCGCTTCCCCTGAGGGCAGCCTTGGGCCTCAGATCACTCCGAAGCGAACCGGATGGTCTCTAGTAACTACGCCAACCGCTCTGTCACTACGCCAACCGCAGCAGGGGGAGCCAATGCGCTATTTCGGGAGCGCGGCTACCTGATGCGTCGACTCGGCCGTCACCTGCGGCCTCGGAAAACTCGAGGAGTCCGGTGACCATCTGCAACCAGGTCCGAGCGTCGGTCTCGACGACGTTGGGCGGGGTTCCGCGGGTGTGACGCGGACCTTCGATGCACTGCACCGCAACAAACGGTGGGACCCGCACCTCGACGCTCGATCCGGGGGCGATCTGCTCGAGAGTGCGCGCACTCATCTTCACTGCCGCACCGAGTTCACTGCGCGAAGGCTTCGGCAGTTCCGGATCTCGAAGCCACGGGCCGACGGCCAGGACGGCGGCACGAAATTCGGCGGGGTCGACGGCGCGGCGGGGCGGCATCAGTTCACTCCCTGTCTGCGAGTAGCAATACGAACGGCAAGTGCGCCACCGGCATTCGTGGCCAGGTGGAGCAGGGCGGGGGCAAGCACGCTGCCGCCGCGGCGGTGCAGCCACTCGAACAGCAATGCCGACGCACCGGTGAACGCCACTGCTGCGGGAACGTTGTCGCCGGCGCCGCGGGCGGGGGCGACGTGCCACAGCCCGAAGGTCAGTGCGTGAACGGCCTGCGCGGTCGGCCTGTTCAGTTCACGGTTCCAGACCGCGGACATCGCGCTACGGAACAACAGTTCCTCGGAGAGCACCGTGCCGAACGGGATGTGCAGGACGATCCATTCGAGGAAGTCTTCGCGGCCGTCTGCTCGCTCGTCGGCAGCGAGAGTCGCACGCAAGGAGGGAACGGCCAAAGCGACGCTGTAACCCGTAAGTACTGCGCCGGCCGCGGCTCCGCCGAACTGAGCACCACCACGAATTCCGGTGTGCGCCAAACCGAGTTCCTCGCGGGTGTAACCACGTGCGAGTAGGACGCCGATGGCCGACAGACCGGCCGCGGTGTTGACCACGGCGCGAGTGCGAGCCGAAAGACCGAATGCCGGAAGCACGACGTTGCTCCACGTGATCGCGGCGGCGGAGAGCGCGATCGAGGCTGCTCCCCTCACTTCTCCGGGCCCTCGGATTTCACGGCGACAACCAAAGCCGATCGCACCCGCTCGGTTTCTGCGGCCGTCCATCCCTCGGGCTGGGCAACGCTGATCCAGGCGTCCAGAACGGAGGTTCCGTAATTGTGACCATGACCGTCCGGAACTCCCGCGGCGTTGCCGAGGTCGGCGGACACCTGCCAGAACGTCACGACCGGGAACCACTTCATCGACGGTGAGCGGTCGAATCCCGGTACTTCCTTGAGCCACTCGGGACGATTGAACATCAGGTCGGGCGACCACCACACCACCGGATCGGAAGGGTGCTGGACAAACAGAACTCGCGGCTCCGGCCACGTCATCCCGTCGGTCGGAATGTCTTCGGAGCGATCCGCGAACCGTACGCCGGCCAGGCCGTCCGCGTATACGGGCGCTACTTCGGGGGTGCCGGGATCGCGCCTCTTCTCGATCGAACGCCACAACTGCGTCGCGTTCGGTGGGCCAACCCACAGAATTCCGTCGGCGGTATCGCGCGCCGCTTGCAGTGTGTCGAAGGCTCCGGCGCCGGCCATGACGCCGAGGCTCTCGCCGTAGACCATGAACTTCGGCCTGGTGGCTTCCGGTTCCTGGAGCCATCTTTCGTGCACCCGCTCGATCAACAGGCGTCCGGCAGCTTGCGCCTTCTCCTGGTCGGCGAGGAACGAGATCCAACTCGGCAGGTACGAGTACTGGCTGGCGACAAGAGCAGTGTCGCCGTCGTGCACAAGTTCGATTGCCTGCGCCGCAGTAGGATTGACCCACCCCGTACCCGTCGTCGGAATGACCACGAGAACCTTGCGCTGGAATGCGCCGGTCCTCTCCAGTTCTTTGATGACCAGATCCATGCGCTCTTCGGGATCTTCGGCGCTTTCGAGGCCGGCATACACACGAATCGGATCCATCGCAGGCTTACCGGTTGCCGCTTCGAGTTCCTGCGCGTCGAGTCCGCGCGAGACGAAGTTTCGCCCCTCGAACCCCAACGTGTCCCAGGGAGCAGCAGATTCGGGGCTACCCGATTTCATCGGATCCTGCGGTTCGACGACGCCGTCGCGAGTGGTCGAGTTCTGCAGACTGAAGATCGAGTTGGTCGCTGCATAGATTCCGCGGACCAGGACGCCGTCGACCAGCATGAAGAACAGAACGGTGACAACCAGGACGCCGACACCGTTGGCCACCGACCGTGACCAGTGGAACCGCCGCATCAGCTGTCGGGCAATCAGTTTCACCAGATCGTGGAGGACCCGCCAGATCGAGATGAGCAGACCGCCGATGAGAAGACTCAGTCCGAGTGTTCGGATGTAGCCCGAGGTGGTCGTGCCTTCGGCATCGGTCAGTGCCGCGATTTCGCGTTGCCACCCGGCCGCGTAGACCAGCATGATGATCGCCGCGACGATGGACGCGACCGGAACGAAGACTTTGATCGCGGACGGCACCGGTTCGGGCAGTGGCCACCACCGTCGCCCGCTGAGCAGGTATCGCTCGACAGCCCAGCCGATCGCGGTACCGACCCCGTAGCCGATGGCCGAGTTGATGCCGCCGATCAGACCTTGGAACAGCCAATCTCGCGGCAGCAACGAAGGTGTCAACGACCAGCAGAAGAAGAACGCGGCAAAGGCGATGCCGGTGAAGTCGAGTTTGAGGAGACCCCAAGCCCACTCGGTGAAGCGGTTGTCGAGCTTCTCGAGAGATGCGGGAACAGCCAGCCGCAGGTGGTGTTCCTGCGGCTGGCTGTCAGAAGAAGTCAGTTCTCCGGAATCGACCATCTATCACCCGAACAGAGCGGGCAGCGTTCCCTCGAAGGCCTCACGGAGCTTGGCCATCGTGACGGAGAAGTGCCCCTGGACCTCGACGGAGTCACTGCCCTCGTCGACGACCCCGATACGCGTCCACGGCAAGCCGCGGGCGGTGCACATACCCGTGAAGCGGGTTTCTTCCGTGCGCGGAACAGCAACGAGGACGCGTCCCGACGATTCCGAGAACAGGGTGACGAACGGATCGGCGCCCTCGGGAATCAGGATCCGGCAACCGGTTTCACCGGCCAGCGCCGCTTCGACGACGGCCTGGGCCAGTCCACCCTCGGAGAGGTCGTGGGCTGCGGTGACCAGTCCGTCACGCGAGGAGGCGAGCAGGATGTCCGCGAGCAGCTGCTCACGGGCGAGGTCGACCTTCGGCGGAACGCCACCGAGATGACCGTGCTCGACCTGCGACCAGATGGAACCGTCGAACTCGTCGTGGGTGTCGCCGAGCAGGATCAGCGTCTCGCCGGGCTCGAGTCCGAGGCCCGTCGGGATGCGGCGGTGAACGTCGTCGATCACACCGAGGACGGCAACCACCGGCGTCGGCAGGATCGCCGTGGATCCGGTCTGGTTGTAGAAGCTGACGTTGCCGCCGGTGACGGGGATGCCAAGGGTGGCGCAGCCGTCGGCGAGGCCGCGAACAGCCTGCTGGAACTGCCACATGACACCCGGATCCTCGGGCGAACCGAAGTTGAGGCAGTTGGAGACGGCCTTGGGCGTTGCGCCCGTGACTGCCACGTTGCGGAAAGCCTCGGCCAATGCGAGCTGGGCACCGGTGTACGGATCGAGCGCGGTGTAGCGGCCCGAAGCGTCGGTGGACAGCGCGATTCCGCGTCCGGTCTTCTCGTCGATGCGGATGACGCCGCCGTCGGCGTTCTCGGCCAGGACGGTGTTGCCGCGGACGTAGCGGTCGTACTGCTCGGTGATCCACTTGCGGCTGCACAGAGCAGGCGAAGCGATCATCTTCAGCAGAGTTGCTTCGAGTTCTTCGTCCGTCTCGGGGCGCTTAAGCCCTGCCGTCGTGTTCGCGATCAACGCGTCCTGGCTTGCCGGGCGCTCGACGGGACGGTTGTAGACCGGGCCCTCGTGAGCGACGGTGCGCGGGGGAACGTCGACGACGGTCTCGCCGTGCCAGGAGATGGTGAGGTGCTCACCGTCGGTGACCTCGCCGATGTCGGTGGCCAGGACGTCCCACTTCTTGCAGACCTCCATGAACGCATCGACGTTCTCGGGCGTGACCACGGCGCACATGCGCTCCTGCGATTCGCTCGAGAGCACCTCGGCCGGGGTCATGCCGGTGGCGCGCATCGGAACCTTCTCGAGGTTGATGTGCATGCCGCCGTCGCCGGCTGCAGCCAGCTCGGAGGTTGCGCAGGACAGCCCGGCGCCGCCGAGGTCCTGGATGCCGACAACGAGGCCGGCCTTGTAGAGGTCGAGACAGCACTCGATGAGTACCTTCTCGGTGAACGGGTCGCCGACCTGAACCGCGGGCAGCTTCTTACGTCCGCCGGTGTCTCCACCCTCGTCGTCGAAGGTTGCCGACGCGAGGACCGAAACGCCGCCGATTCCGTCGAGACCCGTGCGTGCGCCGAACAGGATGATCTTGTTGCCCGCGCCCGAAGCGAAGGCCAGGTGCAGATCCTCGACACGCATGACGCCGGCCGCGAGGGCGTTGACCAGCGGGTTGCCTGCGTAGGACTCGTCGAAGACCGTCTCGCCGCCGATGTTCGGCAGGCCGAGGGAGTTTCCGTATCCACCGACACCACGCACGACACCGTCGACGACGCGACGAGTGTCGGGGGCGTCAGCAGCGCCGAAACGCAGCTGATCCATGACGGCGATCGGGCGCGCACCCATGGCCATGATGTCGCGGACGATGCCGCCGACGCCGGTTGCCGCACCCTGGTAGGGCTCGACGTACGACGGGTGGTTGTGGCTCTCGACCTTGAACGTGACTGCCCAGCCGTCGCCGATGTCGACGACGCCGGCGTTCTCACCGATACCGGCCAGCATGTTGGCGCGCATCTCGTCGGTGGTGGTTTTGCCGAAGTATCCGAGGTGAACCTTCGAGGACTTGTACGAGCAGTGCTCGCTCCACATCACCGAGTACATCGCCAGTTCGGCGTCCGTGGGACGGCGGCCCAGGATCTCCTTGATGCGTGCGTATTCGTCGTCCTTGAGACCGAGCTCCTTGAACGGCTGAGCGGCATCGGGATCAGCCGATGCGTGCGTGACGGTATCGACCTGGTGAGCAGACACTGGAGAGTGGTCCCTTCCCTACGGGAGTCAAGAGGCAAGCCGGCGCGGAGCGGGACACCACGAATGTGCCCAACGAAAGAACGTGCCGGGGGACAGTCTATCGGTGTGGGCCGACGACTTCCGCAGACGGCAGCACCCGCAACACCTCCGGGCCTGCGAAGTATCGCCGGTCACACCCGAACCGGTTTGGGTAATCCGGTCGGTTTTCTTAAAGTCAGCCCGGTCCACTCTCTCCTCGAAAGGCCTCGCATGCCCCAGGATGTTCGTCAGTCCGATCTCACGGCGCAGTCCCAGTCGGTGACCACTCCCCTCACTCCGGCTGCAATTTTCCTGGTCGCGACCGTAAATCCGGGTGGCGAGAACACCACAAGAGAACTACTCGCCGACGTCGCGGGTCTGCAGCGCGCCGTGGGGCTGCGCGTCCCCGGATCAGGTTTGGATGTGGTGACAAGCATCGGATCGTCGGCCTGGGATCGACTGTTCGCCGGTCCGCGCCCTGCCCTACTGCACCCGTTCACCGCTCTACAGGGTGACGTTCACTCGGCGCCGTCGACTCCCGGCGATCTGCTCTTCCACATCCGCGCGATGAGCATGGACGCGTGTTTCGAGGTCGCTCGGCAGATCACGAAGCGACTGCACGGCGCGGTCACCGTCGTCGACGAAGTTCACGGCTTCCAGTACTTCGAGAACCGCGACCTCATCGGCTTCGTCGACGGCACCGAGAATCCGGTGGGCCGCGACGCCGTCGCCGCGGTGACTGTCGGCGGCGAGGATCCCGAGTTCGCAGGCGGCAGCTACGTCCACATCCAGCGCTACATCCACAAGATGCGGGACTGGGAAGCAATCACCGTCGACGAGCAGGAGCGTGTGATCGGGCGCAGCAAGCTCGAGGACATCGAGATGACGTCCGAAGTGAAGCCGGCCAACTCGCACGTAGCCCTCAACGCGATCAAGGACGAGAACGGCAAGGCTCTCGAGATCCTGCGCGCCAACATGCCGTACGGACGCCTCGGCGACGACGCGCTCGGCACCTTCTTCATCGGCTACTGCCGCACGCCGGCGATCACCGAACGGATGCTCGAGAACATGTTTCTCGGCAACCCTCGCGGCAATTACGACCGTCTGCTCGACTTCTCGACGGCCGTGACGGGCTCGATGTTCTTCACACCGAGCGCCGACTTCTTCGAGAATCTACCGGCTGCGCCCTCTACGCCCGCTGGGCTCCCGGCACTTTAACTACGCGCCCGCTAACTACGCGGCGTGAGGAAGGCGCCAAGCGCGTCGGCATACATGCGGACATCCGCCGATCCCATCAGCTCGCGCGCCGAGTGCATCGCGAGCTGAGGCGCGCCGACGTCGACGGTGGACAGTCCGGTGCGTGATGCCGTGATCGGTCCGATGGTGGAGCCGCACGGCAGATCGGCGCGGTGGACGTAGCGCTGCATCGGCACTCCTGCCTGATCGCAGGCGAGCGCGAATTCGCCTGCACCGGCTGCGTCGGTGGCGTATCGCAAGTTCTGGTTCACCTTGAGTACCGGCCCACCGTTGATCTCGATCCGATGAGCGGGCTCGTGGCGGTCCGGATAGTTGGGGTGCGTGGCGTGCGCCATGTCGCCCGACGCGCATACCGAGCCGGCCATCGCCTGCAGGAATTCTTCGCGGCCGCCACCGCGTCCCAACACGATCCGCTCGAGCACGGTGTTGAGCAGGTCCGAGAAAGCTCCGCGATCGGACATGCTGCCGACCTCTTCGTGATCGAAGAGTGCGAGCACCGGAACCTGCTGCCCCGGCGACTCGGCCGCGGCCAGAAGTGCTTGTGTCCCTGCATAACACGTGCCCTGGTTGTCGAGCCGAGGGGCGCTGACCAATTCCTTGTCCACCCCCACCACTGCGCTGGGCGCGAGGTCGTGTGTCATCAACTCCCAGCCGAGAACCGACGACGCGGCCACACCGGCACGCTCGGCGACAAAACCGATGAAAGACTTGGGCTTCGAACCCACTCCCCAGATTCCGTTGACGTGCCGCTGCGGATCCAGCGTCACGCCCTTGCGATCTTCGGACAGGTGGATAGCCAGTTGCGGAACACGAAGAATCGGGTCGTCAATGCGAACCAGCTTCTGCTCCACAGTGTTTCCCACCCGGACACTCAATCGTCCGGAGATACCGAGATCGCGGTCGAGCCACGAGTTCAGCCACGCACCGCCATACGGTTCGAGGCCCACCATCTGCCACCCGGCCGAAGTGAGGTCGGGATGCTGTTTGACCCGCAGGTTCGGGCTGTCGGTATGACCTCCGACAATCCGGAACGGCGCGGTACTTCCGACGCCCTCGGTGCTCCAGGCGATCAGCGAACCGCCTCGCACTAGGAAGTACCGTCCGGGCTCGGCGGGCCACGACTGCGTTTCGTGGACTTCGACGAACCCGCCGGCCGTCAGCTCGGTCGCCACCGTCGCGCACACATGGAACGGCGACGGTGACGAATCGACGAAGCTGCACAAGCCGTCTGCGTCGGCCCCGGTCAGAGAAGCCGCCCCGGCCTGAGACGTCCGAGAAGTCTGAGAAGTCATGCCCCTCATCATGCCCGAACAGGTGTCCGCGATATCAGCGGGCGCGAATTCAGTGGGCGCGAATCAAGCGGGCACAGGACTGGTCAGCTCAGGCGTGCGGACCGGACACGCAGAACTGGTTTCCATCAGGATCGAGGAGCGTCACCCAGCGGAAACCGTCCATGTTCTCGCGGTGGTGTTCGGTTGCTCCGGCCTCGACGAGTCGCGCCACCTCGGCGTCGAGATCCGGACTTCCCAGATCGAGATGGATGCGATTCTTCCCTGCCGTGGGATCCGGGACCTTCTGGAAAGCGAAGTTGGTGGCGCTGTCCGGGACCGAGACGATGTAGAACCAACCGTCGTTTTCCTCGACGATGTTTCCGCCCAACTGCGCTGCCCACCACGTTGCGAGCGGACCGGGATCGAGACTGTCGAAGGTGATCATGCCGAGTGTGAGAGTCATGCGCACACGCTAATGGAAGCCACCGACAAAGACTCTCGATCTCGGGCTGAGATGAGACGATCCTCGAATGCGACTCACGACGCTTCGCAACCGTGTTGCGGAACCACTCTTCGCCGTTTTCATCGCGACCGGATTACTCCTGAGCGTCCTCGGAGTGCTCGCCTGGCGATTTGCCACGCCATCTCTGCGAACAGAGCATATCGGCATCCAACCTCCGCCACCGCCGCCGGCGGAGGACGGCAAGACCGGATACATGTGGGTTGTCGAAGGCTACAGCTACGTCGACGCCCCTCATTGGTTCCCCGCAACTGCGTGGTTCCTGATTGTCGGAACGGCTGTCGCCATTGCCGTGTCGGCGACACTTAACGCGACGGGATGGCACCTGTCCCGCGACGCAGGTGGGAGAAAATTTGTTCTTCCGCTTGCACTTTCGATCTTCGGAGCGGCCTACGGACTTGCGGTCGCCGTTGTCGGAAGAATCTGGCCGCCCACCTTCTATTCGGTGGTCCTTCCTGAACCTCGTGACCCGCAGAACCCTTACCCGGCATCGGCCATCATCCACTTCGACCTCGAACCGAACCCGATCACCTTCACAGCCACAGGTCTTGCTGTCGGTCTTGTCGCCGCCACTCTGCTTCACGTCCGAAACTACTCGCTCACACGAACGAACTAGCGGGCGAGGACATCAGTCGACCGCTTCGAGTTCCGCGACACTCCCGTCCGAGATCACCCGGACGTGGCGGGTGATCTTCTCGATCGGCCAGTCCCACCACGCAATTCGCACCAACTTCTCGATGTCTTCAGCACTGAAGCGGCGCTTGATCTCCGTTGCCGGGTTGCCGCCGACAATTGCGTAGTCCGGGACGTCGCGCGTCACGACAGCGCCAGTGGACACGATCGCCCCGTGACCGATCCGAACACCGGGCATGACTGTCACGTTCCCACCGAACCACACGTCGTTCCCGACGACGGTGTCACCACGCGACGGCAGATCCTGCACCAGATCCATGTGCCTGGCCCAATCGCCGCCCATGATCGGGAACGGGTAGGTGGAGACACCGTTCATACGATGATTTGCACCGTTCATGATGAAGGTGACGCCGGTTGCCAGCGCGCAGAACTTTCCGATCACCAGCTTGTCGGGACCGTAGTGGTGCAACACGTTTCGAGTCTCGAACTCTTCGGCGAACTCCGGATCGTCGTAGTAGGTGTACTCCCCTACCTCGATCAACGGGTTGTCGATCAACGGCCTCAGCAACACCACTCGCGGTTGCCCGGCCATCGGATGAACATTTGTGGGATCTGGCGCGTTCACTGCTTACTCCGATCCGTCGGCGCGGTGTCGCCGACCGCAGCAAGACTATCCGGTTCCTGCTGCGGTCGACCGACACGCGAAAACGTGCCGGTCGTCAGCCCAGAAGCCCCTTGGCAATATGGGTGACCTGAATTTCGTTGCTGCCCGCATAGATCATGAGCGACTTGGCATCACGCGCCAACTGCTCCACTCGGTACTCGGCCATGTAGCCGTTTCCACCGAACAGTTGCACGGCTTCCATCGCAACTTCGGTCGCTGCGCGCGAGGAGTACAGCTTCATCGCCGACGCCTCCGCCAGGCTCACCTTGTCTCCGGCCGCGGTGCGTTCGATCGCGTTGAAGACCATGTTCTGCACGTTGATTCGAGCGACCTCCATCTCGGCCAGCTTGAGCTGGATGAGCTGGAACTGCCCGATCTCGCGTCCCCACAGTTTGCGGGACTTCGCGTATTCGATACTCAGACGATGACATTCGTTGATGATGCCGAGCGAGAGGGACGCGATGCCGATGCGTTCGGCGGCGAAGCTCTCCTTTGCACTGGACTTTCCGTCCGACTTTCCGCTGTCCTCGGTTTCGCCGAGCAGGCGGTCCTTGGTGATGCGGACGTTGTCGAAGAACAGCTCACCGGTCGGTGAGGAGTTCATACCCATCTTCTTGAACGGCGGGCTCTGCGTGAGCCCCTCCATGCCCTTGTCGAGGATGAAGGCGAGCACCTTGCGATCGCGGCGATCAACCGACGCGTCGCCCTCGTCGAGCTTTGCGTAGACGATCATCACGTCGGCGTACGGACCGTTGGTGATGAAGGTCTTGTTGCCGTTGAGGATGTAGTCGTCACCATCGCGGCGCACGTAGGACTTCATGCCGCCGAAGGCATCCGAGCCCGAATCCGGTTCGGTGATCGCCCAGGCGCCGACGGTTTCGAAAGTCACCAGGCCGGGGAGCCAGCGTTCCTTCTGTGCGAGTGTGCCGCGGCTGCGGATGGTTCCGGCGGCCAATCCGAGGCTGACGCCCAACGACGCGACGAGACCGAGGCTGACTCCGGCCAATTCACTGTTGAGCACAACGCCCATGCTGCCTGCGCCGCTGAATGCACTCGACTTCTCACCGTCACTGGAGGGTGCATCGCCACGCTCACGTGCCAGCGACTTCTCGAGACCCTCGCGTGCCATGTCGGCCAGACCGAAGGTCGAGTACAGCTTGCGGATGATGTCGAACGGCGGCAGCGCACCACTTTCGAGCTCGTCGACGTGAGGTCGCACCTCTTTGTCGATAAAGCCCCGCAAGGCGTCGCGGAACATCAGGTCGGTGTCGGACCACTCGTACATGTGCCTGAACTCCAGTCGGTGAACGATCGGGAGACTGCCGAACGACAGCCACACACCGAATATAGAACACGTTCCAAAACCGGAACAGGATTCAGCTGATCAGTCCCATTCGCTGCGAGATCCACACCAGTTCCTGTTCGACGCCCGCGGACCACACCGAAAAGCTGTGACCACCGGGAAGCTCGAGATACCTGGCGTCCATTCCGGCCGCTTTGGCCGCTTCGTACACCTTTTGCTGGCCGGGCTTGAACTCGTTGTCATCCGTTCCGACCACAAACACTCCGCCCGAGTTCGGGAACTTCCGCGTCGCCAGGAGATCCATCGGATTCACCTTCACGAACGCTGCCTCGTCGCCGCCGAATATCTCGTCGACGGTCCGCGCTCGGTCACCGAGCGAAGGCTCCAACTGACCGGACAGATCGAGGAACGTCGGGTACACGTCGGGATAGTTGGTCGCCATCTGTAGTGAACAGGTACCGCCGTAGGAGAGCCCGCCGATGGCCCACGCTCTCGGATTCGTGTCGATCTGGAACGCACTCGCCACTGCCGCGGGCAAATCCTTTGCCAGATACGTGCCGACCTTGCCCTGCGAAGAGTCGGTGCACAACGGATTGGCCATCTGCGAACCCGTTCCGTCGGCGATCACGACGACCGGAGCCAGCCCGGCATGATCGCGCGCGAAAGAATCCATTGTCGCGGTCAGCTTTCCGCCTTGAAGCCAGTCCTCGGGCTTGCCAGGCTGGCCGGCCATCAGCACCAGTACGGGAAGAAGCGGACGCGGATTAGTGAAGTACGACGGCGGCAGATACACCTGAGCGTCACGCGCGGAGAATCCCGAAATCGTTCCGGGGACCGGCAACGTCGTGACTCGTCCGCGAATCGGCATGCCTTCGGGCGCTTTCCACACCGTGTCGGTGGGGTCGCCGGTGACAACAGGATCCGTCGGACCGGGAACTTCACTGAGTGAAATGCGGTCGAAATCGTCGTGGCCGAACGCAATTCCCACAGTCGGGTAGGCGGCAAAGACCAGATTGATCTGGGTCGCGGCGGTGACGATGACCAGCACTGTCGCAACCACGGACAGCACCGCCTTCGCGACGGTTCCGCCCGCCTTGATTCGCGGCCCGAGAAGTAGCAGCGCGTAGATACCGAGACCGATCCACACGTAGATCGACATCGCGATGGGATCGGGGAACGGCACGATCACCTTTTCGACGGTAATCCACACGGCGATCATGATCACCAGTGCGATCAGCCCCGCAATCGGCACCGCTCGGCGGTAGTACCACCGCACGTTCGAACCGAGCAGCCACACACCACCCAGGACCCCAAGGACAGTCAGGATCACCGGCAGCGGTCCCGAGATCAAACTGATTCGGTAGAGCCAGTCCACGTCAAGCCTCTCGCGCGTAGAAATGTCGCACGCTCGAGGCTAGACGACGACGCTAGTACTCTGGATCAGGTGACATTCATCAAGGTCTGTGGCCTACGCGACGTTGACACGGTCGACTTCACGGTGGGATTGGGCGTCGACGCCATCGGTTTCGTCTTCGCCGAGAGCGTCCGCAAAGTCGACCCCGCTCTCGCAGTCGAACTACTCGCGCGGGTCCCCGCCCATATCCGGGCAATCGGAGTCTTTCTCGGTAACCCGATCGATCAGATCCTCGAGATCGCCGAGGGCACCGGGCTTCGCACCGTGCAGATTCACGATCTTGTAAACGCCGAGCAAGTGCAGCGGCTGCACGACGCCGGCCTCACCGTGATCCGTGCAGTCGTCTCCAGCAACGTCCGCGACGGTTACAACCTCGACCTCGGTGAGGACGAACTCTTGATCGACGGCGCAGACGCCGGATCCGGGGTGCCGTGGGACTGGGCCCAACAGCAATCGCGCCCGCAAGGCCAGTGGATCCTGGCGGGCGGACTGTCCCCGGACAACGTGCGCGACGCATTGGATGCCACCGGCGCCTGGGGCGTCGACGTCTCCAGCGGCGTCGAATCGTCCCGCGGCGTCAAGGACCACGCTTTGATCGAGAAGTTCGTGAGCGCTGTCCGGCAGACCGATCACTCGAAGTAGGACGCGTAGTCACTGAACGCGACTTGGCCGGTGGGACTCGCCTTCACCGCGTCGGCAACGGCAGGCGGAATGGGAGCCCAGTGTGCAGGCATCGCTGCCGCCAGTGCGGGCTTCAAGATGTAGAGCAGAGCGAAGTTCACTATCCAGAGCGGCGGCGCCATCGACATGCCGACTTCCGAACTCACATCGCCTTTGGTGTTGGTCACCAGCTGCGCTTCACCCGAAATCTGTTGCGCTGCAAATCCGTAGACCGCTTGCACCGTGTATGCCGACTGATAGAGCGCAATCAGAGAGTGCGTCGCACCGTTGTTGCGTAACCAAGTGCCGACAAAACCGCCGGGAGCGATCAGCGTATTCACCTGCCGCGTCGGCGCATCCGCGTTGGCGGGACTCTCCAACAATCCGTCGGGGTTCACGTACAACCCGTAACTGGCCAGAGCCGACGGCGTAGTGCCGGAGTAGAGAGGGCGCCCGTTCGTATTGGTCAATATTCGGGCGCATTCGTCGATCACCTCGGCGTCCTCGCGATTGCCCCCGACCCCACCGCCGGAGATGAGATCGCGATACTGCTCCTCGGACAAAGTGTCGGCTGGTTCGAGTCCGATCTGCGCGGCAATCTCGTCCGCTACCGGTTGCCCCAGCGGCTGGTTGAGCTGATCCGGACTGGTCAGCTGTGTGGGCGCGACGATCTCGTAGCCAGGTGCCCCGGCAAAGGGGATCACGAACCCGGTATCGACAGTCTCCGCAACAGGTTGAGCGCCGGCCGTCTGAGTCATGGCAAACGAAAGTACGCACACCCCAACCAAAGCCAGTACCGGGATGGTCCCCCGGTGCGACCGTGCCCCACGTCTACAGCCCTCGCCTGAGAAAGCCTTGCCTGCAATTCCCTTGCCGCGCATAGGTCAACCTCCCGGGACACAGTCCGGCGAATCAACTCGAGCTTGCATCTCAGTCAAACGCTGTGAACAGCGCCGTGTCAAGACTCTTGCCAGGTCGAGGGGCCGACGGCACCCGCTCGCCCGATACAGTGATCCTTCCAACTGAAGTGACCTCACCCGCGATTGACCGCTCGAGTTGTGCGCGTCAGTTGCAGGAAGTCCCGCGTCAGTTACACGAAGTTTCTGGAGGCGAGCAGTGTCTGACAAGCGCGGAACCGTGTTGATCACCGGCGTCGGCCGGAGCAAGTCGATCGGAGCAGGCCTTGCATTGGGTCTCGCCGAGGATGGTTGGGATCTGACGATCGGCTACTGGGAGCCTTACGACGAACGCGTCGGGTTCGTCCGCGGAGCGCACGATCCGCAGGACATTGCAGAGAAGTGTCGCGCACTCGGGAGCCGTGTCGACCTGATTCCCGGAGATCTGGCCTCGCCGGACGCTGCCGATCAGCTCGTTGACGCTGCCGCAGCGCGAAGCGACCTTCGTGGGCTGGTGCTCTCGCATTGCGAAAGCGTCGACAGCTCGATCCTCGACACCACGATCGAGAGCTGGGAACGACATTTCGCCGTCAACGCCCGCGCCTCTTGGCTGCTGATCAAAGCGTTCGCCGAACGACTTCCGCAACAGCACGATGCCAGTCAGGTGACCGGGCGGATCATCGCGCTCACCAGCGACCATGCGGCCCACAATCTCCCGTACGGGGCCAGCAAGGGCGCGCTCGACCGCATCGTCATCGCAGCCGCAGTCGAACTCGGATCACGTGGCGTAAGAGCAAACGTCATCAACCCAGGACCGATCGACACAGGGTGGATGACACCGGAGATCAGACAGGCCGCCACCCTCCAGACCCCTGCCGGCCGGCTGGGTACTCCCGGCGACACTGCAGACCTCGTTCGGTTTCTGATGTCCGACGCCGGAAGCTGGATTACGGGACAACTCCTTCACTCCAACGGCGGATTCAGTACGAACTGAGCCCTGGCCGGACTCGGTTCAGGCTTTGTAGGTCGGCAGCGTCTGCCCGAGCCTCTTGCCCATCTCGGCAGCCAATGCGGCGAGCCCGCTGGCCGGACGCACCATGACCTCGAAATCGACGATCTTGCCGTCCTCGTCGAATTCGACCATGTCGATTCCCTTGAGGCTCTTGTCGCCGATGTTCGCACTGAATTCGAGCACGACCTGCCGACCGTTGGCTCCGGCGAACTGCCGGTGGTACTCGAAGTTCTCGAAGACCTGGATCACCGTATTGAGAATGAGCACAACGGCATCCGCAGACTGGTACGGCTTGAACCCGGTGGGCGACCGGAACTGCGCGTCGGGCGCGACGATGGTCGGCAGCTCCGACAGGTCACCGGTTTCGATCATGGTGTGCCACAACTGCAGGGCTGCTTCGACTTTCGGTTCGAGCGTCAATACCGTGCTCATGCTTCTACCCTTTCTTCGGCGTTACCTGCCACTTGATTTACGGGCACTTGCTGTGCGGGCACTTGATTTGCGACGGCCCACGCACTCAACACAGTTCGCACCCCGGTCACGAGTTGCAACGGCTGATCGATCATGACGTGATGTCCGGCTTCGGGAATCTCCGCCACGATGGCCTCCTGTCCGAACAACCCGCGCATGTGTTCCATGAGTCGGTCGGACACAATTCCGTTCTCGGCCCGGAAATATGCTACGCGGCAACGTGGTTCACTGCTCAGAACATCTTCGGCGCCGACACGGAGAAAGAAGTTCGGATCGAACTTCCACGACCAACCGCCCTCGACTTCCTCCATCGACGTGGCTGCCACATGGTCACGCACCGCAGGCAGACCCGAATCCTGCGGCGGAACGAAGCGGAACCGGCCCATCGCGTCCTCCCTGGTGGGATAAACCTTCTTGGGGCCGAACGCATTCTGGCGTCGAGCTGCCTCCTCTTCGGGCGTACGCGCCTTGAGCGGAGAATCGATGATGACAACGCCATCCAACAGCTCGCCGTGCAGATGTGAGGCCACGAAAGAAACAATCCCACCCATGCTGTGCCCCACCAGAATCGGCTTGCCGTCGATTCCCCCGGCCTCGGCCGCCGCCAGCACCTCCCGAGCCCACTGGGACATCGCGTAGGCGTCGCGAGTGTCACTGTCGCCGTGGCCCGTCAGGTCCAGGGCAACGACGCGCCGCCCATCAGCCAATTGCGGGGCGATGTGGTCCCACCACCTGCTGTGGGCCGCACCGCCGTGGATCAGCACGATTCCCGGCCCCGCCGACCCGGCCGACCCCCAAGCCCGAAAGTGCACCGCAGCGCCCTCGACCTCCACCGAACCGGTCTCGACCGGCGCTTCCAGCGCCCGGGTGAACCAACCAGGCGCGTCTTCGACCACATTGCTCATCGATCGAACATACATAGTCGCCAATCGGTTCATCCAACTCTTCCCAGTTCGTGATCCATCACCTATATTGAATCCGGCCTCAAGTTCAATTCGTTTCGCCGAAGGGGAGAGATGACCAACCGCCAAGTACGCCTCGCCGCCCGCCCGACAGGACTTCCGGACGCTTCCACCTGGGAATATGTCGATGCCGAGATCCCGTCCGCCGGACCGGGCGAGTTTGTCGTCAAGGTCGAGTACCTCTCCCTCGACCCCGCGATGCGCGGTTGGCTCAACGACGTCAAGTCCTACGTTCCCCCGGTCAAACTCGGCTCCGTCATGCGCGCCCACGGCGTCGGACGCATCACCGAATCGCAACACCCCGATTACCAGGTCGGTGACATCGTCGCCGGATCGTTCGGCGCTTCCGAATACGGCGTTTCCGACGGCACCGATGTCACGCGGGTGGACGAATCGATCGCTCCCCTACCGACTTGGCTCGGCGCTCTCGGATTCCCCGGCGTCACCGCATATTTCGGACTGCTCGACGTCGGAAAGCTGAAGGACGGTGACACCGTCGTAGTATCCGGCGCGGCAGGCGCCGTCGGCAGCCTCGTCGGCCAGATCGCAAAGATCCACGGCTGCAAGGTCATCGGCATCGCCGGTGGTCCGGAGAAGTGCGCGTGGCTCACCGAAGACCTCGGCTTCGATGTTGCCATCGACTACAAGAACGAATCCGTCTACAAGGCACTCAAGTCCAATGCACCCGACGGTATCGACGTGTACTTCGACAACGTCGGCGGTGAGATTCTCGACGCAGCATTGTCCCGCCTGCGTCTCGGTGCTCGGGTCGTCATCTGCGGCGCCATCGCGGGCTACAACGCCACCGAGCCTCAGCCCGGCCCCGCGCACTATCTGTCACTTCTCGTCAACCGGGCCACGATGGCCGGCTTTGTGGTCTTCGACTACCTCGATCGCTATGCAGAAGCGCAGGAGCAGATCGGAAAGTGGATCAAGAGTGGCGAATTGACTGCTCGCGAGCACGTCGTCGACGGCGGTATCGACGCGTTCGGCGACAGCCTCAATCTTCTCTTCGCCGGCGCGAACACCGGAAAGCTGGTCCTGAAGGTCAGCTGAGTCAGACACACATGCAGATCGGCCACCGGTGTTCCGGTGGCCGATTCGCGTGCGTCAACCAACGCCCGACGGGGTGGGAACGCTGTCCTCACCCAACCGCGGCGGGGCCGACCGATAGGTTGCCGGAGTGCCGCTCAACCGAATCGGATTGGCTACCTGCCGAGTCGGTGCATCGCGACGCGGATCGTCGATGGTCACCACCGGATCGAGATCCAGCCGCTCCGCCAGTGCAATCGCGTCGGCTATGTCGTTGAGGGGCCCGCACGGGACTCCGCGCTCGGTCAGCGCCTCGAACCACGAGTCTGCTGTGCCCTTGGCCAACGCAGCCGTGACGGCGTCGAACAACTCTTCTCGATGCGCGACCCGATCCCGATTCGAGATGAACCGTACATCCGCGGCAAGTTCGGGAACTCCGAGAACCTCTACCAACGAACCGAATTGGCGATCGTTGCCGACAGCGAGAACCAGCGGGCGGTCGGCGGTCTCGAACACCTCGTAGGGCGCGATACTCGGATGCCGATTGCCCATGGCCGCCGGCACCACACCCGCGGCCACGTAGCCGGAGGACTGGTTGGCCAGCGCGGACAGCAACGAGGACAACAGGTTGACCTCGACGTGCTGCCCTTCGCCCGTTCGATCGCGGTGGCGCAGCGCTGCAAGGATTCCCACGCTGGCATGCAAGCCGGTGATGACGTCGACCACCGCGACACCGACCTTGGTGGGTGTCTTGGAATCGGGACCCGTGATACTCATCAATCCGCCGACCGCCTGAATCAACAGGTCGTACCCCGGCAGAGAATTGTTGCCACCGAAGCCGCTGATCGAGCAGTAGACCGCACGCGGATTCATTTCTCGGACAGCGTCGTAGCCCAGACCCAGACGGTCCATCGTTCCCGGCAGGAAGTTCTGCACCACTACGTCCGCATTGCGAACCAGTTCGCGTGCACTCTCGAGATCCGCGTTCTCGCGCAGGTCCAGGGTGACCGACTTCTTGTTGCGGTTCACCGACAGGAAGTAACTCGACTCGTCACCGACCCACGGCGGACCCCAGCTGCGAGTATCGTCGCCGACACCCGGCCGCTCGATCTTGACGACCTCCGCGCCGAGATCGGCAAGAATCATCGTGGCGTACGGACCGGCGAGGACGCGGCCGAAATCCGCGATCACCAACCCGTCGAGCGCTCCGACAGCGTCTACCGTCACCGGAACGCTTCTTCACCGGTGAGAGCGCGACCGATCACCAGCTGGTGAACCTCGGAGGTGCCCTCGTAGGTGAGGACGGATTCGAGGTTGTTGGCGTGTCGAATCACGGGGTACTCGAGCGTGATGCCGTTGGCGCCCAAAATGGTTCGGCATTCACGTGCGATCTTGATGGCCTCGCGGACGTTGTTGAGCTTGCCGGTGCTGACCTGCTCGGGACGAACCGTTCCGGCGTCCTTGAGACGTCCGAGGTGGATTGCGAGCAATTGCCCCTTGCCCAATTCGACTGCCATGTCGGCAATCTTGGCCTGGGTGATCTGGTACGCGGCGAGCGACTTGTCGAAGACCTTGCGATCACGCGCGTACGAGATCGCGGTCTCGAGGCAGTCACGTGCTGCACCCATCGCGCCGAAGATGATGCCGAAGCGTGCCTCGTTGAGGCAGCCGAGCGGGCCGGACAGTCCGCGAGCCTTGGGCAGCATCGCCGAGGCAGGCAGACGCACGTCTTCGAGCACCAGTTCCGAGGTGACCGACGCCCGGAGCGACATCTTGTTCTTGATCTCGGGGGCGGAGAATCCCGGAGTGTCGGTGGGAACGACAAATCCGCGCACGCCGTCGTCGGTTCGAGCCCAGACCACGGCGACGTCCGCGATGGAGCCGTTGGTGATCCACATCTTGGTGCCGTTGAGGATCCAGTCGTCGCCGTCGCGCTTGGCGTTGGTTCGCATACCGCCGGGGTTGGATCCGAAATCGGGTTCCGTGAGACCGAAGCAGCCGATGGCTTCACCCGCCGCCATCCGCGGGAGCCATTCTTCCTTCTGCTCTTCACTTCCGTTGTGGTGGATCGCGAACATGGCGAGCGAGCCCTGGACCGAGACGAGGCTGCGAATGCCCGAATCGACAGCTTCCAGTTCCTGGCAGGCCAACCCGTACGCCGTCGCGCTCATCCCGGCACAGCCGTAGCCCTCGAGGTGCATCCCCAGTACGCCGAGCGCGCCCAGCTCCTTGGCCAGCTCACGAGCCGGCAATGCTGCCGCCTCGAACCATTCGCCGATGTGCGGGCGAATGCGATCGTCGACCATCTTGCGGACCGTGTCGCGGATCGCGATCTCTTCGGCGTCCAGCAGGGTGTCGATGGCAAAAAGCTCGGACAGGGACTGCGGCGTGGTCACGGGGCCTCCAGTGTTCTCGGGCGCAATCCTTTGCGAGAACGATTGCGCAATCGTTTGCATCGCCTAGAGTAGGGCCCGGTTGCACACCCGTCAATCCCCGACCCTCACTCCGACCCACACCCGGACCCACACCCGGACCCACAGCAGGAGCCCCGACGCAGATGACGCCCGATCCGTCGACCCGCAGCAACGGCCGTCCGCCGACGCTGCGCGAAATCGCCGACCAGGCCGGGGTCCACATCTCGACGGCGTCGCGGGTCCTCCGTCAGCCCGAGCCCGCCGACGGTTGGTCCGACTCCGCGCTCCGAGTTCGTCAGGTCGCCGAGGAGCTTGGTTACCAACCGAACCTGTGGGCGGCCAGCCTGCGCACCCGCAAGACCACCACCATCGGCGTCGTGATGCCGAGGCTGACGGACGTCGTGGTGGCCACCATGTTCCAGGGCATCGAGGAAGCTGCCACCGCGGCGGGTTACTCGGTCCTGCTCTCCAGCCCACCTGACGATCTGGACGCGCAGCGCAAAGCCGTCGAGTTCCTGGTCAGCCGGCAGGTCGACGGGCTCATGCTGAGCAGCATCCACCTGCCGGGTACCGATTTTGTCGACTCACTCCCCCTGCGCTCACTACCGATCTTGCTGCTGAACCGGCACATCGACCCGGCAATTTCGTCGCCGAACGGCGGCCTGCCATTTGTCAGCGGCGACGACCGCCTCGGCGGCTACCTCGCAGGAAAGCACCTACTGGACTGCGGCTATCGCGATCTCGGTGTGATCGCCGGACCGGATCACGCCAGCACGTCACGTGAACGCGTCGCAGGTTTCCGCGACGCCCTGGCCGAAGCGGGCTTGGAACTGCCGCAGCACCGAATCGTGGCGTCCGAGTTCGAAGTTCAAGGCGGAGTCGATGCCGCGGCAATACTGCTGGGTGGGGATTCACGGCCCGACGCCGTCTTCACGGTGAGCGACACCATTGCCATCGGCGTCCTCGGCGTAGCCCGCGATCTCGGGTTGAGCATTCCGGACGATCTTGCACTGGTCGGCTACAACGACATCCCGGTTGTCTCCCAACTCCCGGTGCCACTGACGACGGTGAGGTCCCCCGCCCGCAAGATCGGCGCCACCGGGCTCGAACACCTGCTCGCATTGATCGCCGGCAGGAACGTCGAATCCGTGAAACTTCCCGTCGAACTGATCGTGCGAGCCTCCACCAGAAAGCCCGCCGCCCGAGAACTCTGAGCAGCTACCAGACCTGAGATTCGTCGATACCCAACCGTCGCGCGTAGCCGGAGTTGAGCGCGTCCCAGCCGTACTCGCGTGCCCGTTCACCCACGATCGGACCGAAGGGCTCACCCGCGAGAAGGGCATCGAGTACGTCGAAGCACAAATGCCACCCCGCAGCGAGCGCCGACGCCATCCCCTCAGCCCGCGACCTCTGCGTCAGCACGACGCGGGTACCGCCTTCGACCGGGGTCAGGTCCCACACCAATTCGTCCGGGCCCCACTCGTGTTCGAGACGCCGGGTGGTCTCCACGACGTGAACACTGACCGGCAACGACATTTCGGGGGCGCCGTCCTCGGTGAGCATGGTGATCACGGCGTCGCCCGTGCGGCTCAGATTCCGATCGGCGGTGTACGGCGTCCATTGCGCCAACATCTCCGGGTCGGTGATCGCCTCCCACACCTTCTCGACCGGATACGGCAGCACCCGGGGAAAGCTGACGACTGTGTCGTCGCCGTCGACGCTCACCGTGACGTCCGACAGGGCACTGGGCTGATACTGCTGGGCACTCATGCTTCGATCTCACCAGGAACCACCGACACGGGCAACCGGCGCGTCAACGTCCGAGCGTGAACAGTTCTGTTGCTGCGGCGACTGCCTGTTCGACCACCGGGAATTTCACCACGGACAAGTCGTGTCGAGCCCCCTCGAACTCCACCAATCGCGTCGGTGCGGGAATCAGCGCAAGTGCAGCCTGAATCTCCTCCGTGGTCGCGAACTCGTCCTTCGATCCGTGGACGACAACGGTCGGTGTGTTCAACTCGGGTAGGTGTTCCGTTCTGAGCTTCTCGGGCTTCTTCGGTGGATGCAGTGGGTAGGACAGCAGAACGAGTCCGTCGACGAGTCTTGGGCTCTCCGACGCCAGCATCGACGCTTGCCGTCCGCCGTACGAATGTCCGCCGAGCAGAACAGGTCCGAACACCGAGTAGTCCGCGTGAACAGCGGCAATCACCTCGGCAATGCCCGCGCGATCCTCCGCAGCACGCGAGGGATGTGGCGGGCCTGAAGCTCGACGCACCCGAAACGCGAGATCGAATCGGAGAACTTGCACTCCCGCCACGGCGAAGCCGTCGGCAACAGCACGCAACAGCACAGTGTCGCAGTTACTTCCGGCGCCGTGAGTCAGTGCAAGCGTGGCGACGGGCGACGCGAAGGACACAGAATCAGGCCGATGCAGGAACCCGTGCACTGCACCTTCGTCGACCGTTTCGACAGTAGTCATGGACGCATCCTTGTCCGGCCGGCTCGGGCCTGTTCGACTGCGGCAGCCAGGCTGCCTTCGTAGACCGGACCGTGTCCGGGAAACAGCACGCCGGCAGGTGCAGCGGCGATATTGTCCAACGCCTGGTCCGTCGCTTCACGGTCATGATTGAAAGGGCACACCAGAAATTGTGGTCCGGCGACGCTCGACGTCGCGTGTCCGGTCACCAAAGCATCACCCGACGCGACGACGCCTGCGTCGGGGACCAGGTAAGCGCTGTGACCGTCGGTGTGCCCATGAGTGGGAATCGGCACGATACGGCCAGGAACGTCCAGCGCGCCACCGGACGCAAAGGCCTGTGCGTGAGGCAGTTCCGCTCCTTTCAATGCGCCCGCTCCGATCACGTCGCGAAGCCACTTCGGAGCACCTCGCCGCCACAACAGCAACGGAGCTTTAGCCGGCGACAACTGCTGCAGATACTCCCGCTTCGCGTGGGGCACCTCCAACGGATCCATCAGGACCGGAACCTCGAGCCGAGTCACGATGTCCGCGATTCCGCCGATGTGATCAACGTGCGCGTGAGTGACGAGGATTGCCCGAACATCCCCGAGCTGGTGACCGATCTGCTCGATCGAGCGTTCGACGTCGGCCCCGTTGGCCGGGTATCCGCCGTCGATCAGCGTCAGATCGGACCCCTCTTCGACCAGCACCCAATTGGCGTGACCGCACCGAACCAGGTGTGTGTTCTCGATCTGCGTGATCGACAGTGCCGCAGTAGTCATGCTTGGTAGTGTGCGCCACGTGTCGGAATCCGTGAAGCAGGCCAGCAGCCGCAGCATTCGAGATCGCGCCGAAGCATCCTTGGTGGCAGCCGCATTCGCGCTGCCCAGCGCGGTGAAACGCCGAATCACCGGTCCACCCGTCGTCATCGAGGGCAACACGCTCGACGCCGACGCACACCTGCTGCTCACGCTCGCCAAGACGCGGCCACTACCGTCGCATACAACCGATTCCCAGTCACTCGCCGCTGCTCGCGCCAATCTGACCCGAACGGCGATCATGATGGGCGGTCGGCCCGCACCGGTCCACACCGAAGAGATGTCCGTGTCGGGCGCCGACGGCCCACTTCGAGCTCGGCTCTATGTTCCGAGCGCCGACACCGGCGCTCTGCTCGTCTACTTCCACGGCGGCGGCTGGGTGCAGGGCGGTATCGAATCCCACGATGCTCCATGCCGCCTGTTGGCCGAGACTTCCGGCGCACGGGTCGTCTCGGTCGACTACCGGCTCGCACCCGAATTCGCTTTCCCCACACCGGTGCACGACGCCTACGCTGCCTACCTCGACATCGTCGACCGCGCCGAAGAGTTCGGCGCAGACCCGACGCGGATCGCTGTCGGCGGCGACAGCGCGGGCGGGCACCTGTCGGCAACGGTGGCGCTGCGTGCCCGCGACGACGGCAAGACCCCTCCGGCAGCACAACTGTTGATCTATCCCGCGACCGACTTTCACGAGAAGGCGCCATCGAGAACGACGTTCGGTGAAGGCTTCTTCCTGACCGAGGCCAACATGAACTTCTACGAGTCCAGCTTCCTCGGCAGCGATGCCGATCGACTCGACCCGATGGTGTCGCCGCTACGCGCCCCCGATGTGGCCGGACTGCCACCAGCCATCGTGATCACGGCGGGATTCGATCCACTCCGGGACGAAGGCGAAGCCTACGCAGCTCGGTTGCGCGACAACGGTGTTCACGTGACGGATCGACGCTATCCCGGATTCATCCACGGCTTCGTCAACGTTCTGGGACCGAGCGCCGGTTCACGCGCCGCTGTCGCCGAGATCGGCGGAATGCTGCGAGTACTCCTTGCCCGCCCGACAGTTTCACCCACCCAGTAATATTTCGCGCACCGTATCCACCAACGGATCGACGGGAAGCTCTGGGCTGATCGCACGCTGAAGACCCAAACCGATTCCGACGCTGAGCATTCGAAGGGCCGCCGCATTCGGGTCCATTGTCGGTGTCACATCGTTGGATTCGGCGAGGTGCTGCACCATTCCGGCGATCAGTCCGCGCACCTGGTCGGCGCCCGCCGCGATTTTCGCTCGAATGTCCTCGCTGTGCCGTGACCGGACCGAGAACTCGACCTCGAGCAGAGTCCACCTCTGGTCCCCGATCGTCCGCTCGGCCCATCGCGCGAACTCGGCCACCGCGTCGTCGAGCGTCGACTTCGCTCCGAGCTGGGCGGTGATCTCACCGACCTTGGTCAACCTGATTCGGCCGAGCACTTCGGCGCACAACTCGTCTTTGTTCTTGAAGTTCGAGTACACCGCGCCCTTGGAGTAGCCGGCATCCTCGGCGATCTGATCGAGTGACGCGGCGGCGTACCCACGATCGAGAAAATGCTCGACGGCCGTCGCCAACAAGGTTTCGCGGGTCAACGCCTGCGCTTCCTGCCTGGTCAATCGTGCCATCGGAACCTCCTAGTGGTTCTGAGTATCGAGATTCCAACGGTAGCCGAATACCGGGAGCGGCCCGCGGGCGCACTCCGGAAAACCATATTTGGGGTACCCGCGTTATTCAGATACTGATAGTCTCCGAAATATGACTTCAGAAGTGACCGGCACCACCGCGACCGAGTCCGGACGAAACAGCGCGCCGAAACGCGGCTTGGCAATCGGATGCGGCGGCACTCTCGGCTTCGCCTGGACCGTTGCCGCGCTCGCCTCGGTTCGGGAGGCACTCGACTGGGATCCCCGCGAAGCCACCGCCATCATCGGCACCTCTGCCGGAGCCGAGTTCGTGACGATGCTCGGCAGCGGAGTCGGCGTCGACGAGCTGGTCGCCATGCAACTCGGTGATCCCGCGGCCCGCCCCGAACTCCTCGCCCACATCGCGTCGGCACCCGGAAAAATCCCACCACTACCGAGCTTGGGGATCGGCAATCCACGACTGGTGGCGCGTCGAGATCTTCCGGTTCTGAGCCGGATGAGCGGCATAGCACCGCTTGGTGGCGGCGACCCGTCCTGGCTCACCGCGCTCGCCGCATCACTTGCCCCTGGCGATTCGTGGCTCCCACATCCGAACGCGTACATGGTATCCATGGACTACAGAACGGGGCGGCGGGTCGCATTCGGGGCACAGGGGGCTCCGGAAGCGACCGTCGGTGAAGCACTTCGAGCGTCCTGGGCGATTCCCGGCTGGTTCCCACCTGTCACCATCGACGGAGTCAGGTACATCGACGGCGGCGCGGCATCCACGGCTTCAGTAGACCTCCTGCTCCCCCTCGAGCTGGACGAGCTGGTTGTACTGGCGCCCATGGCGTCTCGAACGCTGAAGCCGGCGCGCGGTGCTGCCCGCATCGAACGCGGCGCCCTGCGCAACGCCATGTCCAAGGGCCTCGACCGCGAGATCGAGCTGGTTCGCGCTGCGGGCACCAAGGTCCTGCGCATCGATGCCACCGATGACGATCTCGCCGTCATGGGCGCCAACTTCATGGACGGCCGACGGCGGCTCGCCACTTTCGAATCATCCCTGCGCACAACACGTGCGAGCGTCAAGCGTGAACTCGATGCGCACCCGTTCCACACCACCCATTCCCACCAGTGAAAGCGCAGACTCAGTGAACAACGAACCTGACCACTTCGAGGTCGTGATCATCGGCGGCGGGATCTCCGGAATCGGCGCAGCCATTCATCTGCAGCGCCTCGGGATCGAAAATTTCGTCCTGCTCGAAAAGGCCGATTCGCTCGGTGGAACCTGGCGCGCCAACACCTATCCCGGTTGTGCCTGCGATGTTCCGTCTAGCCTGTACTCGTATTCCTTTGCCGCCAATCCGGATTGGACGCGTTTGTTCGCGGAGCAGCCGGAGATCCGCGAGTACATCGACGATACGGCCCTCCGCCACGGCATCGACAAGCATGTTCGCTTCGGGGTCGAAATGCTCTCCTCACAGTGGGATGCGTCGCAATCCCTTTGGAAGATAACAACTTCCCGTGGCGAACTCACTGCTCGTTTCGTGATCGCAGCCGCGGGTCCGTGGAACGAACCCTTGACACCGGCAATCCCCGGACTGGAAACGTTCGAGGGCGAAGTGTTTCATTCCTCGCAGTGGAATCACGACTACGACTTGACCGGGAAACGCGTCGCCGTGGTGGGTACCGGCGCGTCGGCAGTCCAGTTCGTTCCGCGCATCGTCTCCGAGGTCTCCACACTTCACCTCTACCAGCGAACCGCTCAATGGGTTCTCCCCAAACCCGACCACTACGTGCCACGGATCGAAAGATCCGTCATGCGTTTCGTACCGGGAGCACACAAGGCACTGCGCAGCATCGAATACGGAATCATGGAAGCGCTCGGATTGGGATTCCGCAATCCGTGGATCCTGCGAATCGTGCAGAAACTCGGTTCGGCCCAGTTGCGCCTGCAGGTCCGTGATCCGAAGCTGCGCAAGGCGCTGACACCCGACTACACCCTCGGTTGCAAGCGACTACTCATGTCGAATTCGTACTATCCGGCACTCGGCAAACCCAACGTCAGCGTCCACGCCAATGCAGTCGAAGAAATCCGGGGCAACACCGTGATCGGCGCCGACGGAGCGGAATCGGAGGTGGACGCCATCATCTTCGGCACAGGCTTCCATATCCTCGACATGCCCATCGCCTCCAAGGTTTTCGACGGAGAGGGTCGATCACTCGACGATCATTGGCAAGGAAGCCCGCGGGCGTACTTCGGTTCCGCCGTCAGCGGATTCCCCAATGCTTTCATTCTGCTGGGCCCGAGCCTCGGCACCGGACACACGTCCGCATTCATGATCTTGGAAGCCCAACTGGACTATGTGGCGCAGGCTATCGGCCACGCTCGTCGGCACGGCTGGCAAACCATCGACGTGCGGCCGGAAGTACAGGCAGCCTTCAACTCTCAGGTTCAGGAAGCCCTGGGAACCACGGTCTACAACGCCGGGGGTTGCGAAAGCTATTTCTTCGACGTCAACGGCCGCAACAGTTTCAACTGGCCGTGGTCGTCCGGCGCCATGCGTCGACGCCTACGAGACTTCGATCCGTACGCCTACAACCACACGCTCTCCGACAACCCTTCGTCGGATATCACGCCCTCTGAGCCCACCACCACCCTCGAACCGGAGTACACCGCATGAGCCTCTTCGGCACCACCTACCCGCCGATCGATCTAGACGGAGCAGTCGTTGTCATCTCCGGCGGCGGCCGCGGAATCGGCCGGGCCACAGCGGAGTTGTTCGCAACTCGCGGCGCACTCGTCTGCGTCGGCGATCTCGACGAGGAGACAGCCGTAGACACAGCCGCGTCCATCGGCGCACGGGCCCGCGGCTACGCACTTGACGTCACCTCGCGCGAATCCTGGGATGTGTTCATCTCCACAGTGATCGGAGAATTCGGTCACATCGACATTCTGGTCAACAATGCTGGGGTGATGCCGCTCGGCGGCTTCCTCGACGAGTCCGACGCCACCAGTCGAGTCACCCTCGACGTCAACGTCTGGGGGCCGATTCACGGGATGCGCGTAGTGCTGCCCGGCATGGTGGAACGACGACGCGGCCACGTCGTCAACATCGCATCCATGGCAGGCAAGCTCCCAGTGCCCGGAATGGCCGTGTACAACGCAAGCAAGTTCGGCGCGGTGGGTCTTTCAGCCTCTGCCCGTGTTGAATTCGCAGATTCCGGAGTCAGCGTCAGCGCCATCCTGCCCAGCGCCGTGCGCACCGGACTCTCCTCCGGTGTGCCACTCGGAAAGGGCATGCCGACAGTCGAACCCGAGGTCGTGGCCAAAGCCGTCGTCGACACCGTCACGCATCGACGAGCCGAAACTACGGTTCCGCGTTACCTTGCGGGCTGGGACCTCATCGACGCCGTTGTACCCGAATGGATGATCAATATCGGACGCCGGGTGATCGACGATCGCCGCGCACTGACATCGGTAGATCCGAACGGGCGTGCGGACTACGAAAAGCGAGTGGCACGTCAGGCCGAAAACGAGGAGCACGATCGGAGATGAAGCGGGTAGTTTCGTGGCCATGTACATCCGCCGCGAAACTTCTTCCGACCGTGACGCCGTCTATTCACTGCTCGGGGCGGCGTTTGCCGACCAGGCGCCGCCCGGCGAGACTCCCATCGAGATCGAACTGACACGTCAACTCTTCGCATCGGACGACTACTTGCCGAAGTTGTCACTGGTCGCCGTGACAGACGGCGAGATCGTCGGTTTCGTGATCGGGACACGCGGATGGGTCGGAAAAGTCGAGGCGGTTGGCCTCGGGCCGTTGGCAGTCACGCCGGGCAACCAGCGCAGCGGCGTCGGTTCGGCCCTGATGCACGCCGTAATCGGTGCGGCCGACGCCCAGGACGTGCCGCTGCTCGCGCTTCTCGGAAGCACCGAGTACTACCCCCGGTTCGGATTCGTCACCAGTACCGACGTCGGAGTCGAGTCTCCGGAAGCCGAGTGGGGCGCTCACTTTCAGATCAGGACCCTCACCGCGCACCGCGCTGATCAGACGGGGAAGTTTTCATACGCCGCGCCTTTCGGGATCGCTTGACCCTCAGCACGATGTAAGAGTTCTTTGACATCAGGCATACGTAGACCTACGCTCAGGCATGTCAAAGAACTCTTACACTTGGGAGGCTTCATGAGCACCACTGCACGGTGGAGCCTGATCGTCGGTATCGGCGTCGCAGCAACGCTGGCCTTCAGCTTTTTCGCAGCACTGACCGCCGACGACCGGAAGACGTTGGCCTTCATCGTCTTCGCTGTCGTCATGGCACCGGCTTGTATCGGGTCGGCGTGGGCCCTTTTTCCATCGGAGAACAACAAGGCCCCCGCCTACCCCGACGACACTGTCGAAACCGAATGGAGTCGCAAGGCCGGCTTCGGTGCGTTCACCGACTTGATCACTGCCATGGGGATCGCACTGATCGCGCACAATGTCTTCGGCGCTCCCGAACTGCCGCTCGTAATGTTTACAGTCCTCGGGCTGGCGGACTTCGGAATCCGGTACTGGGCAGTGTCGAGGGACCGCACCCCCACTATTGAGATCTGATGCGCAACAACCTTCAAGAACTCCGGACGGCAGCCGGATTGTCACAGCAAGCGTGCGCCGACGCGCTCGGCATCACACGCCAGACCGTCATCTCTATCGAGAAGGGTCACTTCGACCCGCGCCTGTCACTGGCGTTCCGAATCGCCGAATATTTCGACAAACGCGTCGACGACGTCTTCTCGAACTGACGGAAAATCAGTCGAGCTGCGGTTTCAGTCGAACAGAGTTGGCGATCCGTTTTCGTCGTTCCCGTCTTCGACGGCCGTTGCCTTCTTGCCCGAGCCCTTGCGGACGACGGTCAGCGTCGTCGTTCGACGCGACAACCTGTGCCCGTCACTGTGTTCGAGCAGCGCCATACCTTGGCGAACTTCGACTACCGTCCACGGTCCCGCATGGCCAGCTGCCTGCACGAGGTCACCGGACTCCACCTCAGTTGCCATGACCACTCCTTGTTCGTCGTGTCCTGCACGTTCTCCTTCCTATTATCGACGCGGTCGCCTGGTAGTCGACGCGCAGGGTACCTACGCTGCAGCGGCAACCTTGACCGCGTGGCCGACTTCGGCTCGGAATGCCGCATATTCGGGTGAGGCGCGGAGCTCGTCGGGATCGACGCCTGTTCGTGGCAGATCGATTTTCAGATCGAGCGCGACCTTGCCCGGCCTGCTTGTCAGGACCACCACCCTTGAGCCGAGAAATGCTGCCTCGTCGGCGCTGTGAGTGACGAAGACACTCGTTCGCCCGGACTCGGCGCTGACGTTGCGGAGGTCCTCCTGCAGACGCTCGCGGGTGAGGGCGTCCAGCGCGGCAAAGGGCTCGTCCAACAGAAGCAACGACGTTTCGGCTGCCAAGGCCCGGGCAATTGCCACCCGCTGCTGCTGCCCGCCGGAGATCTCCCAGATTCGCCGGTCCGCAGTGCCGCCCAGCCCGACGCGGTCGAGGAGTTCGTCGCGTCTTTGCCCGCGGTCGCTCTTCGCAACGCCGGCATATTTGAGTGCCAGATCGATATTGCCGCCGACGGACTTCCACGGGAAGAGCCGCGGCTGCTGAAACACCACTCCCGCACTCGACCCGGGGATCGGGTCGGATCCCGACACCTGAACCGTTCCGCTGGATGGGTTTTCGAATCCCGCAATCAACCGCAGCAAGGTGCTCTTGCCGCAACCCGACGCTCCGACGAGGACCAGGAACTCACCAGGTGCGACGTCGATCGATACCGGTCCGAGCGCCGTTACCGACTCTCGGCCGTGGCCGTATTTGTGTGAGACGGTGTCGATTCTGATCGCGCCCGGGCGGTCGGCTGCGAACCCTCCGACCGCCTGCTGCGCGGTCACGCTACTGGTCAAGGACATCGGGAAGCCCCTTCACATAGAGAGCATTCTGAAACACCGTCAGATCAGGCACACTGTCGATCTGCTTCTGCTCGGCCAGGAATTGCGCTGCACTCTGCAGGTTCACTGCCAAATTTCCGGGAGCGCCTTCGGTGCCCAGCCATTCCGGCGAGGAGATCTGCTCGGGAGTGAGGAACACACCCTGCTTCAGCTGCGCTGCCGCGTCTTCCTTGGAGGCGCCCAATTGCGCGGCAACAGCTTCCGCTGCCGCGTTCGGGTCAGTGGCGATCGTCGTGAGCGCGCGGGCCTGAACCTGCCGCCAGGTGTCGACGATCTCGGGGTGATCCTTCGCAAACGCGGTCGACACCACACCCAGGTCCAGCGTCGGCTTTCCTGCCGTCGCCAGCTCGCGGCTGGCGATCAACTGTGTTCCGTCCTTGCGGAGTTCGTCGAGCGTAGGCAGCCAGGTGTAGACGGCGTCGATGTCACCTCGCTGCCAGGCGGCGAGTGATGCTTGCGGCTGGAGATCCACCAACTGGACGTCATCTGCGCTGAGTCCGGCCTGGTTCAGAGCCGCCAGCAGACTGTAGTGAGCGGTCGACGCGAATGCCGTGGCCACTTTCTTGCCCCGCAGATCTGCCACGGTCTTGACTCCGGTTGCGTTGCGGGCCACCAGAGCTTCGTTGTCACCGGCCACATCGAGAACAAACGCAACCTGGTACGGAATGTTCAGCGGTGCCGAGAGTCCACGAGCAACCGGACTCGAACCGATTGCACCGAAGTCGATTTCACCGGCAATGAAGGCGGTGTTGATATCGGCACCCGAATCGAACTTCGTCCACTTCACGTTGTACTCGGGCAGCGCGTCTTCGAGCCAACGGTTGTTCTTGACTATCAAATCGCCACTCGGGAAGGACTGGTAGGCAATGCGAATCGTTTCCTTGGACGAATCCTGGCCGGAATGATCCACCGAGCACGCACCGAGAACCAGTGCGAGGACACCGATCAGCACCGTGAACGCCGTCCGGGAAGCCTTTCCCTCATTGCGCGTCAGATTACTGCTGCGCTTCGGAATACTGTTGCGCTTCAGATTGTCAGTCATACTTTTCCCCTCCAGGGAACGGCGCGGCGCTCTGCAGCCCGCAGCAGTCCATCGATGATCAGGCCGGAGAATCCGATGGCGAAGATCCCCACCAGCACAACCGGTGTGTTGTTGTAATTGCTTGCATCCTTGACCATTCCGCCGATTCCAGGGATGCCGTTGAACAGTTCGGCTGCGACCACCGACGAGTAGGCCATACCCACCGACAGCCGAATTCCGGTGAAAGTTTCCGGCAAGGCCGACGGGACGACCACGTCTCGGATCACTTGTGCCCGTGAAGCTCCCAACGCTCTGGCCGCTTCGACCAGCCCTACGGGCGCCGCGACGACAGCAGCTGTGGTGGCCACTGCTGCGGGCGGGAGAGCAGCGAGCGCCAGCAATGTAATCTTCGGCGCCTCGTCGATTCCCAGCCAGATCACCAGCAGGAAGAAATACGCCAAGGGCGGCAGTGCACGCAGGAACGTCAACCACGGTTCGAGCAGACTCCGCAGCCATGACACCGATCCCATGGCCAATCCGAGAATGACGCCCAATCCGACGCCGATGATCACACCGACCAGCACCCGTCGCAGCGTCATGTAGAGGTGCTCCCAGAGCAAATACCCCTGGTAGCCCCGCACTCCGTCATGTGTGGTCATCGTGTTGACGAAGGCATGCCAGACCGTGCTCGGAAACGGCACGAAGGTCTCACTCCAGGTCCCGCTGGCTGCCGCGACCTGCCACAGCGCCAAGAATGCGATCACCGAAAGCACTGGCAGTCCTACGGTGGTCACACTCGAAGCCCACGGCCGGCGTGGCTCACGGTTCGATTCCGAGGCCGGTGTTGGTTCTTTTGCTTCGACAGAAGTCGACATCGCTGTTCTTCCTCGACGTACGGAAATTCCGGCACATATGCAGCTACGAGTGCATATGCAAGGACGAAGGCGCACAGGGAGGCGCCATTCTCACTCAGGAGAGTCGGAAGGAATCAAGAGCAACAGCAGTGAGCACCAAGACGGCACAGGTCGACGGCGATGCGTCGTGTCAGTGGCGTCGTGGGCATGGGGGTAATTAGTACCTGTGTCGTCAATTACCCGCAAGTGCGGGGGAAATAGGCGTCAGCCTGCCAAGCGAACGGACAGCGAATACATCAGCGGCAACTCGGGACGTCCGGCCGGGACTCCCCAGCGCTTGCCGCCGAGTTCGGTCATCTCCTCGAATCCTTGCCAGCCATTGGCGTACGGGTATTCGTCGAAGGACTCGAGCAGCAATCCGGCCCGCCGCAACGCGCCGAGTACCTCGGCAATAGACCAGTTGAATTCACATGAGGGGAAAGGATTTTCGAAACTCGCGTTTCCACCTCCCGGAGCACCCGGCAAGACAAGATCGACTGAATCTGCCACGTAGTCGCCGACGCCACCGGGTTCGGTCACCGGGGTCCCGCCTCCGTACGGGTATGTCAGCGACCACTTCTCGTCGAAACACATGGCAAATGGATGAAACTCCACCAGAACGAATCGACCGTCAGGCGCCAGAACACCGGCAATCCCCTCTGCCCACTCGTCGAGATCGGGCAACCAGATCACAGTCCCGTACGAAGAAAAGACTCGGTCGAACTTTCTCCGGGCGGCGGCAGCTTCGCGGAGCCATCCAGATACTTCCGCTCGCTCGAACTCGGCGGCAATGCCGGATTCCGTGGACAAGGTTCGGGCGAAGTCGATCGCGGAATCCGAGAGGTCGACGCCGGTCACGTTGGCACCGAGGGCCGCCAAACTCAACGAATCCTGACCGGAATTGCATTGCAGATGCAAAATCGAGGAGCCTGCAATCTCGCCGAGCAGCGCCACTTCTTCCGGAAACAGGGTCGACCCGCCGTTGCGAAAGAACTGTGCCTGGTCTCCTTTGTGGCTGTTGTGAGCGACAGTCGCCGCATTCCACGACAACCGATTCATCTCTACTACATCCACGGTGCCCACCTTGTCCAACCTCTCGGCCCCAACCTATCCGGCCCACAACCTCACACAACAAGTCCGCACGAGTTCAGCACGACCTCGGTCACGGCGGCAATCGATTTAACTCGGTCGGAAACCTATCCGAACGATCCTGGAACAGGTTACAGTTTTTCGACGGACCATCGAAGGAGAACCAGTGCGCTACGGACTCAGCCTGTTCACCAGTGATCGCGGCATTCGCCCCGCCGAGGCGGCAAAGGCTGCCGAGGCGAATGGATTCGACGCCTTCTACGTTCCGGAGCACACTCACATCCCGGTGTCGAGGGATTCCGATCACCCCGGAACCCAGTCCGCCGAATTGCCCGACGACCGTTACATGCGCACCCTCGACCCCTGGGTCGCCCTGGGTACCGCGGCGTCGGTCACGAGCACCATCCGGTTGGGTACGTCCGTTGCCCTCCCCCTCGAACACGATCCGATCACTCTCGCAAAAACCATCGCGTCGCTGGACCACCTTTCCGACGGCCGCGTGGTTTTCGGCGTCGGATTCGGCTGGAATGCAGAGGAACTCGCAGACCACGGCGTACCGCCCAACAAGCGCCGGACCGCACTCCGTGAGTACCTCGAAGCCATGGGAGAACTGTGGTCGAAGGAAGAAGCCTCGTACGACGGCCAATTCGTGAAGTACGGGCCAAGTTGGGCCTGGCCCAAGCCTGTTCAGAAACCCCGTCCGCCCATCCTCCTGGGAGGTGGCGGCAACGAGAAGACCTTCAAGTGGATCGCCAAGTCCGCCGACGGCTGGATCACCACACCCATCGAGCAGGAGATCGACGGAAACGTAGAACTGCTTCGAAAGATCTGGGCCGAAGCAGGTAGGGTCGGCGAGCCTGAAATAACAGTCCTGGCAGGCAAACCCGACCCGGAGAAGCTCGCCCACTGGGCCGACATCGGTGTCACCGAAGCAATGTTCGGCACTCCGGACAAGAGCCCCGAAGAGGTTGTCGGATACATGGAACGTCTGGCAACCAAGCTCGGACGGTGAGGTCCGCCACAGCGCCTTGACCTCAACTGCACTCGAGGTTTTAACGTCGGTATTGCACAAGACAGTGCAACGACAGAAAAACCGAGGCAGAGGAGGGGCGAGGAGTGACCACAAAACTGGTTGGAACCCAATCTGTTTCGAGCCGCCCCGTTGATTCGGAGCTGTCCATCCGAAGCTCCTTCGTCGAGGCGTTCCGGAACCATCCCGCCGGTGTCTCGATCATCACGGCAACGGGCGACGACGGCCCGGCCGGCATCACGTCGTCGTCGGTGATCTCGATCAGCGCCGATCCAGCAGTTCTGGCGTTCTCGCTGCAGTCGTTGCGAGGTTCTGCCAGAGTCATTGCTTGCGCCCGCAGTTTTGTTGTTCACCTGGCAAATTCGGCAAACGAGCGACTGGCTGCCACGTTCGCGACCCGCGGCGCCGTGCGCTTCGGGGACGACATGCCTTGGTCGTTACTGCCGACCGGTGAACCGTTCCTGCATGGGACGGGCCATGCCCTGCGCGCAGTTCCCTTGAATGCCACAACGTGTGGCTCCGCAGTGATTGTCACCGCACGCGTAGTCGACGTCATCGATCCGCAGCAGGTTTCGGCGCCACTGGTCTATCACGATCGAACCTACAGAAACCTGTCCCCTCACAACATCTCCTCAAAGGAAGGCACGTCACATGACTGAATACGTTCTCCCCGAGTTGGATTACGACTACGCCGCTCTCGAGCCCCATATCTCCGGCGAGATCATGGAACTGCACCACAGCAAGCACCACGCCACCTACGTGGCGGGCGCCAACAGCGCAATCGAGCAGTTGGCTGCTGCCCGTGAAGACGGCACGATTACCGCGAAGGCACCGCTACTCAGCAAGAACCTCGCCTTTCACCTCGGCGGCCACACCAATCACACCATCTTCTGGAAGAACCTCTCCCCCAACGGTGGTGAGCGGCCGGAAGGCGAGTTGGCAGCCGCGATCGACGAGCACTTCGGCTCCTTCGACGCATTCGTCAACCACTTCTCCGCTGTAGCAACCACTTTGCAGGGTTCCGGCTGGGCGGTGCTCGCCTACGACACGATCGGGAAGCGACTGGTCATCGAGCAGCTCACCGATCAGCAAGGCAACATCAGCATCGGCATCGTTCCGCTGCTCATGCTCGACATGTGGGAGCACGCGTTCTACCTGCAGTACAAGAACGTCAAGGCCGACTACGTGAAGGCCTACTGGAATGTCATCAACTGGGAAGACGTCGCACAGCGCTACGCAACGGCCACTGCCGCGACGGGCTTGATCATCCCGGCTTGATTATTACCGATCGACCCAGCTCGGCACGGTGGCTCCGTTGCCGAGCTGGGTTTCTGCACCCCAGACGTCGATGTATGTGAAGGCAGGTAACATACACCGAGCGCGGCCGACTCGGCCGTCAGCCGATTCGACTCCGAGGGGAACCAGTGCTGGATATCAGTGGCTTGATCGCGACGTGGCGTCCGACGCTGGACACCGCAGCGCGCAACGCGTGGGGACTCTCGTTCGGCGACGGCGTCGAGAAGGCCGAACGCACCCCCTCCGTACTGATCAGCAACGGCCCACACCGCGATCTATATCGCTTCGGTGCATTGTGGACACCGAAGGGCAACCCGGTTCTTCTCGTGCCGCCCCTCGCAGTTTCCGCCGATTGCTACGATCTTCGCCCAGGCCAGAGCCTCGCCGCCCACCTCCTCGGCGGCGGCAACACTCCCTATCTTCTCGACTACGGAACCATGCGGTACTCCGACCGCGGAATGGGATTCGAGGCCTGGGTCGACGACATCATCCCCGAAGCAATCCGCTCCATATCGGATCTGCATGACGGCGCTGCCGTTTCCGTGATCGGGTGGAGTCTCGGCGGGACCATGTCTCTACTCACGAGCTCCGCTCACCCCGACCTGCCGATCGCGTCGATCACCGCGATCGGCACACCGATCGACTACACGAAAATTCCCGCCATCAGCCCGTTGAGGCTGATCGGCAAATACACCGGTGACACGCCGCTCACGTCCGCGACCAATCTCGTCGGCGGACTACCTGCTCCACTCGTTCAGGCGAGTTACAAGGTGACGGCTTTGCAGCGTGAAGTCCTCAAGCCATGGTTCATCGTGCGTAATCTCCACGACACCGAGACTCTGGCTCGCATGGAATCGATCGACAAGTTCATGGCGGCGATGCCTGGATACCCGGGCAAAGCATTTCAGCAGATCTGCGAACAACTCATGCTCGGCAACAACCTCTACAACGACGCCATCTGCCTTGCCGGACGTGAGATCAAACTGTCCGCACTGAAGGTCCCCGTTCTCGCGATCGGCGGCACCACTGATGTGATCGCACCCATCGCTTCGGTAGAGGCGATCACTTCGGTCCTCACCGGAGCGCCGTCAGTTCGATTCGAGAAGGCGCCGGGCAGTCACCTCGGTCTCGTTGCCGGTCCCACCGCGCGAGCTTCCACCTGGACTTTCATTGACAAGTTCTTGAAAGAGAATGCACCGCAGCTGGTTTCGACCAGCTGAATCACGGCTTCGTGATGCCTGCGGCCACAGCCGCCCAATGCCAATCCGGGAACTCACTCAGCAAACGGGTGTACAGCTGAGCGTCGTCGACGGTGTCGATGTCGTCCAGCGCGAAGAATCCGGCGTTGTCGACCACCCTGCCGTCGAGGTCGTCGAGCTTCTCCAGCACTCCGTAGTTGGCCTTGCCGATTCCGACGAATTGCCAAAAGGCCGGAAGCCCAGACGCTTCGCGCATCAATTTCGTGATTTCCTTGCGCTCGCTGAAGCCGCCGTCGGTGAAGAACAGGACAAGCGTAGGGGCCGAACCACGGGTCAGGCCGGAGAGTATCTCTGTCATGATCGGCACTTCACGATTCGCGGCGCCGATCTTGTCGTAGTTGAAACCTCCGTGCGAACCGCGCAGGTGCAGGTAGGTGTCAGACCACTCTTCCGCATCATGCACGGAGATCTCGGGAAGCTTGAGGAAGCTGACTGCGTACAAGTAAGGCTCGAGTTTGCCGTCGTCATCGAGTTGGATCGCAACGGGGACCATGCGTTCGACAACACGGTGAACCACCCTGGTGCGGTACTGCTTGGCCATACTTCCCGTTTTGTCGATCACCAGAACCACTCGCGCACGAATTCCGTTGCCACCCTTGGTCAGCAGGACCTTGGCCACCTCACGCTTTCGGAGGTCCAGCTTCTCCCGCTTCACCATCGAGAGTTTCGCCTCGTCAGGCACGCTCCGAATTCCGTCTGCCGATTCAGCGGGCCCGGCAGGTTGGGTCTGCGGTTCCTCGTCGACAGAAACACCGAATGCTGTTACCAGATCTGCCAATCCGCTGTCCCAGCCGGCTGACACGTTCCGCAGCTTCCACCCCGCGCCGCGGCGATAGATCTCGACGAGGACCGCCGCTCTCTCGGTCGTCAAACCCAAAGCCGGAGCCACAATCGCGACGGAACCGGCCTGTTCCACCACGACGCCCATGTCACGGACTGCAGAAAGGGTTCCGTTTGCCGCCGCATCCAACGCCACGGCAACACTCAGCTGGTGTATGTCAGCGGGCACCCTTTCGATGTCGATTTCAATGACGCCGCCGGACTCCAAGCGCACCGCACCTTCAGGTGAGACCGGCTGATTGAAGAAGATGAAATCCGCATCATCGCGCACTTTGTTGCGATCATCGAGCTGGAACACCATCAGATCCACCGTGCCCGGGGCGCTACCGCTCACCGCCACTTTCAATGAAGTTCCGTCAATGACTGTGTTCGCCCCACGCGCCAGCTCCATGAGTGAACTGTAACGGGCAGTCTCAGACCGCCGACCATTCACCACGACCTGTGGGCTCCGAATCGGGTGCTGATGCCCGATGCGGAGCCTGGCCGTATTCTGTTGCGCCTGAGAAGCTGTTCTCAGGTTTTGAAGGTGGTGTTCGCCGGCCTGGGGTGCTGCCCGGGGTCGATCGAGGGCGGCGGGATGAACCACGGTTTGTTGTCGACGCCTATTCGGATTTCCCATTTTCCGACGAACCCGGATTTTCGGTGCATCAGTCGGTGGTGCGAGCGGCACAGCAGGACAAGGTTGTTCATCACCGTCGGACCGCCGTTCGCCCAGTGCCGGATATGGTGCGCATCGGTCCAGGCCGGTACGCATGTGCAGCCGGGGAACGCGCAGCCCTTGTCGCGGGCAATCAGCGCGACGCGCTGTTCGGCGTTGACCAACCGTTTTCCGGGTTTCGCGTCCAACGGCGCGCCGTGAGCGTCGAGTAGGACAGTCGACAGGAAACAATCGCAGCCCAACAACCTCGTCTGCGACACCGACAGCGGTCCGAGCCATGGCATGTGCCCGACGTCGAGATCCGACGGGGACTCTTCACCATCTGAAGGCGCGGCGGCGCAGTCCCGATGCTCAGCGAGGTCACGTGCGTTGATGTGCACGTTCACGTGTGGACGTTGGCCGCCGTCGGTTCCGGTTTTTGCGCAGTCGAGGTACCGGCGGATCAGTTCGGTGAACCCGTCCGCCGTCCGCTTCGCCGCCGACCGGGCATCGGGAGTTCCATCGGGCGCCGGGGTCGGCATCGTCAGATTCGACAGCGCCGACAGCAGCATTTCGCCGGTGAGGGCGTCGAAATCGCCGCGCACCACCACCCGACCGTTCAAGGTCGAGGCGATACGCAGTTCGTTGCGATCGACGTCTTCGGCGGGTGGAATCTCATCGGATTCGAACACGCGCTCCAAGGTCGCGATGACGTGCCGCACCTTCGTCGTCGTCGCTTCCACGCCCGACGCTGCTGCGAGCAGCAGGTCGATGCAGCGAGGGAGCGCTTCGTCCGGCATCCCCTTCGGCGGGGATTCACAAAACGCGACGATCAAGACGGCGTGCTCGAACGAGCAATCCCCGCAATCGAACCGAGCCGCTACCGCCGGAAACGGCCGTAGCGCGGCGCCCAGGGCGGCGATCTTCTTCCCGTCTCGAACCTGCAGCATCGTGTTCGCCGCCAACCACGCACCGACACCGCGGCTGGCAATCACCTGATCATCGGGACGCATCGCCAGTTCGTCCACCACCGCCACCCGAACGGCTTCCAGGCGAAGAATCTCCGCACTCGCCTCGACAGCGGCCGCCCGTAACTCGGCAGCAGTCAACCGCCACAGGCGTCCACGTAACCCCACCGCAGAACCAGACACCACGTCCGACGACAAGACACTCATAGAATCCCCCGATCCCCGCCCCAAAGCATATTCGAACAAACGTTCGAGTCAACACCTTCCGAGCAGCAAAAACCTGAGCAGGGAATAGTTCGACCGTCACTGGCGTATTACTTGAGTAAGCAATACTTGCGATCGCAAATAAATGAAGGGCGTCACCGATGACAACTGATGAACACGTACGTGGTCGCGTATGGCGCGACCTCGTCGTCTCCCACAGCGTCATCCTCGGCAAGATGGAGGCGGACCTTCGAACCAGCACCGGGCTCACCCTGGGCCAGTACGACGTTCTACTCCGACTGCATGAAGCTCCCGGAAACACCATCCGAATGGGTGATCTGGCCGAGCTTGTCCTGGTCACCACCAGTGGCGTGACGCGCGTCGTCGATCGATTGGTCGAGGCGGGATTGGTGGAGCGCGTTCGACTGGACAACGATCGACGCGTCGTGACGGTATCGATGACGCCTGCAGGCAAGCAGACACTTCGAACTGCTTCCGCCATACACACGCGAGGAATTGCCGACTACTTCTCCGATCTCATCGAACCTGAAGAACTTCCGGTACTCGACCGCTTCTTTTCCCGACTTGCCACGCACCACACGAATCAGAGCGGCGCTTGCGATGCGCACGCCGAACAACTTTCCATCACCCCCACGAACAGATAGAGAGAAACACCATGGCTTTCGAATTGGGTGTCTACCATTTCGGTGAACTCACACCGGACCCCACTAGCGGCGAAATGATGAATCCCGGTGTACACCTTCGCCATTTGGTCGAACAGGCAACCGTCGCAGATCAGGTGGGACTCGACGTCTTCGGCGTCGGCGAACATCATCGCACCGACTTTGCAGTATCGGCCCCTGCAGTCGTACTCGCAGCAATGGCTCAGGCCACCGACAACATCAAGCTGTCCAGCGCAGTGACCGTCCTGAGTTCCGACGATCCTGTCCGCGTGTTTCAACAGTTCGCGACGGTCGATCTGCTTTCCGAAGGCCGCGCCGAGATCATTGCCGGCCGAGGCTCCTACACGGAGTCGTTTCCGCTTTTCGGGTACGACCTTTCCCAGTACAACGAACTCTTCGCCGAAAAGCTCGACCTACTACTGAAACTGCGTGAGGAGAACCCGATCAACTGGGAGGGCCAACTTCGCGCACCACTGATCGACGGTGACGTGACGCCTCGTCCGGATCGCCAGATTCCCGTGTGGATCGCGGTCGGAGGTACCCCGGCCTCGGTGGTTCGTGCGGCGAAACTCGGCCTGCCCCTGTCACTTGCGATCATCGGTGGGAGCTACCAACAGTTCGAACCGTTCGTCGATCTGTACCGCAGGGCTGCAGCGGAGTTCGGACATGATCCGAAGAAGCTCGCTGTCTCTATTGCTTCGCCGGGGTTTGTCGACACCTCGAGGCAAACAGCACTCGATACGTCCTACCCGTACTTCCAGGCCGGCTGGATGCAGAACCATCATCAGCGCGGAAACGGAGTTCCCATGCCGCGCAGGGCATACGAAGCGCAGGCAACCACCGCGGGCGCGTTCTTCCTCGGTGGCCCGCAAGAAATCATCGACAAGACGATGGCGCAGTACGAACTGTTCCACCATGACCGCATCATGATCCAGATGGGCTTCGGCAATGTTCCGCAGAAGGACATGCTCCGCTCGATCGAGATCCTCGGCACCGAGGTAGCCCCCGTGGTGCGCAAGGAAATCGAATCGTTGAAGTCATCTGAGAAATAGGAGTTTCGGTGAGCACACCACTCAAAGTTGTCGCCGTTGTCGGCAACCTCCAGAAGCCTTCCAAGACTCGCGCACTCGTCGATCTGATCGTCGAAACCTTCAGTGACTTCGAGCAGATCGACACACAGGTCATCGAGATCGTGGATCTGATTCCCGGGCTCGCGACAGCTCTGGATCGCGATCAGGTCGACCCTGTCACCGCCGAAGCGCTGGCTGCAGTCGAGTCCGCGGATATCGTCATCGCCGCGTCACCGGTTTTCCGCGGCTCGTATACGGGACTGTTCAAGCACTTCTTCGATCTCGTCGATCAGTACGCACTCGCCAACACCCCGGTCGTACTTGCTGCGACAGGGGGCAGCGACCGCCATGCTCTCGTGTTGGATCATGCCCTGCGTCCCTTGTTTGCCTTCTTTCAAGCGCTCACCGCTCCTGTCGGGATCTATCTCAGCTCAGGTGATTTCGACGGAACCACGATCCTCAACCCTGAGGTCTTCGAGCGAATCGAGATGGCAGCAAACGATGTTCTCCCCGTAGCTCGGATGCTCGCGGAGCGGAACCGAACAGTGCTGACGTGAGCGCACACTTCCCGTACTTCCGGAGAATGGATCGCGACTGGCACTACGGCTGATCACGCACACTCAGTGATTCTTCAGCTCCATCGCAGTAGCGTCGTAAGGGCCACCTCATGTCAGGAGCCCCCATGACGACCCCAGATCAACCCACCGTCCAGCAATCCGTTCCTCAGCACCCAATTCGACCACCTGTCAATGCCGGTTGGGCAGTGGTCTCGCTGCTGTTCTTCTGGCCGCTCTCCTTCGCCGCCTTCACGCACGCCTTCAACGTGTATCCCTTGTGGGCCGACGGCGATGTCGCCGGATCGCGGTACGCGTCCGATCGAGTGAAACGACTCGGTCAGATCTCACTGTGGATCGCGGGCGGGCTGCTACTCCTCGTCTGCATCCTGTACGCGATTGCGGCAATCGTGTGGTTCGCCAACGGCGGCCACGACTACGGCCCGCGGCGGATGCGCTGAACAATCACCCCGCGGCGGATGCGCTGAACAATCACACTGAGAAACCACACCACCAAAACATCACCTCATCAATCGATCGATGAACTCCATGGTCTGGTCCATCGAAGCGACCGTCGTTTGGCCGTGACTGATCCCGTTGAGCTCCTGATACTCGAAGTGCGTTCCTCGCGCTCGCATATCGAACAGCTGCGCCCAGGTGAGCGCGACAGGAACCGTTGTGTCCGACAGACTCTGCACCACACGTAGCGGTCGGTCGTATCCGTCGACCGGCACCTGCATCATCTCGCGGAACAGGTCGTACATGCGCGGCGTCCACACCGACTGAGAGAACAACGAGCCCAACTGGATTCGCTCGGCTCGAATTTGTCGGCCGAGATCCCCGGCGCACAGAGATCGCGCCTTTTCCATCCACTCGATTCCCTGTGGTGAGAGAACCTCACGAATGTTCTCTTCGGGTCGTTGATCGTCGATTCCAGCCAGGACATACAGCGCGTACCCCACTAATCCCGTGATGCCGATGTCGGGAAACAGCGGTCCCCCCAACGGGAACAGACCTTCCATATGTGTGGGTCCTGCAACAACAACCGAGCCGCGGAAATCCAATTCCGGTGCACGAGCGGTAGCCTCGTGTCCCGCGAAGTACGTCGCGTGACCACCTTCAGACAGACCTGCGACCATCCACCGCGGGCTCAGCACGTTCCCGTACAACTCGTGTGCGGCCCGCACGATGTCGACAGCATTCGCGCCGGCGGCATGCCCGTCGAGATACGCCAATACCCCGTCGGTGCCCAGACCCGAGTAGTCGGTAGCGACAACTGCATACCCCTGGTCCAACCAGCGTTCGATCGGTTCGATCTCACCCGGACCGAATCCTGTCGACGAAGGCGCACACTGATCCGCACTGCCCAGAGTTCCGTGGGCGTACGAGATCACGGGCCAGCCGCCGATCGGTGGCGCACCTTCCGGTAGAAACACCGACCCTGACGACTCTCCCCACCTGTCGGCAGTTCGCAGAGTCCGATAGACAACTCGCTCCGCTGCACCGGCACCGATCGGAAGGGCTGCGTCCGAGAGCAGTTCGTGCGATTCCAACGCACCCGCAACTTCCGGTTCGTCCGCAGTCGCCACGGCAACACCTGACACCACCACAAGACTCGACAACAGCAGGCTCGACAACACAATGCTCGCCACCACGGCCGCAACAACGCTTCTACCCGAACGCCTCACCACGCCAACCCCTCCCGACCCGTGCAGAGCATGATGTCGATATGCAGATCATCATCACCGGTCACAGCCTGCCCGGACGGGATTGTTCCGAAACCGCAACCTTCGAAGGACGGAGCAACATCCACGTCGGCGTCCAGCGCCGGGGCAAGCCCCACGAAATCCTCGACCTCGTACCGGGAGACACCGAAACAGCGCGGTGGGAACTGGCAGCGAACCTCGACAGAAAGCCCAGTGCCTGGGACATTCTCGGACCGTACATCCAGGGCCCACCGCGCGGACGCTTCATCTACCTGTCCTGGGTGACGTTATCCGAGGACCAGACGTTCGAGATGTTCCGGCGCGCAAAGCTGATGCTCGACGCGGTCCCCGAGCACGTCATTGACGAGGCCGACGGTTCCGGCGTGCTCCACGGAGATCTCGGACTCACCGACGCCGCAGGCAAACCACTGTGTGCGGCGATCCGGCCGCCGACGATCACGTGGACATCCTCGCCTTACTGAGCATCGTTCAGTAGTGTGGTGAACGAACACTTACTCTGTGGGTGACCACGCGATCGATACGGAGTCCGAACTGATGAGCACCGAACACCTCGATGTCCTGATCGTCGGCGCCGGCTTGTCCGGCATCGGAGCTGCGTATCGACTCCAGACCGAACTGCCCGGCAAGTCGTACGCGATCCTCGAGGCCCGCGCGAACAGTGGCGGAACCTGGGACCTCTTCAAATACCCCGGTATCCGTTCGGATTCCGACATGTTCACGCTCGGCTACCCGTTTCGCCCGTGGACAGATGCCAAAGCAATTGCCGACGGTGGTTCGATCCTCCGGTACGTGCGCGATACCGCTCGCGAAAACGGCATCGACAAGAAGATTCGGTACAACCGGAAGGTGACGGCAGCATCCTGGTCGTCAGCGGACTCGACGTGGACAGTCACCGTGACGACCGACGACGAAGACGAAACACTTACCTGCAACTTCCTGTATCTCTGCAGCGGTTACTACAGTTACGACGGCGGATACACCCCCGACTTCCCCGGACGCGAATCGTTTGCCGGCGAGGTGGTGCACCCGCAGTTCTGGCCCGAAGAACTCGATTACTCCGACAAGAAGGTCGTTGTGATCGGAAGCGGCGCCACCGCAGTCACTTTGGTCCCCACGATGTCGCGGGACGCAAGCCACGTCACGATGCTCCAGCGATCACCGACGTACATTCTGGCGTTGCCGTCCAGCGACAAGGTGTCGGACACCATCCGTGCGATATTGCCGAATCAACTCGCGCACAGCATCGCTCGATGGAAGAGCGTCGTAGTGAACCTCAGTTTCTACCAACTGTGCCGACGCAGTCCGGCGCGTGCAAAGAGGCTGCTGAACCTCGCGATCAGTCGTCAACTCCCGGAAGAGATCCCACTCGATCCCCACTTCACACCCACCTACGATCCCTGGGACCAGCGCTTGTGCGTCGTACCGGACGGCGATTTGTTCAAAGCCCTCCGATCCGGCAAGGCATCGATCGAGACCGATCACATCGACACCTTCACCGAGACCGGGATTCGACTCGCGTCAGGACGCGAACTCGAAGCCGACATCATCGTCACTGCAACAGGATTGAAGATGGAAGCGTGCGGCGGAATGTCGATCGAAGTGGACGGCGAACCCGTCACCCTCGGTGATCGTTACGTCTACAAGGGCATGATGATCAGCGACGTACCGAACTTCGCGATGTGCGTCGGATACACCAATGCCTCGTGGACTCTGCGAGCCGATCTCACGTCGATGTACGTGTGCCGACTACTGACCGAGATGAACAAGCGCGGCTACTCGAAGTGTGTGCCGCACGCGACCGAAGACATGGACCAGCGGCCGATCCTGGACCTGGCGTCGGGGTACGTCATGCGCGCGGTCGAACAGTTCCCGAAGCAGGGATCGAAGTCACCCTGGAACATGCGTCAGAACTACATCCTCGATCGTCTTCACTCGACGTTCGGGAGCATCAACGACCACATGACGTTCTCGAAGGCGCCAGTTCGAAATTCGAACCTGGTACCGAGCAAGAGTTGATCGGCGCCCGCACGACCAGGTAGAGCAGTCGGGCAAATCCACCAATCGATCCGAGAACAAAAAACACGCCCGAACCTGCGACGACGGCACAGAGTGCACCCAGGACGATGATCGTCGACGCCTCGATCATCCGACCGGCGGACTCCGATCCGAGAACGTGTATTTCATCAACTCCTTCGTCCATAAAACTATTTTCAGCCAACCGTCCAGCCGGTTTGTAGGGACTTTAGTCACAAGTCGGGTCAAAATGGACTCATAAATGCAGGTCAAGCGTTCAGTTGGTGGTCCCTGTCGGTCGATTCTCAGACTGTTTCCGTAGTGTGCGCATCACAGAAAGCAGAACCGATACCGGCGGGGGACACAATGAAGGTCATCGTTTTCGGGGCAACGGGGATGGTCGGCAACAGCGTCTTGCTCGAATGCCTGGACGATCCACGAATCGATACCGTCGTAACCGTCGGCCGCAATTCGTGCGGTGCCACTGCCCCGAAGATCGTCGATATCGTTCACCGCGACTTACTGGACTACTCGGCAATCGAAGCCGATCTGATCGGTGCCGACGCCTGCTTCTTCTGCCTCGGTGTGTCCTCCGCAGGAATGAACGAAGCCGACTACACCCACATCACGCGTGACATCACGCTTGCCGCCGCCACAACGCTGTCGCGCTTGCACCCGCAGATGGTCTTCGTCTACGTGTCCGGCGAAAGCGCCGACTCCACCGAAACCAGCAAGACCATGTGGAAGCGAGTACGTGGCGCGACCGAGAACGCGCTACTCACACTCCCCCTCACGACCTACATCCTCAGGCCGGGGTTCATCCGTCCGCGCCCGGGATCGCCGTCGAAAACGTGGTGGTACAAGCTCTTCTATCAGGTTTCCGTGCCTCTCTACCCACTCCTGCGCAAGGTGTGGCCCAGCGGCGTGACCACCAGCGAGAACATCGGCAAGGCGATGATCACCCTCGCGGCTAACACTCCCGATCTTCCCGACCGTGTCCTGGGCAGCGACAAGATCAACGAACTCGCGCAGGCCTGACAGCCTTTCCCCGAAATACGAAACCGCGGGCAACGAGTTCCAAAGCCACGGCTACAGCGCAGGTTTGCGCCAACAACAGCCCAGCCAGGACAAGAATCTGTACTGCACCGGCCTGAACAGCCGACCCCGTCGCAAGCAGAACGCCGACAAAAGCGCCGGGCAAAGTCACGAGGCCGACGGTGCGGGTCTGGTCGACTCCGGGCAACAGGGCGTCGGACGCGGCGGTTCGGGCGACTTCCCACCGCGCATCGCGTTGCGAGAAACCCAGGCTCAGTGCGGCTTCCACTTCCCCGAACCGATCGTCGACGGCGTCGAGTCCGCGTTTGGCTGCCATCGACGTCGCTGTCATGGCGCCGCCCAAAACAATTCCGCCGATCGGTACCAGAGCGACGCCTTCGACCGGAACCACTCCGGACAGCAGCATGAGTGGCAACACCACACCGATTCCCGATGCCAGCGCGACGGTCAGCCACCCGCCGGAAGTTCCTGCGCCGGAGCGTCGTGCAGCAGTGAACGACGCCGCAGCGAACATGCCGACGAGCACGAGGAGTGCTGACCAGATGTGAGCCAATGCCGCGGCGAGGATCAACGAAATAGCAGCCAACTGAAGGGCGCCGCGCGCCAGCGCGCCGGGAACTACCCGAATGCTACCGAGGTGAGCGAATCGGTAGACGAGTGTGGCCACGAGCGCCATGACAATACAAAGCACGGCCAAACGGACGCCGGAGTCGGCTATCGAAAGGCTCATGGGTCACAGTGTTCCCTACGAACCGATTCGATCCGAACCCGCGAACCGCTCAGAAAACCCAACCGCGAAGTGCGACAAACCGCAGACCGCCGACAATTCCGCTCACTGCGATCACAAGGCCAGCTTGAAGCAGTCCGTCGGCGCCGGGCAACAGGAAGCCGAGCGCACTGATGGCAGCCGAACTGGCGATCAAACCGACCAGTGCGAGCCCACCACCTTCCCACTGTGCAGTGAACCAGTTGACGCGATCCGCAGCGTGGAAGGTGAGTCGGCGATGCAGTTCGTTCGCAAGGATGGTGCTCAAGACTGCACCGACAGCGTTGGCGACCAGCGCTCCGTCACCGCGCAGCGCCAGGAAAGCGGCGAAGTACAAGATGTTGCTGGCGCCTCCGACGAGGGCAAAACGAACGAGCTGAGCAAAGGCACCGTCGCCGGCAAGGGCGCGAAGCCTCGTTGCCGCGAAACCTGCACTCCGCGTACCCACCATCGAGATCGGATTGCTCCCGACCCAGATGTCAGACGTGCTCATATCGGCTTCTCTCGTACGGACAATCGGAACCACACGTTCCGCTTAGTAATATAGCACTAACGGAATCAATCATTCCGCTTAGTGCCGTAGACTGTGAGGATGCCGACAACCCACCCCGACGCTTCTCGTGCGGGGACCTCGGCCGACTGCTCACAGCCGCGCCTTCGGTCCGACGCCAAGGCCAACCTCGAGCGGATTCTCAACTCCGCCCGCGAGGTGTTCGCTGCCCAAGGACTCGACGCCACGCTGGCGGACGTCGCGAAGCACGCTGGCGTTGGCGTCGGCACCGTCTATCGCCGGTTCGCCAGCAAGGATGAGCTGATCCAGGCGCTGTTCGACACACGGTGCTCCGAGATCGAAACGATCGCCGCCACCGCCCGCGAGATGCCCGACGCCTGGGAAGGCCTTGTCTACTTCCTCGACGTGATCTCCCTGCGCATGGCGGACAACCGCGGATTCGGTGATCTCCTGATGGACGGGCGCTTCGCGTCCGACACTTTCGCTCGCGCGCGCGCCGGGATCGCTCAGCACACCGCGGCACTCGTCAATCGTGCCAAGGAACAGGGCACCTTGCGGAGCGACTTCGAAGTCAACGACATTCCGCTTCTCATGCAGGTCGTCAAGATGGCCCAGAAGTTCGGCGGCGACGAGGCCCCTCAGGCTTACCGCCGCGCCCTCGGGTTCATGATCGACGGACTCTGCGCGTCCCGCACCGGCCATCGAGAACTGCCCGTCCCGGCGCTGTCGTCCGAACAACTCGATCACGTCCTTCATCGGTTTCAGGCATCGCCCGATAAGAACTGCTGACTCGATTTCGGGGTCGACGCCGCAATGGCGTCGACCCCGAAATTTGCTGTCAGTGGGCGATTACCGGCTCACCTTCAGGCGAATCGGGAAGCAGTCCACTCCGCAGAACCAGTCCGGTCAAGACCGCTCCGACCGCGAAAATACCTGCTGCCCAATAGAACGTCGTGGTGTAGCTCTCGACGGCAGCCTGTGCCTGAGTGAGCGGATTCATCTCACGGCCCACCAGGTAGTTGGTGGAAGCCGAAGCCGCAATCGTGCTGAGCAGTGCGGTACCGATCGAGCCGCCCACCTGCTGCATGGTGTTGACGGTGGCAGATGCGACGCCGGCATCTTCGTGATGCACGCCTGAAGTTGCTCCCTGCATCGACGGGGCGAAAATGCTGCCCATGCCGAGTCCGGTGACGACGAGCCCCGGCAGAATGTGGACTGCATAGGTGCTGTCCACGGAAATCTGGGCCAGCAGCGCCATTCCGATCGCCGCGATGACCATTCCGCTCACGATCAGCACTCGCGGACCGACGCGCGGTAGCAAAACCGCTGTCGAAAGCGTTGCCGCTGTCACGATTCCGAACACCATCGGCATGAACGCGAGGCCGGTCATGATCGGGCTGTACCCGAGGATCAGCTGCATGTAGTACGTCAGGAACAGGAAGACCGCGAACATGCCTGCGCCGGAAAGGAAGATCGCCAGGTACGAGCCCGCACGAATCCGGTCGAGGACCACCCGCAAGGGCAGGAGCGGATGCTCGGACTTGGTCTGCCAGTAGATGAATGCCGCCATGAATACAACGCCGGCAACGAGCCACGAGATGGTAGGAGTTGCACTCCAACCGTCCGATTCGGCCCTCGAGAAACCGAAGACGATGCTGAACAAGCTGATCGACACCAAGATCGTTCCGGGGATGTCGAGTTTGGGCCGCGAGTCACTGGTGTGCGGAGCGAGCAACAGGACCGCTCCGACCAATGCGATTGCCGCGAAGAAGAGGTTCACGAAGAGGCACCAGCGCCAGTCGACCCACTCGGTGAGCGCTCCGCCGAGCAACAGTCCGATAGCGCCGCCGCCGCCGGCAACGGCACCGAAGATACCGAAAGCCTTTGCGCGCTCACCCGGATCCGTGAATGTCACGGACAGCAGAGACAGCGCTGCCGGAGCAAGAAGCGCACCGAAGACGCCCTGGCCCGCACGAGCAGCAACAAGCATTTCGAAGTTGACGGCTGCACCACCGATGGCGGAGGCCACTGCGAAGCCGATCAGGCCGACGATGAAAGTTCGCCTGCGCCCGAACAAGTCGCTCAACCGACCACCCAGCAGCAGCAAGCTGCCGAAGGCCAATGCGTATGCCGTGATGATCCACTGGCGGTCGGCATCACCGAACGCCAGTGAGCGCTGCGCAGCCGGCAGCGCGATGTTGACGATGGTGGCATCCAAGACCACCATCAGCTGCGCAATTCCCAGAACCGCGAGAACCAGCCACCGCTTTGCGTGGTTGTCCCCTGAAGGCGCTGAGGACTGCTCGAATTCAGTCCGTTCAGCAATGTCTGACATAGTCCCTCGCCCCACCTATGCGGAGATGGCTTCTCCGGTTAGCAAAAACGCTACACCAAAACGGAGAAGCTGTCTCCACTTGACGGGTAGAGTGAGGACATGAGTACCGCAATGGGGCGCCCACTTCGCGCTGATGCTGCACGTAATCGGCAGTTGATCATCGATGCCGCACGTGAATTGTTCGCCGAAGAAGGGATCGACGTCACACTCGACGACGTCGCCCGACGCGCGGGTGTCGGCGTCGGAACCGTCTATCGACGGTTCGCAAGCAAGGAAGAATTGATCGACGGAGTCTTCCAGCAGAACTTCGCCGACATGGCGGCGGCCGCCGAGGCATCACTGAGCAATCCGGATCCGTGGGACGGGCTTGTCACGTTTGCCGAATTCGCCTGCAGCCGTATGTCGGTCAACCGTGGACTCAAGGACGTCATGAACGGAACCGATGAGGGTTGCGAGCAGTTGGCGTGCCAGCGGTCCATCGTCGAACCGTCGGTCGAGAGGATCTTCGTCCGGGCCCAGGACGCCGGGATGCTGCGCCCCGACGCCGTCGTCACCGACCTTTTCGGCCTCATCTTCATGGTGGGCGCCGTCACCGAATTTGCGCAGCCCGTCAACCCGACTGTGTGGCGCCGGTACCTTTCGGTGATGCTCGACGGACTACGCACCGAGGGCTTGCACCGTGACCCGCTCCCCCTCCCCCCGCTCAGTGCAGAAGAACTGCACGAGGCCAAGCAATGCCTGAAGGACCGCCGCCGCTGAGCGGTTCGGTCAGATTTGCTCACGAGGAATGAAAATCCACATGACGATGTAGATCAGAAACTGCGGGCCGGGCAGCAAGCACGAGAGCACGAACAGCAAGCGGACGGTCGACGACTTCCACCCGAAGTATCGTGCGATCCCGGCGCACACGCCGCCGAACATCGCGCCGGAGCGCGCTCGAGTGAGTTTGCGGGTCTTCATCGGCGAAGTCATGTTCGGTGTCCCTTCAGTGGATCTCGCGGGCTAGCCGCGTCGGATCTCGCGGACTGTCCGCGTCGACTTCCACTATCCGCCGCCGGGGCACTCACGCGCATCAGGCCATGGACCCATCTTTTCCGGCCGCGATACATACCCAGGTACCAGTCTGTCCCCGCGTCGGACTCAGGGTTCTCCCCCACACCTCAGCCCCAGACTTCAGCGCGGGAACAGCCGCCGAAGTCGTTTCGGTGCCGCAAAAGGTTGCCAGTTGTCGACGTCCTGCGCCAGACGGTCGGCGACCGTCCACAACGCCGACGGGTTGTGGGTCAACCCCATGTGACTGCCTTGCACCGCAACGCTTTCCGTTAGTCCGGACGTGCTTTCACAGCATGCTTGCCACGGAACGATACCGTCATGCCTCGAGTAGACCGACGTGGCGGGAACCGAAATGGGCGGCCCCTGTTCGGATTCGATGCCGTCGACCGGAGGCAGTATCGCGTGCTTACCGGACAAACGAGCGTAGATCGATCCGACTCTCGTCTGCTCCAGACTGGTGAGAGCGAAAGGACTTCCGAGTGTCACCACCTGTCGCACCGAATCCGGCAGGTCCCTCGCCAACTTACGAGCGTAGATGCCGCCCAGACTCCAGCCGATCACCGACACCTTCTGCTCGTATCGATCCGACACCTGGGCCAACGCGGCGGGCAATCCGTCGACCACCATCGCTGTCGGGCCGGTGTTGACGCCCAGATTCCAGCCGTGAACCCGGTACCCCAGGAAACTCAAGTACGCCCTCAAGGCAAGAGTCGACACGTCCGACGTCAGCAGTCCGGGGAGAACCAGGACTGGATGCCCGTCTCCACGCGGTGATCGAAGCAACCAGGGAGCCGCGAGAAGCAGTGAAGCGATGTCGACCAGTCCGCGCGTCGGCTCGCTCAGACACATCGCCAAGGATGGGGGACCTGGAACTAGTGGGCCGACTTCACGAATCAGCGTCGATCGCTGCGCGCATTCGAATTCAGTTTCCGCGAAATCGATCGCAGAGACTTCCGCAACTACGGACACCTGGACTCCTGTCAGCCGGTGCCCTGATGGGGGCGGTTCCGCGGGCTGTGTGCTCAACCCGCGGAACCTTGTCCTCGTCCACCACCGGTAGTGAACAGGACCCGTTCTGCCCACAGATTCGTGACCTAATGCCTCTCGACCCCACGAACACTGTGTGATCCAGAACACTAGTTTTGGATACGTTGCATCTACGTTGCGTACATGTTTCGTCGCTTCGAAGGAGAAATAGACGCTCTCGAAAGCAGGACCCACGCTGTCGCTGCACTGTCGGCCGAACGAATGCTCAGTTCGAGCAACCCTCGGGTGGCAGATTTTCGGCAGCCCAGGTGGTCAGTTCACGGAGAGCGGGGAGCAGCGCCTGCCCCGAGGCTGTCAGTTCGTACTCCACGGCGATGGGCGGACCTGCGTCGACGGTCCTCGTCACGAGGCCTGCCCCAGCCAGCTCCGTCAGGCGTTCCGAGAGCACCGAATCACTGATCCCCCCGACCGCTCGCTTGAGTTCGGAAAATCCCGCCGGCCCGTTCAGCAGTGTGCCGAGAATGACGCCGTTCCATCGTTTACCCAGGAAGCCGAACGCACGGGCCAACGCCCCGTCACATGCGCGGGGCTCGTGCTCCGCTTCGTTCTTGCTTGCCACCCCACCATCCTAGTCATAGTGCTAACGTATCCGTAGGCACTATTTTTTTACTAGCAACTAGCTTTACCGGGCAATGTTCGGTGGAGCTACCACCGAACGGAAGCCCCCTGATGTCTCTCGACGCAGCCACCCCATTCACCGACCAGCAACTCGATCAAGCTGGTCGCGAACTCCTCTTCACCGCTGCACGCACCGCCAACTCCTTCTCGAACGAACCTGTGACCGACGACGAGCTCACCGCAATCTGGGAGCTCGCGAAGTGGGCGCCGACCGCTGCCAACACCAATCCACTGCGAGTACTGTTCGTCCGTACCGAGGAAGGCAAAGCGCGCCTCGTCGAGCACATGGCAGACGGAAACAAGGCCAAGACCGAGGCCGCTCCGGCAGTTGCCGTTCTGGCCGTCGACACCAAGTTCTACGAGCACATCCCGGCGCTGTTCCCCATCCGTCCGGAGATGAAGGACTACTTCGAGTCCGACAACGCTGCCGCCACATCGAGCAGTAAGTTCAACGCCGCACTGCAGGCCGGCTACCTCATCCTCGCGATACGGGCCCAGGGTCTGGTCGCCGGCCCGATGGCCGGGTTCGACGCCGACGGCATCGACGGAGAGTTCTTCGCCGACGGACGCTTCAAGACCATCCTGGTGGTCAACATCGGCCATCCCGGCGAGAACCCGTGGTTCGATCGTCTGCCGCGGCTCTCCAATGAGGATGCGCTCACCTGGGCCTGAGGCCAATTCGGACAAATGAAGCAATGCGGGAGAGTTCTTCGGAGCTCTCCCGCTTTGTCGTCTCCAGGACGTTTCAACGTCTCACGCAGCGGGTACATACCCGCGTCTCGCAAAATCTCACGTCCAGAACAACATCCGACACGCTGCAATCGGAATTAGTTGCAGTATCCGAGTTTTTGGACGACAGTCGAGACAAACCCCTCGGCCGACGACGGCTGCGGGGAAAGCCCTTGTGCGCCGGTCGGTGTCGAGGGAAGACGTTCTTGCGAGCAGAAGTCCGAAGAAAGTGGGTTCGGAAATATGGGCGCGCTATGGGATTTTGTCGTTGCACGACGACAACAATTGATGACCGACTCGTACCTACATGTTTCAGCAGTTATCCAGTCCGTGATCATCGCGACGATTGCCGCCGTGATCATCGGAATTCTCGTCTACAGAAGCCCGGTCGGTTCGTCCGTGGCAACAGCTTTGGCCAGCACGATCCTGACGGTTCCTTCGTTCGCCCTTCTCGGACTGCTCATTCCGATACTCGGTCTCGGCGTCGCCCCCACGATCACTGCATTGATCTTGTATGCCCTGCTCCCGATCATTCGGAACACGATCATCGGCCTGGACGCGGTCAATCCGGCGATCACGGACGCAGCACGCGGTGTGGGGATGAATCGCCTTCACGTACTCAGTCGAATCGAACTGCCGATTGCGTGGCCGTCGATCCTCACCGGTATGCGGGTCAGTACGCAGATGCTCATGGGCATCCTCGCCATCGCGGCGTACGCCAAGGGCCCAGGTCTGGGAAACCTGATCTTTTCCGGGCTCTCGAGGGTCGGTAGCCCCAATGCTGTTCCGCAAGCGCTGGTCGGCACCGTACTCATCGTCATTCTGGCCCTGATCCTCGACGGAATCTACGTCGTCATCGGCCGTCTCACTACTTCGAAGGGGCTGCAATGACCGAAACCATTCCGTCCGACGTATCCGCAGGCCAGAAGGTATCCGGAGTCGAGATCGTTCTCGAATCCGTGACCAAGCGTTACCCAGGCCAGAAAGCTGCAGCGGTGGACAATGTTTCACTGACTGTTCCGGCCGGTGAGATCGTGGTGTTCGTCGGACCTTCGGGTTGCGGCAAGACGACGACGATGCGCATGATCAACCGTCTGATCGAACCCACCTCGGGCAAGATCACCATCGACGGCAAAGACGCGCTGTCCATCGACCCGGACAAGCTTCGCCGCGGCATCGGATACTCGATTCAGCAGGCAGGTTTGTTCCCGCACTTCACCATTGCGAAGAACGTCGCGACGGTGCCCGGCCTCATCGGTTGGGACAAGAAACGCATCGCGGCACGGACCGACGAGATGCTCGACCTCGTCGGCCTCGATCCGGACACCTATCGCGACCGGTACCCGCGCCAGCTTTCCGGCGGCCAGCAACAGCGTGTAGGCGTGGCGCGAGCACTCGCTGCCGATCCCCCGGTTCTGTTGATGGACGAGCCTTTCGGTGCGGTCGACCCCATCACCCGCGGCCTGCTCCAGGACGAACTGATGCGACTGCAGTCGGAGTTGGGTAAGACCATCGTCTTCGTCACCCACGATTTCAACGAGGCAGTCAAGCTCGGTGATCGAATTGCCGTGCTGGGCAACCAGTCCAGCATTATGCAGTACGACACCCCCGAAGCTATTCTCGCCAATCCCGCCAACGACATGGTCGCGGGTTTCGTCGGCGCCGACGCATCACTCAAGCAGTTGACATTGACCCGGGTGCGTCAGATCAAGCTCAAGCAATGCCTCACCGCGCGCGAAACAGATTCGGTCGACGATTTGAGAACCGCACTCGCAGCGCGCAAGTGGAAGTGGGCCTTGATTCTCGATCAGCGTGGACGACCGCTTCGCTGGGTCTCACCCGGCCACCTCGCTCATGCGTCGAGCCTCCGAGGTGTCGGCAACGAGATCGGTGAGGCCGTGTCCATCCAGTCCACCCTGCAGGATGCGTTGGAAGCTCTTCTCGCCGAGAGCAATGCGTCCACTGTGGTCACCGGACGGCGCGGCGAGTACGTCGGCCTCATCACGATCGACACACTCGTGAGCCATCTCTCCGAGATGCGCGAGGAGCATGCCCACGATCACGACGAGGAGTCCGACGCCGAGAACGTCGAGGGTCGAATATGAGTGCCCCGACCGAAGAGCGCGTCGCCGCTCCCGAAATGGAAACTGATGCGCCCGATCTCGGTGCCGCCGAAAATGCGGCCACCCGCCGAGCGGAACGGATGCGCCTGTACGTTCAGCCGGTCATCGTTCTGATCCTGGTTGCGGGCGTGTTGACCTGGGCGTTCACTCGCGATCTCAACGCGACGCAGAAGGCCAGCATCAATCTCGACAATATCGTCACGCTGACGTGGCAACACGTGCTGATCACCGCAGCAGTGGTCATCATCGTCGTCGCCATCGCTGTTCCGCTCGGAACCTTGTTGACCAGGCCGAGATTCACCCGCTTGGCGCCGTTCTTCGTCGGTATCGCCAACATCGGAGCCGCGGCGCCGGCCATCGGCCTCCTCGTGCTGTTCTATCTCGCGACCAGAACAACGGGTTTCTGGATCGGTGTATTTCCGATCGCCTTCTATTCGCTGCTTCCCGTGCTGCGCAACACGATTCTGGGCTATCAGCAGGTGGACAAGACCCTCATCGACGCCGGGCGTGGTCAGGGAATGTCTTCTCTGACCGTGCTGCGCCAGCTCGAATTCCCGATGGCTGTCCCGTACATTCTTGCGGGCCTTCGCACTTCGCTCGTTCTGGCGGTCGGCACGGCGACGCTGTGCTTCCTGGTCAGTGCCGGCGGTCTGGGCATTCTGATCGACACCGGATACAAGCTCCGTGACAACGTCACGCTCGTGGTCGGTGCGGTACTCGCGGTGTCGCTGGCCCTACTGATCGACTGGCTCGGCGCGCTCGCCGAAACTTATCTCGGGCCCAAGGGATTACGATGACCAAGACTTCGATCACCAGAACGCGGGGCTGGAAACTCGCCGTTGCCACGCTCGGCCTCACACTCGTCGCTTCCTGTGGCTTGGAATCCGGTGGCGCACTGCCCCTTGCCGTCGGCCCCGGCAGCATCGAGCCCGTTCCCGAGCTCGAGGGTGTGAAGATGACCGTCGGCTCCAAGGACTTCACCGAGCAGATCGTGCTCGGATACATCATCGAATTCGCGATGTCCGCTGCAGGCGCGGATGTTCGCGATCTCACGAACATCCAGGGCTCCAACAGCACCCGAGACGCGCAGTTGAACGGGCAGATCGATCTTGCGTACGAATACACCGGAACCGGGTGGATCAACTATCTAGGAAACGAGACTCCTCTCCCGGACTCGCAGGCCCAGTTCGAGGCGGTCCGTGACGCTGATCTGGCCGCGAACGACATGGTGTGGACGGATCCGGCGCCGATGAACAATACGTATGCATTGGCGATGAGCAAGGAGACAGCCGAGAAGACCGGAGTCAAGACGGTTTCCGACTACGCGAAGTTGGTCGAGTCCGATCCCGGCGCTGCGGTCACGTGCGTAGAGACCGAGTTCAACGTCCGTCAGGACGGATATCCCGGTCTGGCAGCCAAGTACGGCTTCGATGCGTCGCGCGCCCAGCGACAGATTCTGCAGACGGGCATCATCTACCAGGCGACGGCCGACAGCGACCAGTGCAAGTTCGGTGAAGTGTTCACCACCGACGGCCGCATCATCGCTCTCGACCTGGTTCTGCTCGACGACGATCTCCAGTTCTTCCCGAAATACAATCCGGCACTGGTGATGAAAAAGGACTTCGCGGAAGCACATCCGCAGGTAGCAGAAGTCATGGCACCGATCTCGGAGCGACTGACCAACGAGGTGATGACCGAGCTCAACCGGCAGGTCGACGTCGACGGCAAGGAGCCGGCAGACGTGGCTCGCGACTGGCTGGTCTCCGAAGGCTTCGTCACCGCGCAGTGATCGGTTGACTGGAAGCCGGCCGACTATCTACCGCTTGCGTCCCACGCAGAACACCCGCCGGAACGGAAACAGCGTTCCGGCGGCTGTTGCGGGATACGCCTCACGCAGCAGATCGGAATACTGGCGCTCGAATTCCGGCGCGTCAGCTTCGCCGAGAACGTCGAGCACCGGCCTCAAACCCGTCCCCCGTACCCATCCGAGCACCGGGTCGGCACCTGCCAGTACGTGTACGTACGTCGTTTCCCAGGCGTCGACGTCGAATCCGTGTTCCTGGAGACGCTGCGCGTACGCAACCGGACTGTCAACGCCTTCCGGACCGCGCAAGACGCCGCCCAGCCGCTCACTCCACTCCGCGGACTCCGCGAGGTTCCGCATGAGCGAGTGGGACGGAGCATCGAAGTTTCCCGGAACCTGCCACGCCAGCCACGACCCGGACCCCAGGGTGTCCGCCCACTGATCGATCAGCTCGCGATGGCTCGGAACCCACTGCAGTGCAGCGTTACTGACGACGACGTCGTAACCTGTGGCGTTGAACGACATGAAGTCCCCCAACTCGACGGTGACGTTTCCCGGTAGGTCTGCCGGGGCCTGCGCCACCATTTCGGGAGACGAGTCGAATCCGGATACCGACGCGTCCGGCCATCTTTCCCCCAGCATCGCGGTCAGGGTGCCTGATCCGCAGCCGAGGTCGGCTACGCGAGTCGGGTCTTCGGTGGCCACCCGGGACACCAGGTCGACGAACGGGCGTGACCGCTCCCCCGAATAGCGGCCGTAGACTTCGGGATTCCACGTGACTGTGCGCATGAACACATCCTGCACCCTGTTCCTGAGAATTGCCGCCCGTCAGATCTTGTCAGCGGACATCACCGGCGCGGCACCACGGTGGACAGTACGTTCGGCAACCTCGACCAGTCCGCGGTGATGTAACTTGCGTGCTGCCCGGCCAACAGGTCGAGTCGCTCGCCCGCCTCGGCTTCCGAGGCGTGGGTACCGTCGATCTGCGGAGCGACCTTGTGCGCGTCGGTCATGACGAGGAGGTAACCCCGTTCGTGGTACCAACTCGGATCCACAACTCCCGTGGTGTAGTCGAGGGCGTCACCGTCGAAAATCACGAACCACGGACGGATCCCCGGATCGGTGTAGCGGTCGAGACGTGGGTCTCCCGGTGACGCCCGGTGAACAGCAGGAAAGGCCGCGCCGAGTTCGACGAGCCCGGCGGAGGACAGATCTCGCAGGTGCGTCGCATACTGCCGGTCCGTCCATTCCGTATCGAGAGGGTTCCCCTCCTCGATCGTTCCCGGTATCAGCTCGAACAGAAATTTCCCGGTCATTTCGGAGGTGCTCGGCCATCCACGCTCGGTGACGGCGGCATCCGGGGTCGAGTAAGACTCACCCATCAGATCGGCCGGCGTGAAAACCGCGTCTCCGAGTGTCCCGAGAATCAAGGCGTCGAGATCCGCGGGCCCCCGTCCGTACCCGGCGGTGAAACCGTCCTTGAGTTCCAACTTGATCATCACCGGCGGATGCTCGGGATTGGCCTCGTGCCACGCCCGCATATCTGCCAGACATCCGCGGAGTCCCTGATCTCGCGGGCCACTTCGCAACTCGGAGGCGTTCGATGCTCCGACGCAGTTACTCTCGCTTGCCACCGGATTCATGTGCGACACACGCCAGTCCGGACCGCCGCCGTTGGTCCACAGGTCCAGCTCGAGCAACGACGCTCCCGAGTCGAGTGCATCGGCGAAGTAGGGAAACGTCGCAGTCTCGTAGGAATTGTGGACCCCGACGGACGTCGTCTCGGAGAACGAGCGAGCTTGGTTCTCGGTCGTCTCGGCGCGGGGCGTAAGCGCCCCGACGAGCGCCCCGAACGCGCCCACACTGGCGACCCCGATTCCACGCCAGGTGGAGCCG
>NZ_JBSGVT010000002.1:92697-505690 GCF_053608585.1 Rhodococcus sp. NPDC055024
CGCCGCCCGCGGCGCCGGGGCGGGGGGCGTGCGGTACAACCTCCCCGTAAACGCGCCGCCCGGCCCCGCCCCCGCGCCCCCCCCCCACCGCCACGAACGCACACACACTGGCTACCAGGATTCCACGCATGTTCGACACTCTCGCAGAAAGTACGCCGCGGCAGGACGGAATCGTCAGAGTTAACTGGACGATCGTCCTAGACCGCGTCTGCGGCGAGACTGTTGCGCAGTTCGTTCTTCTGTATCTTTCCCGTTGCGGTGACGGGTAGCCGCTCTACGAACCTGATCGAACGCACCTTCTGATACGGAGCCACCTTTGCGGCCACGTAGTCCGTCAACTCCCGTTCGAGCAATTGCGGGTCCGACACAGACTTGGACGCAAAGTCGTGGTTCAACTGAACGAAGGCCGTCACACGCTCACCGACCATTGGCGCCTTCTCGCCGACGACGGCCGCCTGCGCAACAGCAGGGTGCGAACACAGAATCTCTTCGAGCGGCTGCGGATAGACGTTGTAGCCCTTGTAGATGATCATGTCCTTCGACCGCCCTACCAGGAAAAGGTGCCCCGCCTTGTCCAGTCGCCCCATGTCGCCGGTCGCGAGCCAACCACCGCGGAACTGAACCGCAGTCAGTTCCGGCTGATTCTGGTACCCGTCGGCGATCTGCGGCCCGCGAGCCCAGACCTCACCGACCTCGCCGGGCTCGAGGACTGCCGAATTCTCGTCTCGGATCTCGAGTTCGGTGTCGAAGATCGCGACGCCGACGCTGTCCGGCGGCGTCGCGACAAGACTGTTCAAAGGCGCACCGGTCAGGCCCATCGTCGCTTCGCTCAAGCCGTATCCCTCTGTGACCCAGGCGTTGCCGAAAAACGATTGCAGGCTCCGCAGCGAAGTCGTGTCGAACGGGGCTGCACCGGAATTGATCGCACGCACGGAGGACAAATCGTGCGCTCCGATCTTGCTGCTCGCCAACAACGCGTAGTACATCGCGGGCGAGCCGGTGATGTGCGTGACGCCGAGGCGCTCGATGTCTGCCAACATCCGGTCCGGATCGAAGCGCCCGGTGAAGACAACGGTCGAACCGAGCAGTGTGCTGACGTTCTGTCCGACCAAGCCCAGACCGTGAAAGAGTGGCGCCACTGCGATGTTGACGCCTTCGCCCGGGACCAGCGCATGCGGACCGCGATCCGCGGCCGACTGCATTCGAAGCCCACCGAGTTCGGTGAGTAGCCCGGATCGCCAGGATGCCATCTGGATCACGTTCGAAACGAGGTTACGATTCAGTACGCGAACAGCTTTGGAGCGTCCGGTCGTACCACCGGTCAGCTGCAGATGAGCGACGAGTTCCGGATCCACGCGGTACGACGCCAACGGTTGCGCTTGCAGTAAATCGTCGAATGCACGGACTCGCTCCGGCAGAGCCGTTTCAGTCGCCGGCGCTGAGGGTGTCGTGGATACACACACCACTTCATCGACACACTGTGCATCCGCCGCCAGAACGATGCCGACGGATTCGGGATGCGAGATGACCACCCTCGCCTTCACATCGTCCAACTGATCGTGGAGACCGGCGGGCGGGAGAGTCGGATTGACCGGCGCCACAGCAGCACCCGCGCACAGTGCCCCGTAGTACGCCACGACGTACCACAGGTTGTTCGGCATATGGAGCGCCACGACGTCTCCCGGTTGTACTCCCAGTGCACGCAATCCCCCGGCCGCTCGTCGTGCATGGTCGTGCAACTCGGCGAAGGTGAGTGCAAGATCGCCGTCTTGCAGCGCAATTCGGTCAGGGTACGCGCGAGCAGCTCCCGCCAGAACTACGTCGATTCCCGTCGTCGGATAGTCGAGGCATCGAGGCATAACGGTCGGCCAGGCGAGCGTCATGAGTAGAACCTCCAGCTGTTCGGTATGGATGGAATGAATTTTCTAGTCGATCCGGCGGACCAGCGACTCTTGGACGACGGTGGCTACCAAATCTCCTTGCCTACTCCAGAAGTGCCCACTCGACAGACCCCGACCGTCGCAGGACGATGGGCTGCTCTGCGAGAAGAGCATCCAGTCGTCAGCACGGAAGGGTCGATGGAACCACACAGCGTGATCGAGGGAAGTCACGATCGCCCTGGATTGACCCTTGAGCATCGAGCGATGCGGTTGGATGTCCAGTGACGCTGTCGACGCCAATGTCATGTCGGAGCCGTATGTGAGGGCACAGACGTGAAGCAACGGATTGTCGGGCAAGGCCTGAGCGGGTTTGAGCCACACCGTCTGCTCTGAAAGTCCCGGTACTGCAGGGTGGTCCGATACCCGATCCTGCGGAACGAAGCGCAGGGACATCACTCGGACTGTTGTCGCGGCCTGGTACTCCTCAGGCCGCTCTTTCGCCCAGTGCTCGTACGGATCCGGAAGTTCCTCGGGTGGCGGCACTTCGGGCATCTCCAACTGCCGGTCCGCGCCGCCTTCGGGCAGTTTGAAGGAGGCCGACAACGTGAATATCGGTTCGCCATCTTGTCTCGCAGTGACTCGGCGGGAGCGATATGACCGCCCGTCTCGGAGTCGTTCCACCTCGTAGACGATCGGTTTCGTGGGATCGCCCGCACTGAGGAAATAACCGTGCAGCGAGTGCGCAAGATTTTCTGCTGGAACGGTACGGCCCGCGGCGGTCAGAGCCTGAGCCGCCACCTGCCCGCCGAACGCCCTCATTGGATGCCCGGCATGGCAGTAGCCTCGAAACTCGTTGCTGCTCAGCTGTTCCAAAGTGAGTAGACTCTCGAAGTCAGGCGAAACATGATGATCGAGTACGAAGGTCATCGCGATCGGCCTATCGGGCAGCAACAACGGGAGCGTTGGGGCGCACCAAGTTCTTGTCACGGGCAGGGTCGATGATGACGATGCCGACAACGGCCACGATGAGCGCAACCCCACCGAGGATCTGGAAGGCGGTCGCGTAGCCGTCGCCACCGTCGCCGGCCGTGTCGACGATGCGTCCCATCATGTACGGCGCGATGAAACCACCGAACGCCATGAGCGACAAGAACACCCCGAGTACCCCGGAAATTTGTTTGGGCGGGCACAATTCGCTCACACAGGCATTGAGAAGCGGCAGCACCGGAGTGCATATCGCATAGCCCAAGGACACCATGAACACAGCCATGACAGGTGTACTGACGAACGGCAGGAAGACCAACATCGTGCCGCCGATCAGCATGCCGACCGCAGGAAAGACCACCCGAGCAGCCCGCATGCTGACGCCTTTGGTGATGAGCCTGTCACTGAACCAAGTACTACTCAACATGATCGCAAGGCCGATAAGGCTGGGGATGGAGAACATCGATCCAGCCTGGAGTCGCGAATAGCCAAGGCCCAGTTCGAAGTACGACGGCAACCAGGTGAGGACTACCGCTGCCAGTGCATAGGCGGCGGCAATGAGCAGAACTCCGCCGATGAAGGTGCGGGTACGGAAGATGTGCAGCCAGGGCACAGCCGGCTCAGCGTCAGTCGCGGGCGCCATTGCCGTTGCCGTTGCCGGATCCGAGTCTTCAGGGCCCGAGTCGGCATCATCGGCCTTACCCGAGCCGCCACTGCGGCCGTATGGGCCTTCCTTCCACACTGCCAGCCACAGCACAGCCCACAACAGACCCGCGATCGCCAATGCGACCAGTGCAGAGCGCCAGCCCCAGGTGACGGCGACGTACGCGAGGATGGGCGCGATCGCAATCTTCGCGATCGACGCCGAGCAGGTCAGGACGGCTCCTGGTAGTCCGCGCCGCGCGGGCGCATGCCAGGAGTACGCGGCGGAGAACAGCAGGGGCGAGTTCGGCCCTTCGGCGAAGCCGAGAATCATCCGACTCACCAGCAGGGTCACGAAGCTGGCCGAGAGAATGAGGGGCAACATCGCCACGGACCACAGGACCACCAGCAGGACGAGCGCCCAGCGCAGTCCGAGCCACTTGTCGAGGGCGCCCGAGAGCAAGCCACCGAGCGAGAGCATCAGAAAAAAGGCACTACCGGTCAGACCGATGTCGGAAGCGGAGAGTCCCAACTCCTTGGCCAAAGGCTGAGCGATGATGCCGAGAACTGCTTTGTCGGCAAAGTTGATGACGTACATGGCGACCAGCACGCTGGTCATCCCCCAGGCCACTGTCCTGGATTCGCCTGCTTCTCCGAGCTTGGCCCGAGGCCGGTTCACCTGCTGTTCGAGTACCACTAAATCTCCTTGAACTGGTAAGGGAAGATTCGCCACGGATTCGCCATCGACGCCCGACATGACCGAGTCGGTGATGGGCATCACATCGTGAACTGAGCAGAATTCAACCACTAAAACAGCTTCCCAGCAAGCAATTCGGCAGATAATGTGAATTTGTCATAACTTGATGGAACACCAAGTATCGAATCTGGTCGCAATCGATTCAATAGTTAGCGCATATTCACTTACTCCCATCGCACACGAAGACGCCGACCTCAAAGTCAGTAACGAAGGAGCACGCCATGAACGACGCTGTCATCGTCGACGCAGTTCGCACACCGATCGGAAAGCGGAACGGAGGGCTGTCCGGGGTCCACCCGGTCGACCTGTCCGCGCATGTCCTTCGCGCCCTGAGCGAACGCAACGATCTCGACCCGAGCACAGTCGACGACGTCTTGTGGGGCTGCGTCAGCCAGGTCGGTGAGCAAGCCGGCGGCGTCGGCCGATACGCCGTGCTCGCCGCGGGCTGGCCCGAATCGGTCACCGGTGTGACCGTGGACCGAGCATGCGGATCCTCGCAGCAGTCCTTGCATTTCGCCGCGGCCGGAATCATCAGTGGCCACTACGACATCGCCGTCGCCGGTGGCGTCGAAAGCATGAGCCGCGTCCCCATCGGCTCCGCACGCAGCGCCACCCAATTCGGCAAGCCGTTCGGCCCGCTGGTCCGCCAGCGATACAACGGAGTGGAGTTCAACCAGGGTGTGGGCGCAGAAATGATCGCCGCGAACTTCGGGCTGACCCGAACCCAACTGGATCAGCATGCACTCGACTCTCACGAGCGAGCCGCCGCGGCCATCGACTCGGGCGCCTTCGAGAATCAGATCAGCCCGGTCAAGACGACGTCCGAGGACGGCACCGTGTCCGTCGTCGACACCGACGAGGGCGTCCGGCGCGGGTCGACTCTCGAGCGATTGGGCGCGCTCCCGACCCCGTTCAAGGACGACGGACGTATCACCGCTGCAAACTCGTCACAGATCTCCGACGGCGCCGCTGCGCTGCTGGTCACCAGTAGCGCGTTGGCGGCACGCAGAGGGTGGAAGCCGATCGCCCGAGTCCACACCGTGGCGTTGGCAGGCGTCGACCCGATAACCATGGCTACCGGCCCCATTCCGGCCACCGCCAAGGCGCTCGAGCGTTCGGGACTGTCACTGTCCGACATCGGGGCATTCGAGATCAACGAGGCATTCGCATCGGTCACTCTGGCTTGGCTGCAATCGACCGGAGCCGACTACACCAAGCTCAATCCCCTCGGCGGAGCGATGGCACTTGGCCATCCCCTCGGCGGTTCCGGCGCACGCTTGACGACGACTCTCGTACACCACATGCGCGACAACGGTATTCGGTACGGATTGCAGGCGATGTGCGAGGCTGGCGGTCAGGCCAATGCCATGATCCTGGAACTGATCTGAATCAGGCCACGCGCCCGGACCCTTGGAGGAAGCACATGCAACTGACTCAATTCGTTCACCGATCCATGCGGCAGGCCCCGGAAACCCCGATGACGGTGTTCGGAGATCGGGTCCGAAGCTGCCGGGAATCGGTCGAGCGAATCACGAAGCTGGCGGGTGGAATGCAGGCGATGGGTTTGCAACCCGGCGATCGCGTCGCGATTCTGGCATTGAATTCGGACTGGTACCACGAGGCGCTGATCGCCTGTTGGTGGTCGGGAGCAGTGGCCAGTCCCGTCAATACTCGTTGGAGCCCAGCGGAAATCACGTACGCGCTCGAGGATTCCGGCTCGACCTTCCTACTGGTAGACGACAACTTCGCTTCCATCGCGATCGCACTTCGCGAATCGTGCCCAAGTCTGGCAACCGTGATCTACTGCGGCGAAGGACAGGTTCCCGAAGGAATGCTCGACTACGAACTGGCGATCTCGGAATCGACTCCCGTTGCCGATCTACGCGTCGGTGGCGAGACCTTGGCGCTTCTTCTCTACACCGGCGGCACGACGGGCGTGCCGAAGGGTGTGATGGTCAGCCATCAATCTCTGATCACTTCGGCTTTGGGCACGCTCGCCGCGGGAAATGTCGCCGTCAGCGGCGGAGTGAACCTCGCGGTCAACCCTCTGTTCCACATCGCGGGGATAGTCGGATGGTTGGCGCAGTCGTTGATGGGCGGGACTCAGGTCTTCCTGTCGAGATTCAGTCCGGGCGTATTTCTCGAAGCAGTCGACCGCCATCGGCCGACGACTGTCGGCCTGGTCCCGACGATGCTTCAGATGTTGATCTCGCACGAGGACAAGACTTCCTACGATCTGACCAGTGTTCGGGTCCTGAGATACGGTGCATCCCCCATTTCTCCGACGCTCCTGGGTCAAGTCATGCACATGTTCCCCAACAGTGCCTTCGCGCAGGGCTACGGGATGACGGAAACCGCCCACATCAGTGTTCTCAGCCCCGCCGACCACCTGAGAGGCGGCGAGTTGCTCCGGAGCGCCGGTCGCATTCTTCCGCACTGCGAAGTCCGGATCGTCGATCCGGCCGGAACGGAACTGCCTCCGGGAGAGATTGGCGAAATCGTCACGTTCGGCAGTCACATCATGCTCGGATACTGGAACAAACCGACCGAGACCGCCGAGGTCTTACGCGACGGGTGGATGCACACGGGCGATGCGGGATACCTCGACGAGCGTGGTTACCTGTTCATCGTCGATCGCATCAAGGACATGATCGTCACCGGCGGCGAGAACGTGTACTCCACCGAGGTCGAAAATGCCTTGGCTCGACACGAATCCGTGGCAGCGTGCTCTGTCATCGGACTACCCGATTCCCGGTGGGGCGAACGCGTGCATGCCGTAGTAGTTCTTCGAGCGGAATCGAACGTCGACGCCGACTCACTGCGCGCGCATGTGAAGACCCTCATCGCCGGGTACAAAGTTCCTCGCACCTTCCAGTTTGTCGACGCGTTGCCGGTCAACGGTGCCGGCAAGGTACTCAAACGCGATCTGCGTGCATTGGCCGCAGCGCCGGAGTAGCCAATCTCCCAGCCAGGCGCGGAACCGACCATCACTTGCAGGGAGTTTTCAAATTCCTTGACAACTGCACCTATCTCGGTCAAAGTGAATATGCGCTAACCGCGATTCAAAACTCATTCATCAGCTGGCGGACACTTTCGCCCAGATTCCGAGGAGTTTGTCATGACCAGCCTCGACGCCGGAGTCATCGGCACCCGAATTCCCGAACACTCGGTACGGGTCGAGTGCGGACGGCTCGCCTTCTTCGCCCGCGCCACCGGTCAGGACGACCCGATCTACACCGACCGGAGCGCCGCCGAGCAAGCCGGACACCGCGACATTCCCGTCCCGCCGACGTTCTTGTTCTGCCTCGACATGGAGCGGCCGAATCCGTCCACGTTCTACGCAGATCTCGGAATCGACATCCGGACGATCCTGCACGGCGAGCAGGAGTTCACCTATCTCCAGACCGCTCATGCAGGCGACACCCTCTGTTTCTCCACTGCGGTCACGGATTGCTACGCGAAAAAGGGTGGTGCACTGCAGTTCCTGGTTCGCACCACCGAGGTGACACGTGAGGGAGAAGCGATAGCAACCCTTCGCTCCACCACGGTCATCCGTGATCCCCGAGCTTGAAAACACTCATTCCACCTAGACTGCAAGGACATCGAACATGGGCACTCTCGACGGCAAGGTCGCCATCGTCTCCGGTTCCGGCCGCGGTATCGGCCGTGACATCGCACTCCGTCTCGCTTCCGAAGGCGCATCCGTAGTGGTCAACGACCTCGATCCCGAACCCGCCCACGAAACGGTCGAAGACATCAAGGCCGCCGGTGGACACGCAATCGCTTGCGTCGGATCCGTGACGGACGACGATTTCGCCGAACGATTTGTCGGCACCGCGATCGATGCGTTCGACGGACTCGACATCATCGTCAACAACGCCGGATACACCTGGGACACCGTCATCCAGAAAATGACCGACGAGCGGTGGAACACCATTCTCGACGTCCATCTGAAGGCGCCTTTCCGCATCCTTCGGGCCGCCCAGCCGTACATCAAGGCCAACCCCACCGACTACCACCGCAAGGTCGTCAACATCTCCTCGGTGGCCGGCCTCTACGGAAACCCCGGACAGTCCAACTACGCAGCTGCAAAGGCCGGAATCGTCGGACTGACAAAGACTCTCGCCAAAGAGTGGGGTCGCTACAAGGTCAACGTCAACGCAGTTGCCTACGGGTTCATCCTGACTCGCATGACCGAAGCGGTTGCCGGCGACGATTCGTTTGTCGAGATCGGTGGCCGCAAGATCAAGGCCGGTGTCAGCGCCGCTGTCCTGGAACGAGTCAAGACGTCCAACCCACTCGGGCGCCCAGGTACTCCCGCAGAAGCTGCCGGCGCTGTGTACGTGCTCTGCACGCAGGACACCGACTACGTCAGCGGACAGTGCCTGACCGTCGATGCCGGCTCGCGCTAGTCTCCCTACCAGCGAAAGATGCCTATTTCCATGACGACTGACGCCAGTCCAAGCGGTCCGCTCGCGGGCCTTCGCATCGTCGAACTCGGCGGTATCGGTCCCGGCCCGTTCTGCGGAATGCTACTCGCCGATCAAGGCGCCGACGTGATCCGGATCGACCGAAGCACCGAGGCCGGAAACCAGTCCGGACATCCTGTGCTGCATCGCAACCGGCGTTCGGTAGCCCTCGATCTCAAGGATCCGCACGACGTCGACTCCGTCTTGAAGATCATCGACACCGCCGACGCCGTCATCGAGGGCTTCCGGCCGGGAGTCACCGAGCGTCTGGGGCTCGGCCCGGACACCTGCCTGGCCAGGAACCCGAAGCTCGTGTACGGCCGGATGACCGGGTGGGGCCAGGATGGGCCGCTGGCGCAGGAACCCGGCCACGATCTCAACTACATCGCCCTTACCGGCGCACTCGGAGCCATGGGAGCCCCCGGGGATGTCCCTCCGGTTCCGCTCAATCTCGTCGGAGACATGGGCGGTGGTGGAATGCTGCTCGCACTCGGCATCACGACCGCCATGCTGCGAGCACGAATCGACGGCCGCGGACAAGTGGTCGACGCAGCGATGACCGACGGCACCGCCGTCCAGTTGGCCTTGATCCACGGACTACTCGCGCGTGATCGCTGGGTGGACGAGCGGGCATCCAACATGTTCGACGGGGGCGCTCCCTTCTACCGGAACTATCGTTGCGCCGACGGCGGATTCATGGCTGTGGGTTGCGTTGAGCCACAGTTCTACGCCGCAACCATGAGAGTGCTCGGCCTGACCGAGGATCCACTGTTCGCACAGCAGCACAACAGAGATGTGTGGCCGGCGATGGCTGACCGACTTGCCGAATTGTTCGCGACCCGTACCCGCGACGAATGGGACTCTGCATTCGACATGCAGGGCGCCTGCGTCTCCCCGGTGTTGAATTTCGACGAAGCAGCGGCACACCCGCACAACGCCTTCCGCGCCACGTTCGGCACGTTCGGCGACGGGCACATCCAACCGAATCCAGCTCCGCGTTACTCCGATACACCGGCCGATGACCCGCGTCCCGCACCCGTCATCGGTCAACACACCGACGAAGTGCTCGCCGAAATCGGCGTAGTCACCGCCACACGCTGAAACCGAAAAGGATCGCATCATGGGAACACTCGACGGCAAGGTTGCCATCGTCTCGGGCTCGGGCCGCGGTATCGGCCGCGAAATCGCTCTCAAGCTCGCCTCCGAAGGCGCCTCGGTAGTGGTCAACGACCTCGATCCCGAGCCAGCCTCTCAGACTGAACATGACATCAAGGCCGCAGGCGGACAGGCCGTCTCGTGCATCGGCTCCGTTGCCGAGGACGGATTTGCCGAACGTTTCGTGGACACTGCCGTCGAATCGTTCGGTGGACTCGACATCATCGTCAACAACGCGGGATACACCTGGGACAGTGTGATCCAGAAGATGACGGACGAGCAGTGGGACACCATCCTCGACGTCAACCTCAAGGCACCGTTCCGAATCCTTCGCGCCGCTCAGCCGTTCGTCAAAGCCAATCCCACCGACTACCACCGCAAGGTCGTCAATATCTCGTCCACCTCGGGTGTGTTCGGCAATGCAGGACAATCCAATTACGGCAGCGCAAAAGCCGCCGTCGTCGGTCTCACCAAAACGCTGGCCAAGGAGTGGGGCCGTTACAAGGTCAACGTCAACGCGGTCGCCTTCGGCTTCGTTGTCACCCGAATGACCGAGGTGACTGCCGATTCCGACACCAAGATCACGATCGACGGCCGCGACATCCGTGTCGGAGTCAATCCCGACCGCATGGCAGCCATGGCAACCACTATCCCCTTCGGCCGTGGAGCAACCCCGGTGGAAGCCGCGGGCGCCGTATACCTGCTCTGCACACCGGAATCCGACTACGTCAACAGCCAGTGCCTGGTTGTCGACGGCGGACGAGTCTGACACCGACCCCTCGATCATTCGGAGAAACTATGAGCCGCAGAGCATTTGTAGCCGGGGTCGGCATGATCCCGTTCACCAAACCAGGTAAGAGTGACGACTACGACGTCATGGGCGCAAGAGCGGCCACCGCGGCGTTGAAGGACGCGGGCCTCGAGTACTCGAAGGTTCAGCAGGCCTATGTCGGATATGTGTACGGCGATTCCACGAGTGGTCAGCGAGCGTTGTACAACCTCGGCGAGACCGGCATCCCGGTGATCAATGTCAACAACAACTGCGCCACCGGTTCGACTGCACTCTGGCTGGCCCGTCAGGCAGTCGAGAGTGGCGCAGTGGAATGTGCTCTGGCGCTTGGCTTCGAGCAGATGCAGCCCGGAGCCCTCAAAGGCGCCTGGACTGATCGTCCGCGTCCGCTCGGTCGCTTCGACGAGGTACTCGAGGCTGCCGCCGGGATCGACACATCAGTTCCGCGGGCTGCGCAGTACTTCGGTGTGGCGGGTATCGAATACATGGAGAAGTTCGGCATGAAGGCCGAAATGTTCGCCAAGGTTCAGGTCAAGGCACGCAAGCACTCGGCCGACAACCCGTACGCGGTGTTCCGCACACAACTGACCGAAGAAGAAGTGATGGCTGCGCCGACACTCTTCGGCCCGGTCACCCGATACCAGGCGTGCCCACCAACCTGTGGCGCCGCGGCAGCGATCATCTGCACCGAAGAGTTCGCCCGCGCCAACGGACTTCGCACAGACGTCGCGATCAAGGCGCAGTCGATGACGTCCGATCTGCCCAGCACCTTCGACGAAGGAAGCATGATCAAGGCAGTCGGCTACGACGTCACCGCCTCGGCCGCTCGCAACGTCTACGAGGCCTCGGGCGTCGACCCCCGCGATATCAGGGTCGTCGAGCTTCACGACTGCTTCACGGTGAACGAGGTGCTCTGCTACGAGGCCCTCGGGCTCGTCGAAGAGGGCGGCGCCGAGCAGTTCATCCTGAGCGGCGACAACACCTACGGCGGACGAGTGGTAATCAACCCGTCCGGCGGCCTTCTGTCCAAGGGTCACCCACTCGGTGCCACCGGCCTGGCCCAATGCACGGAGTTGGTTTGGCAGCTTCGTGGCGACACCGGTCCACGTCAGGTGGACGGTGCAACCCTCGCTCTGCAGCACAACCTCGGCCTCGGCGGTGCCGGAGTCGTCACGCTCTACGAAAAGGTGAGCTGAGATGAATACCGGAGACACCCTGGACCTGACGGTCCCGAAGATCACTCGCACCACGCTGGCTCTGTACGCCGGGGCTTCGGGCGACCACAACCCTGTCCACATCGACATGGATGCCTGTGCGGCAGTTGGCATTCCCGACGTCTTCGCCCACGGCATGTTGTCCATGGCATACCTCGGACGACTTCTCACCGATCACTACGAGCAGGAGCGCATCCGTTCCTTCTCCGTCCGGTTCTCCGCGATCACTCCGGTGAACTCGACGCCGCAGTGCACCGGCACGGTCGTCAAGGTCGAAGACGGCCTCGGTCACCTCGATCTCACCATGACGCTGCCCGACGGCACCGTGACTTTGCGCGGTTCCGCAGTCGTCGCGGTCAACTAACCCTCCACGAGAAAGCAGGACGAGATGAAGCGCAACCTCTTCACCCAAGAGCACGAGGATTTCCGTGAAACGATCCGTACGTTCATCGCGAAGGAGGTCACGCCGTTCTACGCAGACTGGGAGCGTGACAACCGTGTGCCACGTGAGTTGTTCAGCAAGCTCGGCGATCTCGGTGTCATGGGTTTCGACATCCCCGAGGAGTACGGCGGAACCGGCACGATCAGCTACAAGTTCCAGGCGGTCATGGACGAGGAAACCTCGCGCGCAGCGGTGAGCTTCGGCCACTACACGGTCAGTACCGGAATCGTCCTGCCGTACCTCTTGCGTCTGGCGAACGAGGAACAGAAGCAGCGTTGGCTCCCGTCGATCGCCACCGGTGAGAAGACGCTGTGCATCGCCATGACCGAACCCGGTACCGGTTCCGATCTGGCCGGCATCCGTACCACCGCCAAGCTCTCCGCAGACGGCACGCACTACGTCCTCAACGGAGCGAAGACTTTCATCACGGGCGCGGTCAATTCCGAACTGTGCGTGGTGGTTGCACGCACGTCCGCGCCTGCAGAGGACGACCGCCGCTTCGGGCTGAGCCTGATGGTGGTTCCCACCGACGCACCCGGCTTCGAATACGGGCGCAAACTCGAGAAACTCGGCCTACGCGCCAGTGACACCAGCGAGCTTTCATTCACCGACGTCAAGGTTCCGGTTGCCGATCTCCTCGGCGAGCAGGACAAGGGATTCTCGTACCTGGGGCAGAACCTGCCGCGTGAACGCCTCTCGATCGGTAGTCGTGGCGTGGCATCTGCCCGTGCTGCAATCGAGTTCGCGAAGGCTTACGTCCAGGAACGCCAGGTGTTCGGCAAGCCCGTCGCAGCGTTCCAGAACACCAAGTTCGTTCTCGCAGAGTGCTCTGCCGAGGTCGAGGCCGCGCAGGCACTCGCCGATCGCGGCATCGAACTCGACGATTCAGGCGAACTCACTGCCGCCGACGCGGCGCGCATCAAGCTGTTCGGTACCGAGGTCGCCGCGCGCGTCATCGACAAGTGCCTGCAATTGCACGGCGGCTACGGCTACATGCTCGAGTACCCGATCGCACGCCTGTACGCGGACACTCGTGTGAGCCGTATCTACGGCGGTACAAGCGAAGTCATGAAGACGATCATCGCCAAGGACATGGGTCTGTAGAGACCAGAGCCAGATCTTCCCAGTCACACGAACGATCGAAGGAGTTCCCATGCGTGACGCAGTCATCGTCGACGCCGTCCGGACCGCAGTCGGTAAACGAAACGGTGCACTTTCCCGAATGCATGCAGTCTCGCTGTCTGCACATGTTCTCGAGGCCTTGGCCGATCGAGTAGATCTCGATCCGGCGCTCGTGGACGACGTGATCTGGGGCTGCGTCGGCACGCTCGGGATGCAGTCCGGTTGCATCGCCCGGTCTTCGGTCCTGGCGGCCGGTTGGCCCGAACATGTGCCCGGGGTTACCGTCGATCGCCAGTGCGGGTCGTCTCAGCAGGCAGTTCACCAGGCGGCCGCCGGCGTGATCTCCGGCCAGTACGACGTCGCAATCGCGGGCGGCGTCGAGATGATGAGCGCTGTCCCGATGGGCTCCGCGCGTGCGGACGCACGTTTCGGTGAGCCGCACGGGCCGCTAGTCTGGGAGCGCTACAACGGTATTCGATTCAACCAGGGCATGGGCGCCCAGATGATTGCCGAAAAGTACGGCATCTCGCGAGCTGAACTGGATCAGCATGCGCTGGATTCGCACGAGCGCGCTGCCGCGGCCGTCGACGAAGGTCGCTTCAAGGATCAGATCACTGCTGTGACAGTGACCGATGCCGACGGCCGCAGCACTGTCTTCGAGAAGGACGAGGGTGTGCGCCGCGGTGGCACCCTCGAAAAGCTCGGATCGCTCAAACCTGCTTTCTCCGAAAATGGTTCGATCACCGCCGGTAATTCGTCGCAGATCTCCGACGGTTCGGGCGCGCTGCTCGTGACCACCAGCGAGTTCGCGAAGTCCCAAGGTTGGACACCCATCGCGCGTATTCACACCGCGGTGGTCACCGGTACGGATCCGGTCACCATGCTCGAGGGTCCGATTCCGGCTACGGCGAAAGCTCTTGCAAAGTCCGGTCTCTCGATCGGTGACATCGGCGCGTTCGAGATCAACGAGGCTTTTGCCTCGGTGTCGCTCGCGTGGCTCCGTGAGACCGGCGCCGATTACGAACGCATGAACCCAAACGGTGGCGCGATGGCACTGGGTCATCCGATCGGCGGTTCCGGCGCACGTCTGATGACCACTCTGGTACATCACATGAGAGAGAACGGCATCCGCTACGGGTTGCAGTCCATGTGCGAAGGCGGCGGAATGGCCAATGCCACGATTCTCGAGCTGATCTGAGATGACGGCTACAGCGATCCAGAGCCCTGACATGAGTTCGAGTTGGCCACTCGGACTACCCCGAAGCTTGGAATATCCCGATTGTGGTGCCGATGCGATCCTGGCGGGAGCGGCCCGCTCGTACCCGGACCGCCTCGCGCTCGTCGACGGCGACACGTCACTGACCTACTCGCAATTGCATGATCGAGCGCTGCGCGTAGCGCAGGGTCTGCGGGAGCGCGGTGTCCAGCCGGGCGACGCCGTGGGACTGCACATGCCGAACTCGATCTGGTTCATCGTCGCGTACTACGGCGCACTGTGCGCCGGAGCAGCAGTGGCTCCGATAAATCCGGCGCAGCCCGTGGCCGAATTGAAGCGCCAACTCGACGACGTCGACGCCAAGGTCGTATTCACCCATCCATCCTGTGCTGCAACGGCAATCGAGGTCAACGCACTGTCCGCTCCGCCTCGCATCCTGGTACTGGTTCCGGGAGCCGGCGCGCAGTCCGGCCATTGCGAAGGTCTCTCCTCCATCACGGACCTCGCCTCGTCGAAACCACTGGCCGATTACCGGGTGGATCCCGAACTTGTTGCTCACCTGCAATTGACCGGCGGCACAACCGGAAAGTCCAAGGCCGTACGAGTACTGCACCGGAATCTCGTGGCCAACGTGCTCCAATCCGCCTGTTGGCGCTCCGGGCATCGAACCGAACTCGTCGACGGGGCACTTCTCGTTCGGCCGATCGACGGCGCAGTAACGCGTTACTCCATCGTTCCGGGTGAGGGCGCGTCGATCTCGATCGCGCCGCTGTTCCACGGCCTCGGTCTGGTCAGTCACAACTTCACCACCTTGCTCGGTGGCACGGTGGTACTCGGGACGCGCTTCGATCCGGATCGATTTCTCGCCGACGTCGACAAATATCAGGTGACGTACATCGGCGGGTCTCCCACCATGTACTACGCGTTGCTACGCGCACGAACCCTGCGTGAGCACGATCTGGGTTCGGTTCGGATTCTCGGATCCGGAGCAGCCCCACTCGACACGACGGCGATCCGTACACTGCGAGAGGTCTTTCCGAACGCACTCGTCACCGAAGGCTACGGGCTCAGCGAAGCAACAATGGGTCTGACGATGGGTTCACCGTGCGAAGAACGCCCCACCCCGTTGGGTAGCGTCGGCCTACCCTTCCCCGACACCGAGATTCAGATCCGCGACGAAGTCACCGAAGCTGTACTGGCACCGGGTGAGACCGGACAGATCTGGGCCCGAGGTCCGCAGATCGCCGACGGATATCACGACGAACCAGAACTCAGCGCCGGTCAGTTCATCGACGGTTGGCTTCATACCGGGGACATGGGTTGGCGTGACGAGCAGGGCAACCTGTTCATCGGTGGGCGCTCCAAGGACTTGATCATCTACAAGGGGTACAACGTCTATCCGCAGCCGCTCGAAGAGTTGGTGTGCTCGCACCCCGACGTACTGCAGGCGGCTGTGGTCGGTGCCCCCGACCAACTGGCAGGTGAGATTCCGGTGGCCTTCGTCGTGATCAACCCGGAGTCGGTCGATCGCGTCGAGCAGATTGCCACCGAGATCATGGATCACGTTGCCACGCAGGTTGCTCCGTACCAGAAGATTCGTGAGGTTTACGTACTCGACGAGTTGCCGTCGACCCAGACCGGGAAGATCCGTAAGAACGAGCTTCGAGACAGTCTGGCGCCCTGAGCGTTCGTCCGTCCCACGACTACAGCTGCGCGGTATCCGAGAGCTCTACGGATACCGCGCAGCTGTTCGCTCTCTCGTCAGCGTTCAGTGAGGTTGTCCACGGCCGAGCCGTCTCACGACCAGAGCTTCGGTAGCAGATCGGTGTTCGTCGCTGGCGCGGATCAGTTCGGCGGGATCCTGATCCCGGACGGCCTGGAGAATCCTGCCGTGGTCCTCGGAAACCTGCCGACGCGACGACGGTTCGTGGATGTACAGGGCACGGTAGAAGTCCGACATGTACCAGAGCCGATCCACTTCCTGCAGCACGCGCTGCAGGGGCGAATAGGAGAACAAGCGAAAGTGGAACTGACGGTTGGCTTCCTGAAACTCTGGCCCCTCCTCGCTCGGTTCGGCCTGGTCCACCCGCTCCTGGATTCGTTCCAATTCGGCGACGTCGACGCCACCGAGGTCTATGGACGCCAGGATCTCCGTTTCGAGCAGACGCCGCATCAGGTAGAGCTCGGAAAGGTCTTCACTACTGAATCTGGCGACGGTGTACCCGGTGTTCGACTTGTGTTCGAGGACTCCCTCTGCCTGCAAGGTCGAAAGTGCCTCGCGGACCGGGATTCTGCTGACGTTCAATCGCTCGGCAAGCTCGCTTTGGTGGACTTTCTGTCCAGGCAGCAGCTCACCCGAGACGATCATCTGCCGGATCTGTTGCAGGCAGCGTTGTGCACCGGTTGGTTCCTTCACGGTGGACACGATAGTGGTCGCGTCGACCTCACCTCGCGTTGAACTGCGGTTGCACTCGTGCGAGGTTGGCCTCGATGCCGGCGACGCAGTCTTCGGTCCCCCACAGAACAACCTGCTCCGCCAACTCCCGCTCGAGCACAGTGGCGACCTCGTCCCGCAGCCCTGCGCGCAACGTCGCCTTCATGGAGCGGACGGCCAACGGTGCACTCGAAGCAATTTCGTGTGCGTACGCGAGCGCCTCCTGCCGAATGTTCGCATCCTCAACCAGACGGTCCACCAAGCCGAGTTCGTGTGCCTGTGTGCCGGTCAGCCGCCGCGCCGTGTACAGCAGATCGGCGGCAGACTGTGCCGAGACGATTCGGGGCAAGGTGACGCTGAGCCCGAATCCCTGATGGAACCCCAACGCAGCGAAGTTCGCGTGCAACCGTGTCGACGGCCCGGCAACGCGAAAGTCCGCGGCGCAGGCAAGGCCGAGCCCACCGCCCACCGCGGATCCCTGCACTGCCGCAATCACGGGAACCGGAATCTCGAACAACCGCAACGCCTCGGTGTAGATCGCGCGTACCGTGTCGACACGATCGGGCCCCAGTCCCCCCTCACCGAAGTTCGCGCCGGCGCAGAAGTGTTTGCCTGCCGATGCGAGAACGATCGCTCGAACATCTCCGCCGCCCACGAGATCGGCTGCTGCATCGGCAATTTGCCGCAACAGTGCCTGATCGAAATAGTTGGCGGGTGGGCGTGAGAACTCGATGGTTCCTACGTGTCCGTCGATTTCCACGTGCACGGCGTCGGTCATGATTTCAGCTCCAAGGTCGGTTGCGGGTCGGTGATCAAGCGGGGCAGGGAGGGCGTTGCCGCGACGGCCGTTCCGAGTTGCGTCGCAAGCGCGATTTCGTCGCCGAACTCCGATCGCCAGGCTTGCAGTCGACGGGTGAGTTGTTGCAAGCGGTATTCGCGAGTCATCCCGATTGCACCGTGCGCCTGGTGGGCGGCGCGCACGCTCGCGAGCGCATTTTGCGAAACCACCAATTTGGTTGCACACACTTCGAAGTCGGCGTCGCGACTGGAGAGCGCATACGCAGTGCGATCCACTGCAAGGGTGGACATCGATGCCATCTGAGCGAGGGTGACGATGTGCTGCTGGACGGCTTGAAATTGCGCGATGGGCCTGCCGAACTGCACCCGCTCCGACACGTAGCGCCGGGTCAGCGTCGACACCGCCTCCATGGCTCCCGCCATCTGCACCGAACGCAGGAAGGCGCCGAGTCTACCGAGAATCCGGGGATCGACCGGGTTGTCACCGTCGACGGTCCGCGCTTCGGAGAACGTCAGGCTCTGACGCGGTTGCCCCGCAAAGTCCGTCCCGGAACCGATCTCGGCGTCAGAGATGTTCAGGAGTGCAACTCGATCACCGAGAACTGCCGCCAGCACTGACGCGGCGCTCCCCCACGGCACATCGTGAAAGGTTCCCGATACCAGGCCGTCGCTGGTCCGGCGCGCATCGTCGCGCTGCGATCTCGGGGCGACGGTTGCGATTCCGGAGGGCACCGGTAGCCCGGCCGCTGCTGCCAGTCTGCCGGCAAGGTACGTCTCGGCGAGGGGCAACGGCGCAGCGTGCCTCGCGGCAGCGCGCTGCACAGTCACGGCGTCGAGGAGCGAGCCACCGGAACCACCTGCAGATTCGGGAAGACCGACCAGCGGCAACCCCAGTTCCACTGCCGCGTCCCATAAACCGGTGGGCAGACCGTCGATCTCGGCCTGCGCTACCACCTCGGTGCCGGACTTCTCGGCGAAAAATTGCTCGACCATCGCTTCGAGGTCGGCGTCGAATGTGTGAGCGTTGATCTCTGACCCCGAATTCATCGGTTCAACCCTTTCACGATCACGGTGCGGAGAATTTCGTTGGTGCCGCCGCGAATCGACCACGACGGCGCCACCAGCACGGCCCGGGCGAGCAGTGATTCGTACGGATCGTCGGATGCAAGGTCTGGCGCCCGGCCGAGGTGCCGCGCGACGGTCGCAACACAGTCCTGTTCGAAGCGTGTTGCCATCTCCTTGATCAGCGCGGCCTCCGTGACCGGCGAGCGACCGGCGTCGACCATCCGTGCAATGGACAGCGACATCCCGCGAAAAGCCCAGCAGCGTGCGGCAATCGAGCCCAGATCGGCGAGGGCAGCGGGACCGCCCCGCGCCGCTTGGTTGGCTGCCCAGTTCTCGAGTACCGGCATCAGCGACATCCAACGGTCGACGCCACCTCGCTCGAGTGCGAGTTCACCGGTGTTTTGTCCCCAGCCCGCTCCGACGTCTCCGAGGCGACGCGAGTCCGGCACGAAAACGTCCTGGAACGACACCTCGCAGAAGTCCTCGCTTCCGTCGATGAACGGAATGGGTGAGACGGTCAGGCCCTCGCTGTCACGATCGACGATCAGCTGAGTGAGTCCGTTGTGCTTGTCTGCCGAGGTTCGAAGCAGGGCCAGTATGTGTGTGGCGTGGAAGGCGCCGGTGGTCCAGATCTTGGTGCCGTTGACTTTCCAGCCACCATCGACACGTTCGGCGCGAGTGCGTACCGATGCCAGGTCCGAACCAGAGTCGGGCTCACTCATCCCGATCGAGAACGAGAACTCACCGCTCGCGATGCCGGGAAGGAAGTACCGCTTCTGTTCTTCCGTGCCGTTGGCGGCGATGCTCGGACCCGACTGTCTGTCTCCGATCCAGTGATAACCGACCGGCGCTCCCCGCGCGAGAAGTTCTTCCACGACGACCAATCGATCCACTGCTGACCGTCCGCCCCCGCCGTATTCCTTCGGCAGCGACATGCCGAGCCACCCACGGCTACCAAGATCTCGCGAGAACACCGGATCCACCGCCCCGGACATCCCGAGTCCGAGTGGATAGCTACCGGGGGTGAGCCGCTGGTCCAGGTACTCCCGTACTTCTGCCTGAAGATCGAGTTCCTCGATCGTCAGTTCTGTTGCGTCGAAACGCATGGACGTCTCCGATCAGTTGAATTCATCGACTAGGTTCGAGAAGAACGTATACAAAAATGTATACCATCTTGAATGTGACTGTCCGCCAACAGCACCCGCCTGATTGCGCGGCTAACTGCCCAGCAGGACGGCGGAGCCGATCTCGAACAGGCGCTCAGGCAGGTCGTCACGACGACGTAGTCGACCGATACGCACGGCGTTCTCCACGACCGTCAGAGCGGCGTTGACGGTGATTCTGGCCGTCGCGGGTTCGAGTCCCGGACGAACGTCGTCGAGCATCTTGACCCACAACGCGACGTACTCACGCTGATTCTGTTCACACGTGCGGCGGAACTTGTCCGGCAATTGGTCGAGTTCACTGATCAACAACCCGATCAGGTGACGCTCGTTGATTGCGAAATCAATATGTGCTGCAAGCAATCCGGACAACGCGTCCTCCGGCCCGGTTGCCGCGGCGAGCGCCTGCGCGACACCGATCCGTCGCCTCTCGCCGCCTCTCGAGACCGCCGCGATCAGAAGGTCGATCTTGGCATCGAAGTGGTTGTACACATTGGGGCCCGTAGTTCCGGCAGCCTCACCGATATCCTCGGTGTTGACCGCCTGATACCCACGCTCGTCGAACAAACGAATGGCTTCGGTCAACAAGAGTTCACGCCTCGGCATCGCCACCGGAACGTGACCGGTCGGCGTCTCCACCTTCACCTCGGAGTGGCCGAGTTCCGTATGCACCGCCCGCTCCGCCAACTCTGCCAGCAGCAGTTCCATCTGACGTCTCGGCAGGGACACCCGGTGCGAGGACACGCTGTTGAAGACGGCAATGAGAGCCCAGGCGAGCAGATAGCTGTCTTCCTCGTCGAGTTCGGGACGTTCCGTTCGGATCAGCGCAGCGTCGCGTGCGGCAGCGCTCTTGAGCGTCGCGCGCATTTCCTCCCGTTGCTCGTCAGGTAGGTAGCGAGCTTCGCGTTGCCACAGGAGCGAGAGCCCTCGACGACGAGATACCGACGCCGCAAGCTCGGCGATCAGCGATTTCAGATCCTCGGACCCGGCGACTCGATCGTAGAGCGATTCGATGCCGGCGTTGACCGCGGCGTAAAGCAGATCCGGCTTGTTCTTGAAGTGCCGATAGAGGGCCGGCGCCGTGATTCCGACTGCCGCAGCCACCTGCGCAACGGACACGTTGTGATAACCGCGCTCACGAAAAAGCTCGCCTGCAGCAGCAAGAATCTGCTGCTTACGGTCGTGGGGCCGACGTACGACCATCGTGACTCTCTCCTTCGCGACAACCAAAATTCGAACAACCTCGGCTGCATCATCAAACACACATCTATGAGTTATTATTCACTTATTGCCGGAAAGCAACAGCTCATTCCGCAATTTTCTCTCAACATCTGGTTAGAGAACCTTACCTCGCCGCAGAACCGGACACCTGACTTCAGGGTACCGACCCCAAGGAGAATCGCATGCAACGAACCGTCTACAACAGCGATCACGATACGTTCCGTCACATGATTCGGACGTTCATCGCCCGTGAGGTCGTCCCACACTTTCCAGAATGGGAGGAAGCCGGCATGGTTCCTCGATCACTGTATCGACAGTTGGGTGACCTCGGAATATTCGGAATCGAACTGCCCGAGGAGTATGGCGGCGGCGGCGAGACGAGCTTCAAGTATCAGGCCGTGATCCGCGAGGAGACCGCACGGGCAGGGGTCACGTTCGGCGCCGACGTCGTCCATACGTGCCTGGTCCTGCCTTATCTGGTGGAGTACGGCAACGACGAACAGAAAGCGCGATGGCTTCCCGGTTTCCTCTCCGGCGAACTGATGACCGCCATCGCGATGACCGAGCCTGGCGCCGGCTCCGACCTTGCCGGGATCAAAACAACGGCCCGCCTGTCCGCCGACGGCAGCCACTACGTCCTCAACGGATCCAAGACGTTCATCACCGGCGGAGTACAGGCCGACTTGATTCTCGTGGTCGCACGCACCAGTCCGCCGAGCGAAGTGAATCGCCGCGCCGGTCTGTCGATTCTCTGCGTCGACACCACGTCGGAAGGCTTCAGCGTCGGTCGCAAGCTCGAGAAGTTGGGGTTGCGAGCGCAGGACACCGCAGAACTCTCGTTCACCGACGTCCGCGTGCCGATCGAGAACCTCCTCGGCGAGGAAGGCGCAGGGTTCGGCTACCTCACCCGAAATCTCGTGAGGGAACGGCTCGGCGCCGCCGTGGGGTCTTACGCGAATGCCAGCGCAGCAATCGAGTTCACGACCGAATACGTCAAGGAGCGCGAGGTCTTCGGCACCCCCGTGGCTCAGTTCCAGAACACGAAATTCGTCTTGGCAGAATGCTCGGCAGAAGTCGCGGCCGCGCAAGCTGCGGTCGACCGAGCACTCGATCTGGACGAGATCCGTGAGCTGACCGTCGCGGACGCCGCGAGGATCAAGCTCTTCTGCACTGAGATGGCCGGCCGCGTCATCGACAAGTGCCTGCAACTGCACGGCGGGTACGGCTACATGCGTGAGTACCCGATCTCTCGTCTGTATGCGGACACACGGGTCAACCGAATCTATGCGGGTTCGAGTGAAGTGATGAAGACGATTATCGCCAAGGATATTGGCATTTGACACAAGCCAAGGACATTGGCATTTGACACAAGCTGATTCGGCCCCACCTCGAATATCGAAGTGGGGCTGAACCTTTTCTGACTTTCGCCGGGTCAGGCGGGAAGGAAGATGCTCTTGGCTTCGAGGTACGCCGCCAGACCTTCAGGGCCGAATTCGCGCCCCACACCGGAATTCTTGTAACCGCCGAAGGGACCAACGACATCGAATCGTTGGCAGTTCACCGAGAAGGTCCCCGTCCGGATCTGCCGTGCAACCTCGACGCCGTGCGCAGTGTCCGCGGTCCAGACCGCTCCGGAGAGCCCGAGATCGGAATCGTTGGCAATCGCGACGGCATGGGCTTCGTCTTCGAACGGAATCAGGCAGACGACCGGTCCGAAGATTTCCTCACGAGCAATCCGCATGGAGTTGTCGACGTGACCGAAGACCGTGGGTTCGACGTACCAACCCGTCGAAAGCCCCTCCGGAACAGACCCTCCCGTCAAGATCTTCGCGCCTTCTGCCTCACCGATTCCGACGTAGTCGAGCACTCGTCGCTGCTGGGCCGCACTGGTCATCGGACCGATCACAGTCGCCGGATCGGTCGGATCGCCAACTTTCATCACCGCGACCGCAGCCGCAAACTTCTCCGCAATCTCGTCATACCTACTGACCGGCAACAGAATACGCGTCAACGCGACGCAGGCTTGACCGCTGTTGGCAAAGGATCCCGCCAGGATGTTGGGCAGCGCCTGATCGATATCTGCGTCTTCGAGAACTATCGCAGCCGACTTGCCACCGAGTTCGAGGGTCACTCGTGTGAGATTCGCGGCTGCAGCAGCCATGATCGCCTTACCTGCTGCCACCGACCCGGTGAAGGCCACCTTGTCGATTCCGGGGTGGGACACCAAATGTGCGCTCACGTCCCGGTCGGCAGGCAAGACACTGAGCACTCCCTTCGGAAGTCCTGCCTGTGAACAGATTTCGGCCAGCAAGTTCGAATCGAGCGGCGTCTCCGGAGCCGGTTTCAAGATCACCGCACATCCGCTCAGAAGTGCCGGAGCAAGTTTCGCAGCGATCACCAACTGCGGCACGTTCCACGGAACGATTGCTGCCACGACACCCACCGGTTCGTGACGGATCAACATCGGGCCACCGACGCCCGCACGCGGCTCTTCGAACGGAAACTGCGCCGCAACGGCGCACGCCGTGCCGTATGCTGCAACGGCTCCCAACACCTGCGTGCGCATCGCCGAACTGGCCGGAGCACCGTTCTGCCGCGAGATCAGCGTTGCAAATTCCTCACTCCTGGCGAGTATCGCGTCCTTGATGCGAGTGACCACCGCAATGCGGTCAGCGAGGGGCGTCTGCGCCCACACCCCGGAATCGAATGCCGCCCTCGCGATCTCCACTGCGCGGTCGACATCTGCCGTCGACGCGGCCGGGACCGAACCGATCACGCTCTCCGTATGCGGGGATATCACCTCGATGACGCCGCTACCGGACGGCGTCACCCATTCGCCGCCGATAAATAGTTCCGTGTACTCGACTCGTGCTTTCATGCTCGCCTACTCCTCAGGTTTAGTGTTCAGCCGATCAGTACCCTGATCACGTGAATCTTCCGTAGACCATCTGATTCAGATCATAAAGTTAATTTGTAATAACGCAACCAAGCGTGTCGCCTACCCTTGACACAGTTAAGGAATACGCCTTACCGTAGCGAAAGACCCCCACCCGAACGAGTAAGGATGACGGACATGACGGCATTCGTGAGCGGACAGATCTACCCGGTAGCAACCGATCCACTCGCTGCTTACGGGCCACTCGTGGCATCGCGCACCCCCGAGGGATTCGACGTGTTGCCGTACACGCGTTTCACACTCATGCCGACGACGCCTACCATCGGTGCGGAAATCTCGGGAATCCAACTGAGCGGCCAACTCTCGGACGAGACGATGTCGGAACTTCGCCGAGCGCTACTCGAATGGAAAGTACTCTTCTTCCGCGATCAAACCATCGACCGCAGCGAACACCGAGATTTTGCGAGCCGATGGGGCTCACTGGAACAGCATCCGTTTTTCAAGTACACCCAGCCAGGCCAGAGTGAGGCCGACATCGTCACTCTCGCCAAAGATGCGATGACCGGCGGTGTGGAGAACAACTGGCACAACGACGTCAGCTGGCACGAATTCCCCTCGTTCGCAGCGGTCTTGCGTGCAGTCGAGGTTCCGCCAGTCGGCGGCGATACCTTGTGGGCCGATACCGGAGCGGCCTACGAACTACTCCCGGAGGGCATCAAAGAACGCATCGATCACCTTGTTGCCGAGCACGATTGGATCAATTCGTTCGGCAAGCACATGGATCCGTCGACAGTGGCGAAGTTGCGCCCACAGTTCCCCGCGGTTCGACATCCCGTGGTGCGGGTGATCCCCGAGACCGGAAGGAAGGTGCTCTTCGTCAATCTCAGCTTCACCCAGAGAATCGTCGGGGTGTCCGAAGCCGAGTCCAACGAGCTACTCACCCTGCTCTACCGACACGTGCATCGCCCCGAATTCCAAGTACGACTCAAGTGGCGCAAGAATACGATTGCGTTCTGGGACAACCGAACTTGTCAGCACTACGCGGCCAGCGACTACTTTCCTGCTCGCAGAGTGATGGATCGAATCTCGATCGTCGGCGACAGGCCCGTGGGCACTCGCTGACGCGGGCCCTCAGGACCTGACAAACGCTTCGACCATCCGTCGTTCGGCGGCCCCGTCTGCGAGAGGCCATGCCAACAGCATCAACACTATCCGAACCACCCACTGCGACTCTTGACCTTCAGGATCCAATCCTGCAAGTTCCAGCGCAGTACGCGGCAGCAACGGCGAGGACACGAGATACTCGTCAATTCCGTTGGCCCGCGCCGCCGCAAGCCCGTGGCTCATGGCGGCGTCGGATCTGATCGCGTCGACGGCGACGAGGATCGACTCCACGATCCGCTCGTCGCCGTGCAGTGATTCGACGGCAGTCGCAACCTGGCTCGCCACGGATGCCGCGCCTCGTGACAACAACCCCTCGCGGATCGCGGACTTGCCACCCACGTAGCGGTAGAGCGTTGCCCGCGAACAGCCTGCGCGGGCAGCGACATCGTCGGCATTGAACCGATCGAATCCCTGTTCTCGAATCAGCTCCGCCGCAGCCGCGAAGATGCGCTCGGTAGCGCGTTCACTGCGGTCACCGCCGGCCAACCAGTCGGCGGCGCGACGCTCGTTTGCACCGATCACTCTCCGTCACCTCGTCTCACTCTGAGACAGATTCAATCAGAAATCTCTGCGCTGCGGAAGGCGGTGAGCCTCTGACCAGGGAGAAGCACGGAAGGCCCAACGGGCGTGAGATTTTCACAAAATACCAGTTCAGAGGCATTTTCCACCTGTTGACTTCTCCTTCCTGGCCGTGAAATCTTCCCTTCGTGACACCATCGACGCTCGACATCAACCCCTTCCTCCCGTCGAACATCGACGACCCTTACCCGCTCTACGAGGTACTCCGGCGCGAGCACCCCGTGTACCGAATACCCGATACCGACTTCTATCTGGTGTCGACGTGGGAATTGGTCACCGAAGCCGTCTCCCGTACCGAGGACTTCTCCTCCAACCTCACGGGAGTACTGGTTCGTACACCAGGCGGTTCGGCCGTGACATTCGACATGAACGGAGGCGGGCAAGCTGTTCACGTTCTCGCCACTGCCGATGAACCCGACCATCAGCACCAGCGCAAACTTGTCTTACCGACGCTGGTCGCCAAACGTATCCGAGCACTCGAGCCGACGATGCTCGAGTACACGCAGCAGTTGTGGGACAGCGGCTTCGACGGTCGACGTATCGAATGGGTCGCGTCGGTAGCGGACACGCTGCCGCTACAGATGGTTGCCACACTGATCGGCCTGCCGGCACTTGACGTCCCCCAATTGCTGACGTGGTCGTACGACAGCACCGAACTTCTCAGTGGTGTCGTGACGGCGGAGCGGTTGACAGACGTCGTCACCTCCGCTGCCGAACTCACCGGATATCTTTGCGGCAAGTTTCGCGAGGCACGGACTCACCCGGTGGATGATCTACTTGGAGACCTCGTCCGTTGCTGTGACGCAGGCGAACTCAGCGAGGACGTGGCCGTGCTGATGTTGGTGCAACTCGTCGGCGCGGGTGGCGAATCGACCGCCGGACTGATCGCAAACTCTGCACGGTTACTCGCCGAACGCCCCGCGATACAGGCGCAATTACGCGAGGACCCTCTACTCGTGGGCGCGTTCCTGGAAGAAACGCTCAGGCTCGAGTCACCCTTTCGCGGACATCACCGATATATCAACGCGGACACAACACTCGGCGACGTGGCGCTACCTGCCGGCAGTCACCTCATACTTTTGTGGGGCTCGGCGAACCGCGATCCTGAGTCATTCACCGAACCACAGGCCATGAACCTCGACAGGGTCAATCCCCGAGCGCATTTCGCCTTCGGCAAAGGAGCACATTTCTGTGTCGGGGCCGCGCTGGCTCGTCTGGAAGCAAAGACCGCGATCGCAGTCCTTCTCGAAAACAGTTCGCACGTCACAATCGATTCCGAATCCCCACCACGTTGGGTCCCGAGCATGTTCGTACGCCGGCATCAAAGTTTGCACTTGAACGTCTCACCACACCGAGAGGTCACACCATGAGCCCCGAAGGACTCGTCACTGCCTTCTGCGCCGAGTGGAAACTAGGTAGCGCCGAGACAATCGCGTCGTACTTCAGTGAAGATGCTGTCTACCATAATATTCCGATGTCACCGATCGTCGGACGCGCCGAGATCAGGAACTTCCTGGAAGGCTTCATCTCCGCCTTCGGTGGGATCGAATTCACGATTCATCACCAGTCCGCCAACGGTGCGACTGTACTCAACGAACGTACCGACCGCTTCGACCTCGGCGACAAACACGTAGTCCTTCCGGTCATGGGAATCTTCGAGATCGCGGATTCGAAAATTGTGGCCTGGCGTGACTATTTCGATCTCGCACCGATCAACAAACTGTTGGCCGGCTGATTCGCTCAGTGGTCGAAGTTGTGGGCTATCCAGTCGATCGTCTGCATCCCGAACAGGTCTGTGCCCCAGCCGTAGGGGTCTGCGAATGCGCGATCCATACTGCAGTCGGTGGGCTGATAGCTCACGTCCGTCCCCCGGCTTCTGTACGTGTCCGCCAGCTCACGCGCATCGGCCGCCGGTACGAGCGACATCGGTGAGTCGTCGTGTGCGCACGACGCTATCAACACCTTCGACGCCGGAGCACCGTGGCCCAGTACGTTGTCGTCGGACGCGCGCTGGAAACTGGGTTCTGCGATCGGATCGATTCCCGGCTCGAAAAGGCTTGCCAGCGGAACGGAAGAATCTGTTGTCTCCATGAATGTTCGGGGCGTGATCACCATCCCTTCAATGACTGCCGAGACGTTATCAAGCGGCTATCTGTGACTCCGATTTGTGTATCACATCAGCATCGACGACAGTTCATTCCCAGCATTCGTTCGTTTGGAAGATCAAGCTTGCGAAAAGTGCTGCACAATATACAGATAACTCCCCACAATCCCTCCCGATTGGACGTATGTCCGACTACGATTCAAGCTATGAAAACTATCAGTTACTCATCTCGAAAGCTTGGCGCACTACTGAGTGCAGTCACGGGGATACTCGCGGCCTTCACACTTGCACTGGTGGGCGGAGCACTGATGCCGTCGCTCGCTCATGCAGCGGATGGCGATAGCGGAATCCTCCAGTACTCCGCCGACAACTCGACCTGGGGAGATACATCCAAGATCGTCTGGAGCACAGACATACTCATACCAGGCGGGACCAACACGACCACGTTCTACGTCCGAAACGCATCGGACCGAGCAGGTGAGGCGCACTTCTACGTCGGAAATTACGAGATCAGCGACGGCATGGAAGCATTCCTTCGGGTCGACGTCAACGGCGTCGCGGGCAATCCGCTCACCGTCACCGGAAATGTCGCCGCACCAGGGACCCAGTTGAACTTGGTCCGCCTAGCACCGGGCCAAAGCGCCAAGGTTGCCTTCGTCATCGGAATGCCCTTCGAGGCAGGGAATTCGTCGCAGAACGGCAGTATCACGCCGAACTGGAGCGTGGACCTCACGCTCGATTCCACCGATACACCAGTCACGCCCGGTGGAACCGGGTCACTCGATTTCGGTTCCCTGAGCTTCGGTTCCGCTGACTTCGGCTCGGCGAGCTTCGGTTCACTCGACACCGGATCAGTGAAGACTGGATCCGTCAGCTCAGGATCGCTTGATGTCGGGTCGCTCGGCAAGCCGGTAACGTTCATCGGATAAGCAACCTCTACAACAATTCACAAAGTGAGGCCGGGTAGCAGATCTGCTACCCGGCCTCACTCCTGAACAGCTACTGCGCTCGTGTCGCCCGCACCGACATCATGCAGGAATCTGCACCAGATTTACGTCGAATCGCGCCAAGTTCAACGACTGATCCATCGACAACGCTGTCGCTGAATCCTTGTCGAAGGTGAAACGTATTGCCACGTCGACGATCTTGCCGTCCTTCGACGTACTGACCACAGTTCCGTCGGCACCGACAGGTACTGGCACTCCATCGAGCTTGACTTCGGTGACCGGCTTCAACTGGGCAACCAGCGCCGCTCCGCCGGAGACACCCAGATCACTGGTCGACAGCTTTGCCTTCATGCCAGTTCCCTTGATCTCCAACTCGAAACTGGCGTGATAGGTCAGAACGTCGCCCGGCACGACAACCATCGTCGACAGATCGATCGGACCGTTCTGATCCGTCCAGGTTGGTGCGGTGACGGTTTTCAGCGCCAACGAACCGGATTCGACCGGAGTAGTCACCACAGGGGTGGTTGTAGCCGGAACGGACGTGGTCGTGGTGGGCTTGCCGCCGCCGGACGAACCCAACGAGCCGGTATCAGCGCAGCCAGTCAGGAATGCCGCCCCTCCGAGCATGACCAGCGATGCGCCGATTATCCTGGTACGTCGCGCATTCCATCGACTTGTGGGAACGATGCGATCAATCATCCGAACTCTCCCGTCCCCGAATTCCGTCTGTTCTGTATTCATCACTTCTGCCCGTCGATCCAGGCAGCGATCTCTGTGGGAGCTTCGCTGGAGGGGTTCTTCTCCGAGACTCCCGTTGCGGCGTTGACGCGATAGACGTTGGCGCCGTCCACGATCCACAGCTCGTCTGCGTCTGACTGCCACATCACGGCCGCCGTGGCGCTCACCGGTGTGCTCGACACTTCTGCACCCGAACTGTCGGTGACCACCACCGCGACGCTGGCACCGTCCTGCATCAAAGTTGCGTTGTAGCCAGTCAGTGACGTTTCCGCCGCACCCAAAGCCACCGGCGGTTGCTTCGTAGTTGTGGTTGTCGTGGTGGTCGAATCAGTTGTTGTTGTAGGAGTTGTCGACTGAGTCGTAGTGCTGGTCGAGGTCTCCGTTGTCGTTGGGGCACCGGTCGTGGTTGTCACGTCAGTCGTAGTGGGAGCCGTCGTCGACGTGCCTGTCGTCGTCGGTGCACTCGTCGTGGTTATCTCGGCAGCCGACGTAGTTGTCGGTGCGACAAGTCGCGCAGCATCTCCTTGCAACGCAGCCGCATTGGCAGGGCTATTGCACTCCACGTTCCAAATAGTTGGTTGTTTGAGGACGTAACCGCGCCATTGCAGCGACGGGACGCCATTGTTCACAGTGTAGACTTCGGCGGTGTACGTCCAACCCGTGTGATCGCCAACCTGCGCGTCGCCGATCTGGGTAGTCAATGTGCCACCAACCGGTGTCGCACCTGCACTGACATTGATCGTCGTTTGGACCGATCCATTGTCACGACGAACAAGCACTCGATAGCTGAGTGGGGCTGCTACATGTGCCCAGCTGATTCTCGCAGCGTAGTGGAGCCCGCCAAGATGTCCGCTGTTCGCACAAGTGACGTTCCCTACCCGCGGCGCCGGGAAGTAACCAGCCCCCAACGAACTAGTCGCCTTCGCCGTATCTGTAAACGCAGCGCTAGTGCCTACTGCCTGTGTCGCGCCGAATGCGGCAACTGCAACCGCTCCTACAACCATCAACGATTTGAAGGGTGCGGCCGTCAGCACCCGAGTCTGCGTTTCATCCGATTCCGGACCGTAGCCGAGAACATTCAATTCAGGCGTGCTGCGTCCGTCGTCATCCCTCCTTGTTGGCGACTTGAACGCGATCACCAGGAGTCCGCCTACAAACACCCCGCCCAAGAAGACGGCGAACGGTCCGGACAGCCATGATACGGCATAGCCAAATCCGCCGACGCTGAAGAAGATTCGATCAACCTCTGTGACGGTGTACGGCATGATGTCAGGTTCGCGGTTGGCATCGCCTTTAAGCGTCAAGACTGCCGAGTTTCCCGCCACCGAGTTAATCTCGTACACCCGGTGCGAGACCCTCACACCCTGGTCATTGACAACACTCACGACATCACCGACCGACACGTCAACTGCGGGAACAGTTCTTGACAATGCCAGTGCCCCCGTTGTGATCTCTGGAGACATCGAACCAGATCGGAAAACCAATGGCTTAATTCCGAACAACATAGATCCAGCAGCGAACAAGATACAGATCAGACCAGCGAGTGCACCGACGGTCAGCGCGATTTCACGACCGGTCCGGCCGCGGGAAGCACTTGAAACAGCCTCATGGCTACTCATCGCTGCCTCAGACCGTAGCTGCATTGAAGTTGAATGTGGCACTCACTGTCTGATTCTGAACGTCAACTGTGGCTGCAGGATCCAAGGTGACCAAGAAGCACAAATTCTCGACGCCGGTCGACGCAGCCAGCGGACGAGGTGTCGCGATTACGTTGACGGTTCCGCCGGACGTAAACGGCTTCACGACCTCGATCAAGGTACCCGAGCATGTTCCGACGTTGTTGGTATTGGTCGCTGAGCCCTCGCTGTAGACGGCGACCTTCATCAGCGGCGCAAGCGTGGAGGTGCTGGCAGTCGCGGACATCGTGTAGTTGAACGCAGAAGTGCCCTTGTTCTGCACCGGGAGCATGGCGCTGATGCTGTTGCCTGGAACCATGCCTGTCTTCGTCAGCGTGGTGAATCCGTATGACGGGCTTCCCTGGTCACCGTTGATCTGCAAATCCATCGTTCCTGTACTGAAGACACCTGAAGTGGCACTGGCGTTGTCACTCCAAGCAGCCATCGTGCCTACGGCGCCGAGGCCCAGAACAATTCCCACGGACATGATCGCGCGTGCGCGGCCGCTGGTTGCGCCCCGAACCAGACGTGTACCGAGCGAGGCGGGCGCCTGCTGCTCCTCGTGCTTAGACATGGCTGTGCCTTTCTTGCTGATCAACTCGAGGCGCCGACGCACTCGGTTCGGAAGGTTGGGAATCTGCAGACGCAGAACGTCGCCGGGTACGGTCACGGACCGATCCGACGAACATGAACACGGCATAGATCGATAATGCGCCAACGACAACCGTCAGCATCACCGAGCGCATCTGCCCTGTGATGGCGTTGTACACGTATCCGATGTACGGCACGCTGTACCACACCTTGCCGCGAATCTGCTCCGGTACAACGGGATTCTGATCCGCTATCGGATTTGCATCGCCTTGAGTGACGAAGGTGAGATCACCGGCGGAGTTGAGTCGCGCCATGATGATGCGGTGCGTAACCACATCGGGCTTCCCGGACTCGATCTGGTAGGTGATCGCATCGCCTGCCTGCAATCGGGCAGCGTCTTGCGGTTTCACCACGATGAGGGTGCCGGGTGGATAGGTGGGTTGCATCGAACCGGTCAACACAGTGAAGGGCGTCGACCCCGTCAAACGTGGAACAACGACCGTCGACAACAGAATCGCCAGAACACCCAGCAGCAGAACCCACGAGACGATATTGCGGATCCACCACCAGGCACCGGTTCTCTGATCAGGACCCTTCACTGCGTGCGTCATACCGACTCCGCTTCGAACGAGAAATGCACGCTCGTGGAGACACCCGACGCGACGTCAGGACCGACAGTGCCACGCAAGCACAAGATTTCGGTACTGCCGGCAGCAACCGTGCGCCATCCCGGAGCTGTCGGTGTCTGAGCACCGACCATGGGACCGTTGTAGATCGCGGTGCCGTCAGCTGCGCCCTGGGCAGGGCAGCCGGCTTCGGAAGTCACTGGCGTCACCGACAACGAGAGCGGAACATCAGCGGAAGACTGCGTGACGTTCTGGATCCGGTAATTGAGTGGAACGCTACCGGAGTTGTGAACTGTCAAGGGAGCCTGTGCATATGCGTTGGGGAACATACCGGTGGCGCCCAGAGCAGTGAAGTCGAAACTGCTCTGGCCGCTCCCAGCACTGCCCACCGTCAGGTCGAGGATCCCGGACTGGATCGTGCCACCGGACAGTGTTTCAGCGGCCGTCCACCGCGCGCTGGTCTGCTGCACCGATACGAAGATCAGTCCGATGACCAGCGCGGCGGCGGTTGCCCACCAACGGTAGTGCTTACGCAAGCCTTATGCCTGATCGAGAGTGACGTTGAAGTTCGTCAGATCAACCTGGCTGTCCTGCGAACTGTTGGTTGCTGGAGCCTTCGTGAAGTCGAAGACAACATTCACGCTGACGACGTTGTCGTTGTTCGCGGAAGTGATCACAACGCCTGTTCCGTTCGTCGGCAACGGAGTCGCTCCGACAGTCGCCGTCGTAACCGGAGCCATCTCGGCCTTCAGAGTGCCGGTTCCGGTGATCGTCGAAGCATCCGCCTTGAGCGTCGCGCTCAGATTGTTGCCCACAGCACCGATCTTGACGGAGCCCGAGTACGTGAGAACGTCGCCAGGGGAAACCTTGAATGTGCTGATGGTGACGGGGGCCGCGGTACCACCGTTGACAGTTGCGTTCGAAACCGTCCAAGACGGGGTTCCCTGGGTGGTCAGCGTCAGCTTGCCCGAAGAAATAGTGCCGCCGTTCAGGGGTGCGTTTGCGTTCCACGCCGCCATGGTTCCCGCGCCACCGGCGAGGAGTAGTGCTGCTGCACCGGCCGCGACTGCGCCCTTGGTTGCTTTGTTCATGGAGAACACTCTTTTCGTCTGGTCCCCGTGGCGGGGAGCTTGCAGGGTGAGAAAGCTGGTCGGATCCAGTCATGTGCGCCCTGGTACGGGCAGAGGGTTTCGTTCATCCGTGGTCAGTGAGGGGTCGTAGCGGTAAGTGCAGAGCGAGAGCGTGTTGCGGAAAGATTGCGAGCCGTTCTCGCGAACGGGTCATTCCTCTCTCGTGCTGTCGACGTCCGCTTGCGTCGTTTAGATTTTTACCACACGTATCAGGAATTTTTGGCGAAAAGCTGGTCGAATGTCCAGAAGCTTATTGAAACCTGAACTTGACTACAGAATCGCCTCTCACCTGGATCATTGAAAAAGTGAAGCGTTTTGTTGCAACCCGTTTGCTGAAGTAACTTTCGCCCGGATAGTCCATACAGCCGAAAAGTAACCTGAAACAAGTTCTACAAACTTTTGGTTTGTTTTGGGGATCGCTCGATTGCCTCCGCTTTGAAAGCAGCGACAATCGAGCAACAACTAAGGCGGAGTCCTTACGCCTCGAAGACGGTCTCACCGCCGACAACCGTGCGCAGGATCGACAGTTCATTCAAGTCCGCCGAAGCGCTGTGCAACGGATCTCCGTCGAGCACAACAAAATCCGCCAAAAGTCCCACCGCTATCCGACCTTTGTCCGATGACTCACCGGTGAGACGAGCGGCAGCACTCGTGTAGCCGGCCAACGCATCGGACGCGGAAACCCGTTGATCTGCACCCAGAACATGACCTTCTCGCGTCACGCGATGTACGGCTGTGGTCATGGTGAAGAGCGGGTTCACCGGAGTGACGGGGCAGTCGCAATGCAGCGCGTAAGCAAGACCGGCCGCCACCACCGACGCCACGGGACTGATCCGTTCGCCGCGACCCGGTCCGAGAAAACGATCGCGGTGCCGGTCGCCCCAGTAGTAGACGTGGTTCACGAAGATCGACGCGACCACCCCGAGTTCGACCATTCGCGCGATCTGATCTTCCCGCAAGGTCTGAACGTGCTCGAGTCGATGCGAGACTTCGACGTCCGGGTGCGCTGCCCGAGCCGCGGTAATTGCGTCCAATGCAAAATCGATGGCCTGATCACCGTTGGTATGGATAGCAACCTGCCGGCCGGCAACGTGATGCTCCTCGACGAGTGACCCGAGTGCACCTGCCGGGATTGCCATTCCGCCGCAGTGACATCCATCCAGATCGTGGTAAGGCTCGCTCAGAGCAGCAGTGTGCAACTGAATCGACCCGTCCGAAATGAGTTTGACGCCACCCACACGGATTCGGTCGCTCGGATCGGCGAGCTCACCCAACTGATCGTGCACCCCGTGGCCCAGATAGAGACGCGCGCGCAGACGCAGTTCACCATCGGCATCGAGTTGCCGGTACGCCCGGTACATCTCGGCCGTGACGTACATGTCGTGGAAACTCGTCACGCCCACCGACGCCATGACTTGCTGCGCCCGCAGCATCGCAGTCTTGGATGCATCCGGATTCATTTCCGGAACCAGGCCGTGTACCAGAGACATTGCCGGAATCTCACACAGCTCACCGGTGGGTACACCGTCGCTGTCCCGAATGATGACACCGCCCTCCGGGTCAACCGTGGTGGCATCGATCCCGGCCTTCTCCAATGCGACCGAGTTGACATAGATCCCGTGAGCAGACAAGTGCCGCACCAGAATCGGATGATCGGTGGAAGCCTTGTCGAGATCAGCTGCGGTCAGGCCACGATCTTCGGCCACGAGGCTGTCGTCGAAGCCCCAGGCTTCGATAGGCTCGCCGACTGGTGTGATCGCGGCCCGCGCAGCCAACGCCGTGATCAGCTCCTCGATGGTGGGGCACGCACCCGTCGTTGCGTCGACCCCACTGAGCATCAAACCCCACATCATCGGATGAAGGTGCGTCTCGATGAACCCCGGAACGACCACCGACCCGGCGAGATCGACGACAGCGGTTTCGTGATCGGACAACGCCGAGATCTCGGCATCAGTTCCGAGGGCGACGAATCTGCCGTCCTTTACAGCCATTGCGGTCGGGTTGTCGCCGACCGTACTGTCCATGGGCCTGATATCGCCGTTGATGTAGATGCGGTCAGCCGCCGTGGTCATACGCTTGTCTCCATTCGTTTTCCGACAACAGTCGTCGAGGACTTCTTCGGGGGTATCCGCGTCGCGACAACCACTCCGGCCAGAATCATTCCGGCCCCCGCGAGTTGGACAAGTGTCGGGGTCTGCGCAAGCAGGACCGCACCGAACAGCAGTGCCGACGCCGATTGCAACACGAGGCTGGCGGCGACGACACTGGCGGGCAGACGTTGACTGGCGCTGGCCACCAGCAGCCACCCGATTACCTGAGACACCAACGCGAGCAGCACAAGCCAGCCTTGAGCTACGAGCGAAGGCGTCAGATCCAAAGTTCCACTCACGAGGCCGTAGACACCTGCCGTGAGGGCAGTGGCTCCGGTCGAGACGAACATCGGCAACGCCGTTCTGCCCGCCGCCCGAGTGGCCAGACCCATGAGAAAGATGTAGACCGCGTAGGCACCTGCGGCGACCACGGCAAACGACGCTCCGACAGCAGGATTCGGTCCGGTGAGCGTGGTGCTCGTCCCGGCTACCAGGGCAACTCCGACGAAGAGCAGCGGGAGGCTCGCGACCAATTCCCGGCCGATCCGTTGGCGCAGAACAACGTAGCCGAGGATTGCGACGAACAGCACCTGCAGATTCAGGATCACAGTCGAAAGACCTGCCCCGATCGAATGAATCGACTCGTGCCAGAGCACCAGATCGATTCCGAGGAAAGCGCCGGCAAGTAGAGACTTCACCTTCCAGGGCCCCGACGTCGACGGCCGGGGTGACCGGCGGCGCTGGACGAGCACGAGTACGCCGAGCGGGACAAGCGCATAGAGGCACCGAAAGAACGCACCCGTCGACGGCGACACCCCGGAGAGTTCGTAGAGCACCGAGGTCAACCCGAGGATGCATGCACCGGTCACGACTACGCGCAGGTCACGACGGCGCAGGTGGTCGCCGGACAAGGCGCCCGGCAATACATCATCACTCATGGTGATAATGTATCACCAACGCGAGGCCTGTCATACAGGGAAGATGCGTGCATGAGAACTCCGGTTACCCGTGAACGCGTGATCGCGGCCGCAGCCGACCTGGTCGACGGCAAAGGCGCCGACGCTCTGGTACTGAGTCAACTCGCCGAGACCCTCGACGTCCGGCAGTCAGCCCTCTACAAACACGTCGACGGGGTTGACGACGTCCAACATCAACTCAGCCTCCTCGCACGCAACCTTCTCGCCGAACAACTGCGCGCCGCCGCGGTCGGCCTCTCCCGCGACGACGCCGTCATGGCGCTTGCCGACGCATGGCGCGCCTTCGTCCGAGCGCACCCCGGCCTCTACGCCATCACCGATCGCTACCCCACCGCTCCGCATCCCGATCTGGTCTCGGCTGTCGGCGAGGTGGTCGACGTCATCAACCGGGTGGTCGCGGGATACGGTCTGAGCCCGGATGATTCAGAGCAGGCGGCGTGGTCTCTTCGTAGCGCGCTGCACGGTTTCTGCATCCTCGAATCGGTAGAGGGCCAACCGGCAGGAACCGACCCCGATCGCGTGTATCGACGACTGGTCGAACTTCTCTGCGCCGGCATTGCTCGCATGTAGACAACGCTCGCACGTAAATACCGGTCGTGATTAAATGCCGGCTCCTGTTATCGTCGGATGAAACGACACAGACCACAAGGATCAGACATGGTTGGTGAACTCGACATCTCCGGATAAAACCGGGCATGACGGCCACCGGTAGACGCTTCGAGCGCTGCCGTCGTGGCCATGTTGTCGTTCACTCACCCGGCTCTTCGCGGAGCAGCGTTGCCGCGCCCGCGCGACTTCTGAGGTCTATTCATGCCCGATACCTATATCGTTTGCTCGAATCTGTCTTTTGCCTGGCCGGACGACACTCCGGTCTTCGACGAACTGTCCTTCACGGTGCCCGGTGGCCGAACCGGACTGGTTGCCCAGAACGGCGTCGGGAAAAGCACTCTGCTCAGACTGATCGCCGGTCAACTGCACCCGCGCTCGGGAAGTGTGTCTGTCGACGGGGTTCTCGGATACCTTCCGCAGGATCTGCCACTGACGGGCGATCTGACCGTTGCCGAGGTCTTGGGCATTGCCCCGATTCTTGATGCGCTTGACGCCGTCGAATCCGGGGACACACAAGAAGAACACTTCACGACAATCGGGTCCGACTGGGATATCGAGGAGCGCACGCGAGCCCAACTCGGCCGACTCGGTTTGGGCGACATGACGTTCGATCGTCGCCTCGACACCCTCAGCGGAGGTCAGGTCGTCTCGCTCGGACTGGCGGCTCAACTACTGCGACGCCCCGATGTCCTTCTCCTCGACGAACCGACCAACAACCTCGACCTCGAGGCGCGCCGCAGGCTCTACGACGTTCTCGACGAGTGGAATGGTTGTCTGTTGATCGTCAGCCACGATCGAGGTCTACTCGACCGCATGGACCGCATCGCCGAACTCCACAGCGGCGAGATCAGCTTCTACGGTGGCAATTTCACCGAATACGAAGCTGCTGCACGTTCGGCTCGCGAAGTGGCGGAGAAGAACATCCGCAACGCCGAGCAGGAGGTCAAACGCGAGAAGCGGGAACTGCAGCAGGCCCGAGAACGCGCTTCCCGACGCGCAAGTAACGCTGCCCGCAATCTGGGGAACGCGGGCTTGCCCAAGATTTTTGCGGGGACCATGAAGCGCAACGCCCAGGAGTCGGCGGGCAAGGCCAACGAGACACACCTCGCCCGGGTCGACGCGGCAAAGGAACGACTCGACCAAGCCGGTCGAGCTCTCCGAGACGACCAGACCATTTCGCTCGAACTGCCGGGAACCCACGTACCCGCCGGCCGGACGGTATTCCTCGGTGAGCGAATGCAATTCGCGTTCGACGATCGCGCGATCTTCGCCGAACCCGGAGCTGACCTGGCCATTCGAGGACCGGAACGTATCGCCTTGACGGGGCCGAACGGCGTCGGAAAGTCGACGTTACTGAGAATCGTCAATGGGGACTTGGCGCCGACTTCCGGTGAGATCACGCGAGCCGACGGCCGGGTGGCCTACCTGTCGCAAAGGCTCGACCTTCTCGACCCCACGCGCACCGTCGCGGAGAACTTTGCATTGTCTGCTCCGAATCTCCCGGCGCCGGAACGCATGAACATACTGGCGCGCTTCCTCTTTCGAGGCGCGGGCGCTCATCTACCCGTCGCTGCACTCTCTGGCGGTGAACGACTGCGGGCTACATTGGCGTGCGTTCTCTTTGCCGATCCGGCCCCACAGCTGCTGCTTCTCGACGAGCCGACCAACAACCTCGACTTGGTGAGTGTCGCTCAACTCGAAAGCGCCCTGAACGCATATCAGGGGGTGTTAGTGGTGGTCAGTCATGACGAGAGGTTCCTGGCCGAGGTGAAGGTCGAACGCTGGCTTCGACTCTCGGACGGCTGTTTGACCGAGGTCGCGGCGCCGGATGTAGTGGACTGACCAAGCGCTGAACAGACGAAAGGCCTTCACACACATCGTGTGTGAAGGCCTTCGTCTGCACTACTGGTCAAGGCGTCCTGGTGTAGACCGGATCGTCGAAGGATCGACGTTGCGTCACCCAGTCCGTGGGTAAGACGTTCTCGATCACGTCTTCACGGGATTCGTCGAACACGACGATCCGATCGGCGATTCGCCATTCACCATGGCGCCTTTCGAACCTGTCGACGTAACGGCATTTGATCGTCGCAAGCGTCTGCACCGTATCCGTACCGGAACGCTCTTGCCGCAGAAAGCACAAGCAGTACGACTCACACTGAGCGACATCGCCGTTGACGTCGATCAGTATGTTGGAAATGCAGTGAATCGACGAGTCGATCGTCTTGTGTCTGAGCTTCATGTCTTCGATGAGCCCGTCAACGGTTCCGATGTAACCACCGTGGTTGTCTATCGCATCGTCGAAGTAGCAGAGGGCCACGCTGTCGAAATCCTTCCGATCGACGGCCCGAGCGTAGCGATATAGAACTTCGGTGATTTCTTGCTTGTCAGCGAGGGACATGGTCACGCTCCTGTTCTACCCGGATGATCAATCAACCTGCAGTTCAACACCCTTGGTCTCCTTGATGAAGAAGACCGTGACAAGCGTGATCACCGCACAGAAGACGAAGTATCCGGCCGGAGCGAGAGAGTTGCCGGTCAAGCTGATGAGATAGGTGGCGATGAAAGGCGCGGTGCCACCGAGGAACATGTTGGTGACGTTGTTACCCAATGCCAGACCGCTGTACCGCACTGATGCTTTCAACATTTCGACATAGGTCACGTACGAAGCACCGTTGACAACGGAAACGCAGATGAAGAGCACCGACTGACCGACTACCGCCTGCCAGATGCCGGAACCGGCCATCATCATGAACATCGGAATTCCGAGAACCACGGCGGCGGCGCTACCGGCGAACAGCACCGGTCGACGCCCGTACTTGTCTGCCATGTATCCCGAGATCGGCAAGGTGATGACGCCAAGAACCAGTGCAAGAGAAGTGGAAAGGAACGCAACCCGTGACGAATGACCACCAGTGGTCTGCAGGTAAGTCGCGGCATACACCGAGGCGATGTAGTAGCCACCGGTAATGAGTGCGCCCAGCATGATGATCTTGACGACGCTGCCGCCGGACGTGCTGAGCAGTTCCCGGATGGGAAGCTTCTTGGTCTCACCCTTGTCCTGCAGTTCTTCGAACTGAGGAGTGTCTTCCATCTGGCTACGGATCCAGATACCGATACCACCGATCAGCAGGCTGAGCAGAAAAGGGATACGCCAAGCCCATTCGAGGATCTGCTCTTGCGAGAACACCGAGGTCAGGCCGAGAGCCATGAGCGAAGCTGCCAACGAACCCAGGTAGGTGCCGGTGTTGACCATCGACGTCTGCGTCGCACGCCACCGCTTGGGAGCGGACTCGGAGACGAACGCGTTGGCTCCGCCGAGTTCACCGCCTGCCGCGAAGCCCTGCAGGCAACGAGCCAGAACGAGGATGGACGTCGCCCACACACCCAATGTGGCGTAAGTCGGCAGCAATCCCATTCCTGCTGTCGCAAGAACCATCAGGAGGATGGTCCAGGACAAGGCGTTCTTGCGGCCGTACTTGTCGCCGATGTGGCCGAAGAAGATTCCGCCTGGCACGCGTAGGAAGAAGGCCACGGCGAATGCTGCAAAAGTACCGAGCAGTGCTGCGTTCGGGTCATGGGAAACGAAGAACAGCGCGGCGATCGTCGTGGCCATGTACCCGTAGATACCGAAGTCGTAGTACTCGACGACGGTACCGACGATGGCCGCGCGAATTACCTTCGTCGTCGACTGTCGTTCGGTTGCCACGCTGCTGCCCTCGGTGGATTCGGCTCTCGCCATGGTCTCATTCTCTGACATGTTGTTCCCTGCCTGGATTGGATACTGACTGGATTCGGTGCCGCGCAGACGTCGGACGTCAGGTGTGCGCGATGGAATGGACCGGCACGCTCTCGGCGCTGGTCCTGGTGTAGTTCGCCGCATTACGTCCCGCTACGCGGCCCATGGTCAAAGCGTTGGCAACTGCATTGCCGCCGCCCACGTATCTCAGTCCGAGGATTCCGGCGCCCGCCTCACCGGCCGCGTACAGACCCTCGATCGGTACTCCGGTGCGCCCGAGCACGGCCGCATCCGTGTTGATCTCCATTCCCGCATGCGTACATACGAGCTCTGCCGGAAGGATTTTCGCGGCATAGAACGGTGCTGTCGCAATAGGATCCGGGTTGCCGACAGCGCCCTTGTTCCGCAACGTGCGATGGCGAAGGAAGTCGTCGTCGTGACCGCTGGGCAGTTGCTCGTTCCATCGACGCAGGGTTTGCGTCAACGTCGCAACCGGAACACCCGTTGCCACTGCGAGGTCTTCGATCGTGTCCGCACGAATCGTGCCACCGGCAACAACTTCTTCCTCGATGCGTTCGGGATTCCAATCTGCATATCCCGGAGCCAGATTCACGCGAGCGTTCTCGTCGAAGATCATCCATCCGTATCCACCCTGATGGTCGATGATGCCGGTCGAGACGGCGTACGAGCTGTCCTCGTCCATGAATCGTCGGCCGTCCTGGTTGACGTAGATCCGTGACTTCGGCGGAAAACCGGCCTGCCAGTGATGGAATCGCTGGAAGTAGACGGTGGGCAGCATCAAGCCCCAGCCGTCGCCGGCCACCGAAGCCCCGAGGTCCTCGGCAAAGCGAAGGTGATCTCCGCGGCTACCCGCCGCCGCGACGACGAACAATGCGTCCCCAGCCTTGTTCGCGTCCGGGAAGTGGCGTTCAACCAAACCCGGATCTTGCGCGAATCCACCGGAGGCAACAACGACGGCGCCCGCAGGCACCTCGATGTCGTCGGCGACAACGCCGACAACCCGACCGTCTTCCTCGATCAGCTTCTGCACCCGTGTTCCGAAGATGACCTCGATCCCGTGCTTACGACGAGCCTTGTCCAGCACCTGAATCAGTCCGTATCCCTGATCCTTGGGCACGTGGCCGCGCCAGACGTCCTCGACGCCGGCTTGGGCGAGTCCCGGCTGGTGAGCGTTACCCGAGATCGCCGCGGGAATCTCGACGCCGAGTCCGATGAGCCATTCCAGTGTTGGACCGGCGTTTTCGCAGAACGCACGAATCAATCCGGGTGAGAGCATCCACTGGTTGAGGTCCATGTAGTGCTGGAAGAACTTCTCCGCCGAATCGTCGACGCCGAGGCCGGCCTGCACGCTCGTTCCGGCGGCCGTGAAGATGCCGGCCGACAGCGCGGTGGATCCACCGAGTTCGGTTTCGGATTCGAACAGCAGAACGGATGCGCCTTCTTCAGCTGCCGACACCGCAGCGGCGAGACCTGCTCCGCCGCCACCGATGACAACGACGTCCCAGTGCTCGGTCATGAAAGTTCTCCAGTCTCCGCGATGATGCGGTGGTAAAGACCGTTCGACACCAACCCGCCGTCGACAGTGAGTTCCGTTCCGGTGGTGTAGGTCGAACTGTTCGAGAGCAGGAACAGCACTGCTTCGGTGATCTCGTCGAGAGTTCCCATGCGTCCGAAGGGAACCGACTTCAGTGACGCGGCGACGAAGTCGTTTGCGCCGCCGAGCAGCGCCGTACCGACCAGCCCCGGGTGCACCGAGTTGACGCGAATCCCCCACTGCGCGAAGTTGCCTGCGGCCGACTTCGACAGACCGGTCAGACCCCACTTGCTCGACGAGTATGCCGGAGAGAAGTATCCGATCTGACCGGCGATGGACGAGATATTGACGATCGATCCGCCGCCACTCTCTCGCATCAGCGGCGCCACCGCCTTCATACCGTAGAACGGGCCGAAGAGGTTGATCTTCATGGTCAGCTCCCAGATGTCGTTCGGGGTGTCCATGAATTCGAGCCGACGCGAGATGCCGGCGTTGTTGACCAGTCCGCCGAGTTCCCCACGGGTGGTGCGAATTTCGTCGACAACCCGGTCCCAGGCATCGGCATCGGTGACGTCGAGAAGATGAGCGGACGCTGATCCGCCGGCGGCGACAATGTCGTCGACCACGCCGGATGAATCCGAAACATCGGCAATGCAGACATGCGAACCGCGCGCGGCAAGCGTGCGCGCGTGATGCGCTCCCATCCCGGCAGCACCGCCGGTAACGAGAACGACGCCGGGATATTTCATGGACTCAGACATGCCGCGAACCACCGTCCACCGCAATGCTGTGCCCGGTGACGTAGCGCGCGCTGTCCGAGAGCAGGAACAGCAGCGGGCCGAAGACCTCTTCGGGCGAGCCCAGACGATGCAGCGGTACCGCGTCGAGTGCGTTCGCGAGCGCGATCGGATCTTCCTGGACCCACTTCGTCATCGCCGTGTCGATGTAACCGGGCGCAATGGAGTTGACCCGAATACCCTTGTCGCCGAACTCCACTGCAAGAGACTCCGTGAGGTGCGCGACGGCAGCCTTCGACGTGCAGTATGCCCCTCTCCCCTTTCGCACACGCAGCGCCGACACCGAGGACATGTTGACGATGGCGCCGCCGGGACCGAGGTGCCGCGCCGCGGCCTGAGCGCCGTAGAGCACTCCTTCGACATTGACGCTCAACGTAGCCCCGATCTGTTCCGGGGTGATCTCCTCGGCCAGTGCGAACGGGAAGATTCCCGCATTGTTGATCCAGAAATCAACCCGGCCGAACTCCTTCAGTGCCAACTGGGCAAGCAACTCGTGCTCGTCCGGCTTGGTGACGTCGACCCGGGCTCCGACGACGCGACCCGGCTTGTCCGCCAGTGCATTCGACTCCAGGTTCGTGTTGATTCGCGTGGCCGTGGCGAGCATCTGCTCTTCGTTGATGTCGGCGCCGACGACATGTACGCCGCGTGTTGCCAGTCCTTCGGCGAACGTCGCACCCATTCCCTGGGCCGCGCCGGTCACCACTGCGACCTTGCCTGCCAACTCCGGGTATACCGCCGACATCTGCGTCACTACGGTGCGGCCCGGGTTCGTCTGGTCAGAGCTTTCGGTCATGATGAACTTCTCCTACTGAATATTGTTGTGCAAGAAACATTTCGGTACTTCAAGCGTGTTCGGACGCTCGGGGCGCGTCGTCACGGAAGACGGTGCGGCGGGCGATTTTCCACTCCGCACCGACCCGAACCACACGATCAGCGACAGTCGTCATCCGCACCAGTCGCGACTCGCCGCCGCGAGCGGTGGCAACGATCTGCAGGTACCCGCGCACTGCCAGAGCACTCTCGTCCACCGCCTCGACGACGACATTGGTCAGAACGTGACGATGCACCTCGTCGGCAGCTTCCGCCGCAGCGTAGAAGCGAGCAGCAAAAGCCGCAAGGTCGTCGAAACCGACCACGGGTTCCGGATAACTGGGGGAATGAAACTCACCGCCTTCGGTGAATGTCTGCGCCCAATCCTGCTGGCGCCCAGAGTCTATGCAATGACTCTGGTGGCCGTACAGCTGATGGATTGCGACAACGTCCTCCGTTGCCACGACGCGGTAGTTGCTCATGAAGGTTCTCTCCGAACACGCTGCGCTGCATCCACCCGAAGGTTGTGCAGCTTCGTAAAGTGTGCGATAATCGCACACACTGTGCGATATGTTCAAAGCGTAGGTGGCATACCTCACAAACGTCAAGAAAGGGATTTGATGTCAGAGCTGAGCGAGGAACACCGACCGCGCAAAAGTGCAGTTCAAGTGGACTCGAGCATGTCGAAAACGCTGCACCACGGACTCGAGATCTTGGAACTCCTGACGTCCTATCCGCACGGCTTGTCGGTCACCGACATCGCCGACGGCGTGGGAGTCCACCGAACCGTCGCACATCGGTTGATCCGCACGCTCGAGGCTCATCACCTGTGCCGCAAGGACTCCTTCAAGCGTGTCACTCTCGGCGCCGGCCTGGTCACCCTCGCCGAACCGGTGGAACAGGATTTGCGCACTCTCGCTCGCCCGATACTTCAAGAACTCGCCGAGGCCACCGAGGCGACAGCGCACCTGGTGGTCCGCGAGAGCGACACCGAAGTGCGCGCGCTGATGGTGGTCGAACCGCGCAGCGCCAAGGTTCACGTCGCGTTTCACCCAGGGCAGGTCGATCCGATCGACCGCGGCTCCGCCGGGCTCTCCATCCTTGCCTCACTCCCGCCGACGAGCGGGGAACGAGAGGAAGTGACGGCGGCACGCGCACGCGGCTACGCAGTGACCGTCGGCGAGGTCATCCCGTCCGTCCTGGGAATCTCGGCGGTGATCCCCGGCCGACGCCGCGACGCCATCTCCAGCCTCGGAATTTCCGTCTTCGACTCCGAGGACCAAGCAGCGCTGGGCGCCGAGGTCATGGCAGCTGCAAAGACCCTAGGCAGCATGTTGCGCTGATCCAGACGACAGGCTGATCCGAACACCAGTCGAGCCGCGGGAATACCCGGGGCTCGACTTTGTTGACTCCTGATGAGATAGTTGAACAATCAACTACCTGACATCAGCTTCACGGATACAAGGAGTACGACATGCCTGCTGTGACAGTCGAGAACATCTTGGCCCTGCCCCGTCTCGACGAGCCGGCAGAGTCAGCAGTCGACCGCCCCGTCAAGAGCATCACCACCGCACCGGTCGGATACGAAGGTGAAGGCTTTCCCGTTCACCGCGCCTTCGCTGGCATCGACCTCTCCGCCCTCGATCCCTTCATCCACATGGACCAGATGGGTGAGGTCAACTACGCACCCGGCGAACCCAAGGGCACACCGTGGCACCCGCACCGCGGATTCGAAACCGTGACCTACATGATCGACGGCATCATGGAGCACCAGGACTCCAACGGCGGCGGCGGCATTATCGGCGGCGGCGACACCCAGTGGATGACAGCAGGTGGCGGCATCCTCCACATCGAAACTCCGCCGGAACACCTCGTCGTCAGCGGCGGCCTGTTCCACGGTGTCCAACTGTGGGTCAACCTGCCCCGCGACAACAAGATGGCAGCGCCGCGGTACCAGGACATCACCGGTAACAAGGTGGCGCTGCTCTCCTCCCCCGACGGCGGAGCCTTGGTACGCGTCATCGCCGGAGACATCGCCGGCCACGCCGGACCCGGTTCGACGTACACACCCATCGCGCTCTCCCACACGACTGTGGCCCCGGGTGCGAGCCTGACGCTACCGTGGAATCCCGAGTTCAACGCGATCGTCTACGTCCTCGCCGGTGAAGGCGCGGTCGGGGCCGAGCGTCGGCCCATTCGTGTCGGACAGACAGCTGTCTTCGGACGTGGTGACTCCATCACCGTCGCCGCTTCCGATCGCCAGGATTCACGGACCGAATCCCTCGAGGTCTTCATCCTCGGCGGCAAGCCGATCCGCGAACCCATCGCGATGGCCGGGCCCTTCGTCATGAACACCAAGTCCGAGGTCATGCAGGCTTTCGAGGACTTCCAGGCCGGACGCCTGGGATCCATCCCGGCGGCACACGAGACGCTGAGCTGACATGTCGTCGATAGTCGTCCAACGAGCTGACGAACGTGCGCATCTCAACTACGGCTGGCTCACGGCGCGTCACAGTTTCCCCTTCGCCGGAAACTTCGATCACGCCGCGTACGCGCACGGACTTCTGTTGGTGAACAACGACGACATCATCGAAGCCGACTACGGTTTCGACACTCATCAGCACCGCGACACCGAGATCGTGACGTGGGTGCTCAGCGGATCCCTGGTTCACCAGGATTCCGCTGGGCACTCCGGAGTCATCCATCGAGGCCTCGCGCAAAGAATGAGCGCCGGTACCGGAATCCTGCACTCCGAACGCAACGACCGCTGGCGCGCCGACGGCTCACGTGTCACCGAACCCGTTCACCTCGTTCAGATGTGGATACCGCCGGACGAATCCGGAGTGACTCCGAGTTATCAAGAACTCGACATCAACACCGAGCTCGACGCCGGTGGCCTGATCACCCTGGCGTCGGGGATGCCCGCGCATCGTGATCACAGCGCGATAAGCCTGCACAACAAACATGCGGCCCTTCATGTTGCACGCCTAGAGACCGGCGGGTCGGTATTCCTGCCGGACGCACCGTACGTGCACGGCTTCATTGCCAGTGGCACTGTCGACGTCGAGGGAGTCGGATTGCTCGGTCCGGGAGATTCGTTGCGTCTCAAGGATACTGGTGGTCAACGAGTCGAGGGGATCGACGATGCGGAGATACTCGTGTGGGAGATGCACGCGTCGACGAACTGACGACACCACCGAGTACGCCCAATGCTCGGACTACACAGCAGGTTCGTCGTAGGGTGGATTCCGGTAGTGGTGGATCCGGCAGTGATGGATCCCGGTGGCACAGAAGGAGGAGCCATGGCATCTGGTCGAGCACAGGCCCCACGGACGACACCGCACATCGATGTGCACCGCTCCGGTGATCGCTTGAAATCCCGCGTCTCCTGGCTGGATTCGAAACATTCGTTCTCGTTCGGACAGCACTACGACCCCGACAACACCCATCACGGATTGCTGCTCGTCAACAACGACGACACCGTACTGGCGGGAACCGGTTTCGACACCCATCCGCACAAGGACATGGAAATCGTGACCTGGGTGCTTCGCGGTTCGCTCGTGCACCAGGATTCCATCGGTCACACCGGCGTCATCTATCCGGGACTCGCCCAGCGCATGAGCGCCGGTACCGGAATCATGCACAGTGAGAAGAACGATTCGTGGCGTATTGGCGGCGAACAGCATTCCGACCCCGTGCATTTCATCCAGATGTGGGTGGTCCCGGACGAAGGTGGACTCACTCCCGGGTACGAACAACTCGAGATCGACGACGAGTTGCTGCGCGGCGGTCTGATCCCGGTTGCCTCCGGAATGGGCCGCTACAAGGATCATTCGGCGATTCGCATCAACAACAAGAACGCCGCCATGCACGTCGCGCGCATTCTGCCCGGCACCTCGGTACCTCTTCCCAGCGCACCGTTCCTGCACGTCTTCGTCGCGCAGGGTACTGCCGAGATGGAGGGCGTCGGCACACTGTACGAGGGTGATGCCGTCCGGTTGAGCGATTCGGGTGGGCAGCAACTGACCTCCGACGCCGGGGCCGAAGTCCTCGTCTGGGAGATGCATTCACGTGTCGGTGGTTGAGACCCGGTCTCGGCAAGACTGGGTGCGCTGGAGATACTCGACGCATGAGCATCGACAACTCCGCCGCGCCCGTCAAGAAACTTGACCCACTCAACACGTTGATGGGTGTGCGCGCCGTGTCGGTCGTGCCCGGGGACCTGGCCTTCGCGCAGGCCGTCGGCGAGCGATTCCACGATCACCGTGGCAAGACCGTGCTCGGTTCCATCGGAGTCATGATCGACGGTGCCATGGGCGGCGCGGTGTACTCGGGACTGACCTCGGGCCATCAGTCCGTGCTCGCGCAGGTCACAGTCAGTGCGGGCGCCGACATCCCCGCTGTCGCAGACGTCGGCGCCACCGGCACACTCGTGCATCTCGACGACGGCGTCGGGCTCGCGTCCGGTCAACTTCGCGACGAGAACGGCTCGCTCCTGGCGGTGATGGCCGGCCGCGCCATGGTGGTCTCGCGTCCTCCCGTCGTGGGAATCGACGACTACGTGGAGGGTGAGCCGCTGCCCGTCCCGACGCCGGAGAAGACAAGCAACCTGAGCGGGTTGTCCGGGTCCGACGTCGTCGAAGGAATCCGCGACGGCGAACTCGAACGCGGTCCGCTCGCCGGGCTCCTCGATCTTGCGGTCGTCGACGTGACCCCGGGTTCCGTCGTGGGCGAGTTCGCCCCGGTCGCCTGGATGGCCAACCCGTTGGGCGCCGTTCAGGGAGGTGTCCTCATCTCAGCGGTCGATGCCATCACCGGTTTGGCAGCGCAGACGCTGACCAGCGTCGATCAGGACTATCGCGTCCTAGACCACAAGATCGACTTCCTGCGCTCCCCCGACATCGGTGGGCCGATCATGCGCGCCGAGGCCGTCGTGATTCGTGCCGGGCGCAGGCTCGCACTGATCGAAACTCGCATCGTCGACGCCGGCGGACAGGTCTACGTACGGGCCACCTCGAGCATTCAGATGCTCTCCCAGCAAGTTCACAGCGGATAACCAGTTCCGCACCAGGTCGCCCGTCCACCATTGAGACAACAGCCCACACAATGGAGGTACAGCGGCGTGAACAAAGACATCGAAGCAAGCCGGCTACGCGTGAGCCGTCGACGGGCCCTCGCACTCGGCGGAACCATCAGCCTGGGCGGGCTCATCGCAGCCTGTTCCGGCAACAGTGGCACTTCCACGACTACGTCGGCTGCGGCTGCATCGACGACAACAGCTTCCGGCACTTCCGCTGCGGCCACGTCCGGCGATGCCGTGACCGCACTTCTGGCCAAGGCACCGCAGTGCGCCATGAGTAAGGAAGAGACACAGGGCCCCTACTGGTTCGACGTCGACTCCATTCGCGGCGACATCCGCGAAGACCGTCCGGGCACCACGCTGCAGGTGGCGATGCGTGTGCAGGACAACAGCCAGTGCAACGCCGACGGCAGTATCGGCGCGGTCGGTAACGCCGTCGTCGAGATCTGGCACTGCGACGCCGGCGGCGTGTACTCCGGTTTCGAATCCGGCTCCCTGAGCGCCAACGGCGGCGGTGGCGGCGGAACTCCCCCGGCCGGCGGAATGGGGGAACCTCCGTCAGGGGCACCCGGCGGCGGAATGGGGGAACCTCCGTCAGGCGCACCCGGCGGGATGGGCGGCGACATGGGTGGTTCCGGTGAGACGTCGGACGGTTCGTACAGCGTCGGCGACACCGAAGCCACCACCACCGACGACGGCACCTACCTACGCGGGGCCCAGACCACCGATGCAAACGGCATCGCGCAGTTCACCACGATCTTCCCCGGCTGGTACATGGGCCGCACGACGCACATCCACGTCAAGGTGCACATCGACAAGAAAACGGTCCTCACGTCGCAGACCTTCTTCGACGAGACGCTCCTCGACGAGGTGTACTCACAGTCCCCGTACAGCGAGCACACCGGTCGTGAGAACAACACGAACAACGCCAGTGACGGCATCTACGACGACACCGGCCTCATGACCGTCGAAAAGCAGTCGGACGGTTCCTACCTCGCCGTCATCAACCTGGGTATCGACGCCTGAGGGAGGAGCCAGGTCAGCCGCCGACGTATGCCGCGAGGTGCTTTCCGGTGAGGGTGGAGCCGTCGGCGACCAGTTCCTCGGGAGTGCCCTCGAAGACGATCCGACCGCCGTCGTGACCGGCACCAGGGCCGAGGTCGATGATCCAGTCGGCGTGCGCCATCACCGCTTGGTGGTGCTCGATGACGATGACTGACTTGCCGGAATCGACGAGTCGATCGAGCAGGCCGAGCAACTGCTCGACATCGGCCAGGTGCAGTCCGGTGGTCGGCTCGTCGAGAACGTACACGCCGCCCTTCTCGCCCAGGTGCGTTGCCAGCTTGATGCGCTGACGCTCACCGCCCGACAGCGTCGTCAGCGGCTGGCCGATCGTGAGGTATCCGAGCCCCACATCGACCAGTCGGACAAGGATCTTGTGCGCAGCGAGGGTCTTGGCCTCACCGTCGCCGAAGAACTCCTCGGCCTCGGCTACCGACATCGTGAGAACCTCGTTGATGTCCTTGCCACCGAATTTGTATTCGAGTACCTCGGCTTGGAAGCGCTTGCCCTCGCACTCCTCGCAGAGAGTGGCAACGCCGGCCATCATCGCCAGGTCGCTGTAGATGACGCCGTTGCCGTTGCACGTCGGGCAGGCGCCCTCGGAGTTGGCACTGAACAGCGCCGGCTTCACGCCGTTGGCCTTCGCGAATGCCTTGCGGATCGGGTCGAGCAGCCCGGTGTACGTTGCCGGGTTGCTCCGACGCGAGCCACGGATCGCGCTCTGATCGACCGACACCACATCTTCGCGTTTCGCGAGCGAGCCGTGGATCAGCGAACTCTTGCCCGACCCCGCGACACCGGTGACCACGACCAGTACGCCCAGCGGTACGTCGACGTCGACATCCTGCAAGTTGTGCGAGTTCGCTCCACGAATCTCGATTGCGTCAGTGGACTCGCGCACGGTCTCCTTGATTGCGGCCCGGTCGTCGAAGTGACGGCCGGTGACGGTGTCGCTGGCACGCAAACCGTCGACGGTGCCCTCGAAGCAGACGTTTCCGCCCGCGCTACCCGCGCCCGGACCGAGGTCGACGATGTGGTCGGCGATCACGATCGTCTCCGGCTTGTGCTCGACGACGAGCACCGTGTTGCCCTTGTCCCGCAGACGCAGCAGTAGGTCGTTCATCCTCGCGATGTCGTGCGGATGCAGGCCGGTGGTGGGCTCGTCGAATACATACGTGATGTCGGTGAGCGAGGAACCCAGGTGACGAATCATCTTGGTGCGCTGAGCTTCACCGCCGGAGAGGGTTCCCGACGGCCGATCGAGGCTGAGGTAGCCGAGTCCGATCTCCACGAACGAGTCGAGCGTTTCACCGAGCGTCGTGAGCAACGGCGCGACCGACGGTTCCTTCAGTCCGCTGACCCATTCCGCGAGATCGCTGATCTGCATCGAGCAGGCGTCGGCGATGTTGACGCCCTTGATCTTCGACGACCGCGCCCCCTCGCTCAGTCGCGTGCCGTCGCATTCGGGGCAGGTGGTGAACGTGATCGCCCGCTCGACGAAAGCCCGGATGTGGGGCTGCATCGCGTCGACGTCCTTGGCCAGGAACGACTTCTGAATCTGCGGAATCAGACCCGTGTACGTCAGGTTGATTCCTTCGACCTTGATCTTGGTCGGCTCTTTGTAGAGAAGGTCGTTCAGTTCTTTCTTCGTGTACTTCTTGATCGGCTTGTCGGGATCGAAGAAACCGCAGCCGCGATAGATCCGGCCGTACCAACCCTCCATGCTGTAACCGGGGACCGTGATCGCACTCTCGTTGAGCGACTTGGTGTCGTCGTACAGCGCGGTCAGATCGAAATCGTTGACCGCCCCCCGTCCCTCACACCGCGGGCACATGCCGCCGGTGATCTTGAAGCTGCGACGCTCTTTCGTCTGGCGGCCACCACGTTCCATGGTGACCGCGCCCGCACCGGAGACGGAGGCGACGTTGAACGAAAACGCCTGGGGCGAACCGATGTGAGGCTTTCCGAGACGGCTGAACAGGATGCGAAGCATCGCGTTGGCGTCGGTTGCAGTTCCGACGGTCGAACGAGGGTCGACGCCCATCCGCTGCTGATCGACGATGATCGCGGTGGTCAGGCCGTCGAGAACGTCGACGTCCGGCCGCGCGAGTGTCGGCATGAATCCTTGAACGAAAGCGCTGTAGGTCTCGTTGATCATCCGCTGCGATTCCGCGGCGATCGTACTGAACACCAGCGAACTCTTCCCCGAACCGGAGACGCCGGTGAAGACCGTCAGCCTCCGCTTCGGGATCTCGACACTGATGTCTTCGAGATTGTTCACCCGCGCACCTTGCACGCGGATCAAATCGTGGCTGTCTGCAGTGTGCAGGGCAGTCATCGTGTCTCCATCTGTCAGTCGATCGCCGACGGTCTCAGCGCAGTTGACGGTCTCAGCGCAGTTCTTGGATACGGATCAGGTTTCCCGCTGGGTCGCGGACGGCGCAATCGCGAACGCCGTAGGGCTGCTCGGTCGGTTCCTGGACGACGTCGATGTCGCCGGCCTGAAGCCGCTCGAACGTGTCGTCCAGATCTTTGGTGGCCAGGAGAAGTCCGCCGTAGGTGCCCTTGGCCATCATCTCGATGATGGTGCGGCGCTCCTCGTCGGTGATGCCGGGATCGACGGCCGGCGGATGCAACACGATGGAGGTGCCGGGCTGGCCGGGCGGCCCCACGGTGATCCAACGCATCCCGTCGTAACCGACGTCGTTGCGAACCTCGAAGCCGAGCGTGTCGCGATAGAAGTTCAGGGCGGCATCAGGGTCGTCCTGCGGAAGGAAACTCGAGTGAATGGTGATGTCCATGGCGATCACGTTAATTGCGGTTGTGGGGTCTGCGCTTCTCGATTCCTGATCGGTCTGGTGACTTGTTTCGACACACAGGACGGCATTCCGGCCGTCGACTGCTCGGCCTCGCGCCGATAGACACTGGGCGGAACCCCCACCAATTCGGTGAACTTACTGCTGAAAGTGCCGAGAGAGCTGCAACCGACCTCGAAGCAGACGTCCGTGACACTGAGGTCTCCGCGCCGCAGCAACGCCATCGCTCGCTCGATTCGCCTCGTCATCAAGTAGGCGTACGGAGGTTCGCCGTACGCCTGGCGGAATTGACGACTGAGATGCCCCGCAGACATGTTCACTCCCCGCGCGAGCGCCTCCACGTCCAGAGGCCGTGCGTACTCGCGGTCGATACGGTCACGAACGCGTCGTAGTCGCGCGAGGTCCTGCAGGTGCGGATCTGCGGCAGGTCTGCTGGTCACGTAATCGATCGTGCCACGCCATACCGACGTTGCCCAGCGCAATAGTTGAACTGGGGCTCGGAGCGATCATGCACACACCGAGCAGTTCGTCATGATCGTGTAAGGATGGAGAAATGACCACGGCTCATCGCTCAGGCATCGACCTCACCCACCTCGACGGCGACACACGGGCGCAGGACGATCTGTTCGTCCACGTCAACGGAAAATGGCTCGCCGAATACGAGATTCCGGCAGACCGCGCCGTCGACGGGGCGTTCCGCACGCTCTACGACAAGGCCGAAGAAGACGTACAGACCATCATCACCGAAGCCGCGGAGTCCAACTCCGCCGCCGGTACCGATGCTCAGCGCATCGGTGACCTGTACTCGAGCTTCATGGACGCCGACGCTGTGGAAGCTGCAGGCCTCAGCCCCATCGACGACGAGCTCGACGCCGTCGCCGATGCGCCGGACCGGTCGTCGTTGGCCACCGTGATCGGACGCCACCAGCGCGTCGGCGTCGGTGGCGCCATCTCTCACTACGTCGACACCGACGCCAAGAACTCCGAGCGATACCTGATTCACTTCAGCCAGTCGGGCATCAGCCTGCCCGACGAGTCGTACTACCGCGAGGACAATTACGCGGAAATCCGCGAGAAGTACGTCGCGCACATCGACAAGATGTTCGCCCTCGCCGGCGTCGGGTACGACGCACAGCGTGTGTTCGAACTCGAGAAGAAGATCGCGGCCGGGCACTGGGACGTCGTCAAGCGTCGTGACGCAGATCTGAGCTACAACCTCGTGGGCTTCGAGGAACTGACCGAGCAGAACCCCGGGCTGGACTGGGCCGCGTGGCTGTCGGGTCTCGGCGCCGATTCGGAGAAGTTCGCCGAGATCGTCGTCCGTCAGCCGGACTTCCTGCACACCTTCACCGCACTCTGGGCGTCGGAGTCACTCGACGACTGGAAGGCATGGGCGGCGTGGAAGGTGCTTCATGCCCGCTCCCCTTACCTGCATTCGGCCCTGGTCGACGAAACCTTTGCGTTCTACGGCACCACGCTGTCCGGGACCGAAGAAAACCGTGAGCGCTGGAAGCGCGGGGTCAGCCTGGTTCAGGATCTGCTCGGAGAGGCCGTCGGCAAGCTCTACGTCGATCGGCACTTCCCCGCAGAGGCCAAGACCCGGATGCTGGAACTGGTCGCAAACCTGCAGGAGGCGTACCGCCGCAACATCTCCGACCTCGAGTGGATGAGCCCGCAGACGCGTGAGGCCGCATTGGCCAAGCTCGAGAAGTTCACTCCGAAGATCGGTTACCCCGACAAGTGGCGGGACTACGCCGGTCTCGAGATCTCGGCTACCGACCTGGTGGGCAACTACCGTCGTGGATACGCCGCCGAGTACGACCGTGACCTGGCCAAGCTTGGCGGCCCCGTCGACCGTGACGAGTGGTTCATGACGCCGCAGACCGTCAACGCCTACTACAACCCGGGCATGAACGAAATCGTGTTCCCCGCAGCCATTCTCCAGCCGCCGTTCTTCGACGCGGCAGCCGACGACGCTGCCAACTACGGCGGCATCGGCGCAGTCATCGGACACGAGATCGGTCACGGCTTCGACGATCAGGGCGCGAAGTACGACGGCGACGGCAACATGGTCGACTGGTGGACCGACGAGGATCGCAGCGAATTCGGCAAGCGCACAAAGGCTCTCATCGAGCAGTACAACGAATTCGAGCCGAAGGAACTGCCAGGCCACCACGTCAACGGCGAGTTCACGATCGGCGAGAACATCGGCGACCTCGGCGGACTGTCGATCGCGATCGCGGCGTACAAGATCGCAACCGAAGGCACCGAACCGCCGGTCATCGACGGACTCACCGGCTTGCAGCGCGTGTTCTTCGGGTGGGCGCAGGTGTGGCGCACGAAGGCTCGGGAGGCCGAAGCGCTTCGCCGCCTGGCCGTCGACCCGCACTCGCCGCCGGAGTTCCGGTGCAACGGCGTCGTCCGCAACCTCGACACGTTCCACGAGGAGTTCGACGTCAAGCCCGGTGACGCACTGTATTTGGAACCGGAGAAGCGTGTGAAGATCTGGTAAGTGGGGCAAGCCCCTGTGCGCGCTTAAGGACCCTCTGGACTCTCTGAGCGCGCACGGGGCCGAAGGCCTTACCGGGCGTACATGATCACCCCGACACCGACCAGACAGATCAGCGCACCGACGATGTCGAAGCGATCCGGGCGAAATCCGTCCATCACCACCGCCCAGAGCAGCGACCCCGCAACGAAGATGCCGCCGTACGCGGCGAGGATACGGCCGAAGTTGGCATCAGGTTGCATGGTCGCGACCAGGCCGTAGAGGCCGAGCGAGATGACGCCTAGCCCTACCCAGATCCAACCCTTGTGCTCGCGAATTCCCTGCCACACCAACCACGCGCCCCCGATTTCGAGCAGCGCGGCGAGAACGAACAACAGCAGCGAACGCGCGACGGTCATGCCGCACACAGTATCGCTACAGACGGACCCCGGTCTCCGCGGAGAAGAAGTACACCTCACCTGATTTGGGCAGCAGGTGAAGCGACTCCCCTGGTGTCACGGACATCTTCCGGTCGACGCGAATGACAATCCGTCCGGATCGACTCTGCCACTGGCAATCCGGAGCGCCCTTCGCGTACACGAACGATTCGGCGCCCAACTCTTCGAGCAGGTCGGCATCCACGGCCAGCGAGCCCTTTCGCCACGCTCCCACCAGATCCCACGACTCCGGGCGAACTCCCACGACGACCCGTTCCCGCTCGGACGCCCCGGTGGGCAGCGGTATCCGTAGATCACCGACCACTGCGACGGTGCCCTCGACCGGCGCTTCGATCAAGTTCATGCCCGGCGACCCGATGAAGGCGGCCACAAAAGTGTTGACGGGGTTGTCGTAGAGTTCGCGCGGCTTCGCCACCTGCTGCAAGCGACCGTCCAGCATGACCGCCACCCGGTCTCCCATCGTCATCGCTTCCACCTGATCGTGGGTGACGTAGACCGTTGTGGTGCCGAGCCGACGTTGCAGGGCGGCGATCTGTGACCGCGTACTGACGCGCAGTTTGGCGTCCAGATTACTGAGCGGTTCGTCCATGCAGAACACCTTGGGATGGCGAACGATGGCTCTACCCATGGCAACTCGCTGACGTTGCCCGCCCGACAGCTTTGCCGGCTTACGCCCGAGCAAGGGTTCGAGTTCGAGCATCCGCGCGGCCTCGAGTACCCGCTCCCGGCGCTCCGTCTTTCCCACTCCGGCATTCTGGAGCGCGAAACCCATGTTCTGTTCGACGGTCATGTTCGGGTACAGCGCGTAACTCTGAAACACCATGGCGACGTCACGTGCTCGCGGAGCGAGGTGCGTGACGTCCGTGCCGCCGATCTCGATCCGGCCGTCCGACGCGGATTCGAGACCGGCGAGCATTCGCAGGCTGGTGGACTTACCGCAACCGGAAGGTCCTACGAGTACCAGGAACTCACCGTCGGCGATGTCGAGATCGAGACGGTCGACTGCCGGTCGATCGGTTCCTTCGTAGCGGTGCGTTACTCCCGCGAATTGCACGTTGGCCATGAGTGTTCTCTCCTACTACTTCGGCAGCTTGGGGGTGATCTGCCGGTCGATGATCTGCTGCAGCTGGGTCGCGACGCCAGCGAATGTCGATGCGACGTCGGCCTTCTGGAGAGCGATCTGCTCGAGTCCGGTACCGATGATCTGATCTCCACCCGGCACGAACACGCGTGCGTAGTCCTGCGAGCGCGTGCGCGCAAGCTGATCCACTGCGGTTCGGGAGTTGGGGTTCGCGTCGAGGAATGCCTTCATGCTCGGCTCCGAGGTTGCCGACTTGCGGACCGGCATGTAGCCGACGTTCTGCGAGAAGTACGCCGTGTTCTCACCATTGGTGATGAAGTCGATGAACTTGAGCGCGTTCTTCTTACGCTGATCGGAGATCTTCGACGGGATGGCGAGCCCGGCGCCGCCGGTGGGGCAACCGGGAGTTCCGTCCACCGCGGGGAGGAAAGCGGTACCGAAGTCGAAGTTCGCAGTCTTCTTGATGCCGGACAGATCACCCGTCGACGCAATGGTCGACGCCAGAATGCCGGTACCGAATTCGTTGGCGATGTCGGTGGAGACCGCGGCGTACTTCTTGTCGTGAATCATGCTGGAGAGGAACTGCCCTGCGGCAATGGTCTTCTCGTTGTCGAGCTGCAGATTCCACTGGTCGGAGTACGATCCGCCGAACGTCCAGATGGGGCCTTCGTAGGTCCAGCCGAGGTAATCCTTCGCGTTGCCCCACCCGTGTGCCAACTTGCCGTTGCCCACGACCTTCTGCAGCTCAGGTCCCCACTCGTCGAACTCCTGCCACGTCGCGGGCCCACGGTCGGGAAGGCCGGCCTGCGACCAGACCGCCTTGTTGTAGTAGAACAACGGCGTCGACCGAGCGTAGGGAAGCGCATAGTGCTTACCCTGGAAAAGGTAGTCGGCGAGCAGCGAATCGACGTAGTCGGCCGAGTCGACGCCCACCTCGGAGAAGAGTCCGTCGAGCGGCTCGATTGCCCCGGCCAGTGCATAGTTGAACCACCAGACATCCGACAGCACAACCACATCGGGAACATCTCCGCCGGAGAGTGCAGCGTTGAACTTCTGTGCCACCTCTTCGTAGTTCTTGCCACCGTCCACCAAGTTGACCTTCAGGTCCGGGTACTTGGTCTGGAAGCGGTTGATCAGTTCCTTCTCCACGTCGGTGGACTTACCCGGGTGGTTCGACCAGAAGGTGATGGTGTTGGAATCACCCGCAGCACCGGATGTTCCCGCAGCATCAGCGCTCGACCCGCCGGAACCCGCGCACGCGGTCAGTGCGGCGCCGGCGGCGATTGCTCCGCCGAGGCTCAAGAAACCACGCCTGTTCATGTTTGCCATTGCTGCACCTCGAAAAAGAATTGTGACGGGAAAGCTGTCAGCCCTTGACCGCACCGGAGGTGAGGCCCTTGATCATGTGTCGTTGCAGCAGAAGGAAAATCACCAGGATCGGTAGCATCGTCAGCACCGTTCCTGCCATGACCGGACCCCAGTTGGTGAGTCCGTCGTTGTTCTGCAGTTGGGTCAATCCGATCGGCAGCGGCGCTACCGAGGAATCGTCGGACATGAGGAACGGCCACAGGTACTCGTTCCATTCGTTCACCACCGTGATGATGCCGAACGCCACCATCGTCGGCCCCGACACGGGAAGCACCACGCGCCAGAGCAGTCGCCAGTGGCCGGCGCCGTCCATCCGCGCCGCCTCGATGATCTCCGAAGGGATCGAGAGGAAATGGTTGCGCATGAGGAACGTACCGAAGGCTACACCCGCGAGCGGAACTATGATGCCCTGGAACGTGTTACGCCATCCCCACTCTGCCACGAGCGCGTAGTTCGAGATCACGGTGATCTGGTTCGGAACCATCAACGCTGCGATGATGCCGAGAAAGACGAAGTTTTTCCCCGGGAAGCGCAGGAATACCAATCCGTAGGCACTGAGAGTCCCCAGAACGAACTTCGCCGCGGACAGAATCGTCGTGATCACTATCGAGTTTCGCAGAAACATCCAAAACGGAACCGATGTCGTTGCTTCGGAATAGTTTTCGGGATGCAACGACGACGGCCACCACGTTGCCGGCTGGGTGTAGATCTCCGGTCGCTCCTTGAACGAAGTCATCACGATCCAGTAGAGCGGCAGGACGATGATGACCAAGGCGATCACCATTGCCGCGTAGCCGAGGATCTTGACGCCGACCTCACGCCGATCCACGTTCCTGCGGTCCGGGCCCGGCCGGACGACGGAAGTCGGAGCAGCGCTTTTCTTTTCCTCTACCGCTGTCATTTCTCTTCTCCCCGATCCATGGCACGAACCTGGTAGACGGTGATGATCAGCAGGATCAAGAACATGATGGTGGCAACCGTCGCGCCGTAGCCCGCCCGGAAGTTTCGGAACGTCTCGTTGTAAACCTGGTAGACCATCGTCGTCGTCCCCGTCCCCAGCGGGCCACCTCGGGTCATGACGTTGATGATGTCGAAGACCTGGAGCGAGTTGAGCATGACGGTGATGGAGAGAAAGAACGTCGTCGGGCGCAACTGAGGCAGGAGCACGCGGCGGAACTTTGTCCACGGCTTGGCGCCGTCGATTTCGGCGGCTTCGTTCAACTCTTGCCGAACTCCCTGCAGCGCAGCGAGATAAATGACAAACGTGTACCCGAGGTTCTTCCACATGTACGTCACCGTCACCATGAACAGTGCCCAGTGGGGATCCTGATAGAAGTCGGGCGATTGGAGTCCGACACGGTGCAGGAGATCCTGGATCAATCCGAAGTTGGGGTCGAAGACGAACTGAAACGCCACACCGATCGCGGCACCGGAGATCACAAAGGGAGCGAAGATGGCCGATCGGACCAGGTTTCGCCCGACGAGCTTGCGATCGAGCAGCATGGCCAACGCCAAGCCGATGACCATCGAACCCACGACGGTGACCAACGTGAATACCACTGTGTTGGTGACGATCTGCCAGGTGTCGCTTCGTCCGAACCACTCGCGGTAGTTACTCAGACCGATGAACGTCGCCTTCGGGTCCGCAATGTTCCAGTCGAAGAACGAAAGTCGGATGTTGTCGACCAACGGACGATAGGTGAACAAGATCAGCAACGCGAGATTGGGACCTACCAAGAGCGCAAAGAGCGCGTAGTCACGCCATGGTCTGCCCCACAGACCTGGCTTGCCTGAAGTGGGCAGCGTTCTTTCCGGACTCGATCTCACTGAGGCAGTCTGACCGCCCGCAAAGAATGAATGGTGAACGTACAAGACACTCGAGCTGAACGCGACACGAAAAAGGCCCTGCGCGAATACTTCTCGCGCAGGGCCTTCGTCGACGAGGTCTAGCGGTTCCAGTCACCCAATCCGTCGGCGCCGCTGAGGACTCCACCTGCGGTGTTCTGCACGATCACCGGGTCGCCCTTGCCTGCGTTCTCGAAGAACCACTTGGCATCCTCGGTGCTGACATTGAGGCAGCCGTGGCTGACGTTGGTGAAACCTTGTTGCGCAACCGACCACGGAGCAGCATGGACGAAGATGCCACTGTAGGAAATTCGCGTCGCGTACTCGACGTAGGTGCGGTAACCCTCCGGAGAATCGATCGGAACGCCGTACGTGGACGAATCCATGTACATGTCACGCAACTGCTCGCCGACGATGTACGTGCCGTTCGGTGTTTCGTGTCCCGGCTTGCCGAACGACGTCGGCATGGTGCGCACCACCTCGCCGTTGCGGGTGACGGTGACCTGCTTGGTGTTGTCGTCCGCGACGGTGACGAGTGCGTCACCGATGTTGAATGTGGAGTGCGAATCGCCGGCGTCGACGGTCACGGAGATGTTCGCCGGCCAGAACTGTGCCGGCTTCCAACGGACCTGACTGTTGTTGATCCAGTAGAAGTTGCCCTCGACCGGCGGATTGGCGGTCACACGAATAGCGCGTTCGGCCGTCGCACGGTCATCGACGGCCTCGTTGAAACGAATGATGATCGGCTGCGCGATGCCGACGGTCTCGCCCGCGGACGGGTTGAGCGACGGTGCGGAGAAGTTGGGGGCACCGATGGGCGCCTGAATCGGCGTACCGGGGATGCCCGGAACCGGAATTGCCGGGTCGAGGTACGGAACGCCGGGGATCACGGGCAACGGAATGTCGGGTCCACCGGGAAAGAGAGGAACAGCCGCGGAAGGTCCGGCGAGAGCGAGGCCGGCAGCCACCGCTCCGACGATTGCCACGGCAACCCGCGACGTCCGACGACCCTGTTTGCTGCCCATGTCACTACCTTCGCTCGACTGACCACGTACTCACGTGGATCGTGCGCGGCCGGCATCGATACCCGCCTGGTACCGATGCCGATGCACCATTCGGACGCACCCGCCGGGCGCACACCTACACACCCGAGCACGCCGAAGAGAGCAAACCGCACATTTCCATAGTCATTAACACACAAATGCGGCAATCGAGCAATTCGGATGTTCGCCCAACCGTTGCTATCCCTCGCTGCGGGCAGCCGCCAACATGGATTCGATGGAGATGAGTTTGGTTCGCGGCCGTCCGGCTGCGGCACCGGATGCACGTTCTGCCTTGTCGATACGCTGCCAACCTTGATAGTCCACCTGATCCGGCGACCTGTCTGCCAGCAGAACCTGCAACTTGTCGGCATCCTCGGTGGGATTGGCGAGGCGTCCACCTGCGAAGTCGTCGAAGATCATCGAAACGGTCTCCGCGGAGCAGTACTTGTTCGTGCCGATCACGCCCGTCGGTCCGCGCTTGATCCAACCCGCGACGTAGACACCCGGGATCGGTGTGCCGGTCTCGGTGTCGATCACTCGGCCGTTCTCGTTGGGGATCACGCCGCGAGCGTCGTCGAAAGGCAAGTCGGCCATCGGCGTACCGCGGTATCCCACCGACCGAAGCACCAGCGAAGTGTCGATCGTCTCCTCGGTTTCGGTGGGTCGGGCGGAGAGCTGACCGGTCGGCGTTGCAACCAGCTCGTTTTTCACGATGCGCACCTGAGAGACCGCGTCGTCACCGAGGATCTCGACGGGAGAGGTGAGGAACCGCAGAACAATCCTCTTGCGAGACGGATCAGCAGTACGTGAAGCAAATTCTTGCGCCTGCTTGACCTTGAGCAACACGGACGGCTCGGCAGCATCACTGTCCACGAATGCCTGACTGGCCTCGTCGAGTTCGGCCTCGACCGGGTCGACCACTACGTCCACGTCCGCCATCTGTCCGAGTGCCAACAGTTCGGGGTTGGTGTACGCGGCCTGCGCCGGCCCACGCCGTCCGAGAATGACGACCTCACGAATCTTGCTGTTGCGCAGCGCTTCCAATGCATGCTCGGCGAGGTCCGTTTTCGCAAGCTTGTCAGGGTCGGTCACCAGGATTCGCGCGACGTCGAGTGCGACGTTGCCGTTTCCGACGATCACCGCTCGCTCTCCGGAGAGGTCGAAAGTTCGGTCGGCATATCCCGGGTGGCCGTTGTACCAGGCGACGAACTCCGTGGCCGCGTGACTTCCCGGCAGATCCTCACCCGGGATCTCGAGCTTGCGGTCTCCCGCAGCACCCACCGCGTAGATCACCGCATGGTGATGGTCCAAGAGTTCGGAGTGCGAGATGTGCGCGCCCACCTCGACGTTGAAGTGGCAGCGCACGGTCTTCTTCGCGACCACGGCACGGAACTGGTCGGTGACGCCTTTGGTTCCGGGATGATCCGGAGCCACACCGGCACGCACCAATCCGTAGGGAGTGGGAAGTCGATCGAACATGTCGACCTCGACGCGGGGCTTTCCGGTCAGTTCCATCGCCGCGTAGCAGGCGGCGGGGCCGGAGCCGACGATCGCTACTTTCAGCGTTCCCAGCTCGGGGTCGATCTTGGCCATCGTGATCGGCTCGGGCCAATCCGGGCCCATCGGATGCTTCTCGAAGTACGACGCGTTCATCTGCAGATACGGCGCGTCGTCCTCATCGAGTTCGTTGTCCGGAAAAATTGCCTCAACAGGGCATTCGTCCACACACGCACCACAATCGATGCAGGTGTCCGGGTCGATGTAGAGCATTTCGGTGGTCGCGAACGGAGCTTCGTCCGGTGTCGGATGAATGCAATTGACCGGACACACGTCAACACACGAGGCGTCGTTGCAGCACGGCTGCGTGATCACATACGCCATGACATTCCCCTATCCCTGAAACACGAAGCTCGAACTGGTTCCCAGACTATAACGTGTTCCAATTTGGCGCGAGAATCGTTTTCAGATCACGCCATTGCGCTTCAGCAGCCACACCGCCTGCACGGTGGCGTGACCTCGCCATTCCAATGCAGCGGCGGGCGAGTAGCTGTCGAAATCCACCGCCCATCCGCCGTCATCACGTTGTCGCGCAGCGAGCGCGGACAGTTCGGAGTCGATCACCGATGCATCGAACAACGTGCGGGTCGGACCACCTGGAAGCGGTGAGAAATCGAGTGGCCGCATGAATTCGCCCTCCGCTCCACCGTCCACGTGAACCAAGCCGTCAGCTGGTATCCGTGAACCAAGAGCGGTCACCAATGACGACGCTTCGGGGCTGCTCCGGTGAACCGCGTCGAGAAACTGCAACGCAAAGGCCAACTCGAGGGCATGCAGAGACTCCGCCCCGTCGATCGAGTCGAGGCAATATCGAACGGCAGAGACGAACCACGGATGTTCGGCGACAGCCTCGTCGAATTCGACGACGCGGGCCGCTGCAGCACACACGATGCTGGTGATCTGCAACGACGGCGCAGTCGGATCCGCGCTCACCCAGAAGGGCGCACAACCGGCCGGGTCGGCGATCGGGAAGGCGAACGGCAAACCGCCGCCGGCCAGCGAATTCGCCTGCAACCAATCGCACAGGTCGCCGGCTCTGCGCGTCGGCGTTCCGATGTCGGCAAAAGCTTCGAAGGCATGCAGCGCTCCGCCAGGTTGGCTGGTTGCCGAGCGGAGATCAGGTTCGAGTCCCCAGCCGTACCCACCGTCCGGGTTGCGATAGCTGTCCACAGCCGCCAATGCCGCGGTCCGGTCACCCTGTCCGAGAATCAGATTCAGTCGATGCCGATCGAGCGTCCGGGCGTGTCCTGCCATGAACCCGACGGCCGCGTTGAGATCGACACTCATCAAGGACGGCTCAAGATTCGTCGCCGTCGAGCCGGAAGCCGACCTTCAACGTGACCTGGAAGTGCGCTACGGCGCCGTTCTCGATGTGCCCGCGGGTTTCCACCACTTCGAACCACTCGAGGTTGCGCACCGTCTCGTTCGCCCGGGCGATGGCAGTGCGAATTGCCGCGTCACTGCTCTCGGTGGACGAGCCGACGATCTCGGTCACCCGGTACACGTTGCTGCTCATGGCATTCCCTTCGTGTCAGATTCGACGAACTAACTCCTGCGCCTCGGCACCGAGCCTCGCAAGGCGAAGATCACCGAGAGCTGTCACAGCACTACCCAACCTGTTGGTGGTGAAACCGAGTGAGAGTCCGCTGGACAGGTCCGCGTACGCGCCCGAACCGCCGACTCCGTAGTGGCCGATCGCATTACGCGGCTGCCGACGCGCGGCGATGATCGGCGGGTGGTAACCGAGAGTCCAGTTGGGCCGCACAGCAAGGACGTAGTCACGATCGCGAGTCTGAATCGTCGACATCTGGTCGATGGTCGATTCCTTCAGGAACCGCTTCCCGTCGATCACGCCGCCGTTCGCGATGGCGCCGTACATTTTCGCGAGAGCACGTGCGCTGAACACTCCGTTCCAGCCCGGCATCACGGCGTCGTGGACAGCGGGGTTGCGCACCATGACGTCGAAACCGTCCGGCATCGCGGCCTCCGCAAGTCCGCGAGTCGGGCCGACGTGTGAGAGCACGGTCGAAGCGAAGGCCCAGTTCAGGCCCGCAGGATTGATATGTGGGAACAGCTTCGCGATACGTGGACGCTCGGTTTCGGGTACGCGGTACCAGAATTCGTCGACTCCGAGGGGCTTCGCGATTTCGGCCTGCACTACGTCGATGAACGACTGACCGGACACCCTGGCGACAAGTTCGGCCACCAACCAGCCATAGGTCACAGCGTGATAGCCGGGGCCTCGGAGTCGACGAGGGTCCGGCTTCTCGGCAGCCAAGGCAGCCACGACCGCGTCGTAGTCCATCAGGTCGAGGGGATGCGGCATGAGCCCACGCACTCGGTGAAGGCCCGCTCGATGCGACATCAATTCACGGACGGTGATCTTGTCCTTGCCTGCCGCCGCGAATTCGGGCCAGTACTGAGCAACCGGAGCGTCGTAGTCGATGAGTCCTCGTTCGGCGAGCCGATGAACGACAGTGCTGGCGACGCCTTTGCCGGTCGAGAACGACAGCGACACCGTGTCGTGGTCCCAGCGCCGATCGCGATCGGCATTGCCGGCCCAGATATCGAGCACTTTCTCGCCGCCCAGGTACACGACGAGCGCGCCGCCACCTTGTTGTGGTTGGCGGTACATCGCGAAGAAGCGGTCTGCCAGAGGAAGGAATCGCCGGTCCACGTACAGCTCGGTGCGCGAAGGCACCTCCACCCGGGCGAGCGAACCCCGTCGTGCATTGGGAGTCATCGCGTCCTCCGATCCCCACTGATCAAGTTGCCCGGTCACCCGATCGGTGACAGGAGCTTGACACCATTGTGACCACTGTCACGCAAGAGGCTCAGGGCCGGGGTGCCCTCACGGGGTGACCCACGTCGAAGTGCCGTCGCTGAAACATCCCTGACCTGTGGCGATGTTGAAAACAAGGGTGGGGCCTCCCGAGCAGATCGCCCCGACGTCCGCGTCACCCACCGCCGCTCTGCCGCCGGGCCCGCTGAGCACCACGGAAAAAGGCGAGGAGTCGGTGCGGCCGAGTGCCAGCGAACCCGGACCGTACGCAACGGCGGCAAGTAGACCACCGCGCGACTCCGCCGCCGCGACTCCGCCGAAGAGTCCCACGCCCGCCGACCGGCCACCGTCTCGCGAATCCGCGACGCCGACGCCGTCGCCCTCCACGTGTGAAATCGCGTAGCTGGAGGGATCTGCCACCGCTCGGCACGCGGACGCCCCCTCGACGATCGTCTGATCTTGGCCGCGCGCCGAACAATCCAACGTCGCAGCTGAGGCCGTTCCGCTACCGAGTGACAATCCGAAGGCGGCAAGAATCATGCCACCCGCCGCTATACCTACTGCTCGTGTTTTCCGGCGATCCATATCCAACCCCCACAGTGCATTCGACGTGACCGTACATTCGACGTCTAATCGAATTACCCGATATGTCCGCCTCTGACGCTACCCGTCTTTGTTCTTCCGATCGCGGTCCTTGCTCGGTTGAACACGTTTGGGTTCACCGGGCATTTTGGGATAGTTCGGCGGGTACGGCAGATCGCCCAACCCTGCCGCAAGATCCTTCTCCCACATCTCCAGCAGAACGTCGAGGGCAAAGGCCTTGTCGTGCATCGCTTCCATCGGATCTCCGCGATCTGCGAGCAGGCCGGGAACCGTGGCGATGGTGCAGTCGTCGGGATGCACGTCGCGCAGTTCGTTCCACGTCACCGGGGTCGACACTGTCGCGATCGGTGTCTTACGGGCGGAGTACGCCGCCGCGATGGTCCGGTCGCGGGCATTCTGATTGAAGTCGATGAAGATTCGCTCCCCGCGCTCTTCCTTCCACCACGCCGTGGTGGCTCGATCGGCACTGCGACGCTCGACCTCACGAGCGAGGGCGATACCCGCGTGACGGACCTCGACGAAATCCCAGCGCGCTTCGAGCGGGATGTAGACGTGAAGGCCTCGGCCACCGGACGTCTTGGGGAATCCCTCCAATCCCAGCTCGTCGAGCAGTGGGCGAAGAACTTCATCCGCGATGGCAACGGCCTCGTCGAATCCGGTCCCCGGTTGCGGATCGAGATCGATGCGGAGTTCGTCCGGGTGATCGGTGTCCGGGCACCGCACGGCCCACGGATGAAACGTGACGGTCCCGAGATTTGCAGCCCACACGATGTTCGCGGCACTGCGCACTCGAAGGACATCGGCCTTGCGACCGGATGGGAACGTGACCTCGCAGGATTCGACGTGCTCTGGCCGCTTAGCCGGCAGACGCTTCTGGTAGACCTCTTCGCCCTCGATTCCGTCGGGGAACCGCTGAAGATGCGTGGGGCGATTTTGGAGTGCTCGCAGCGCTGCGCCCTGCAGCGCCACCGTGCGGTAGTACTCGACAAGATGTCGTTTGGTTCCGCCGTCCTCACCCAACTGCGGATAGTAGATCTTGTCCGGGCTCGACAACCGGACCGCGATCCCGTCGACGTCCAATTCCTCTGCCGGACTCGCCATCACTTACCACCTGCAAGTACATCCGCGAAGTCGTATCGCACCGGAACCTCCAACTGATCGAATGTGCATTCGTCGGGCACCCTGTCCGGACGCCAGCGCAGGAATCGTGCAGCGTGCCGGAAGCGTTCCCCTTCCATCTGGTCGTATGCCACTTCCAGCACCCGCTCCGGACGAAGCGGAATCCACGAGCGGTCTGCGGCCGATCTCCACCGACTGGCCTCGCCTTCGGCCACAACGTCGTCCCCGAGCCGCAGAGGCTCGAGCTCGGCCAGCAACTCGATTCGCCGCGCCGCGGTAAAAGCCGAAGCGCCACCGACCATCTTCAATTCCGAACCGTCGAACAGACCCAGAAGCATCGACCCGATACCCGGCTGACTCTTGTGGGGACGGTAGCCCAGCAATACGACATCCGCGGTCCTGGCGTGTTTCACCTTGATCATCTCGCGCTTGTTCGGCAGGTACGGCCCCGCCAGCTTCTTGGCGACAACCCCGTCGAGGCCCGCGCCTTCGAAGGTGTCGAACCAACCCATTGCTTCGGCGCTGTCTGCCGTCGCGGCAGTCACGTGGCAACTCGGTCCGCCGCCGACGGAATCGAGGAGCAGCGCACGCCGCACACCGAAATCCTCGATCGAGACGTCTCTGTCCCCGAGCGCAAGTAAATCGAACCCGACAAACTGTGCGGGCGTTTGTTCCGACAACAATGCAACGCGGCTCGCTGCGGGATGAATACGTTCAGACAATGCTTCCCAACTCAGGCGCGTCACACCGTCGATTTCACGGGGAACCACCAGTTCGCCGTCCACGACGCATTTCTCGGGCAATTCAGCTTTGACAGCTTCAACTGCTTCGGGAAAATACCGCGCCAAGTCTTTTCCTCCCCGCGACCCGAGCACCACTTCGTCACCGTCGCGAAAGATGATTGCTCGAAATCCGTCCCATTTCGGCTCGTACGACCACGTCGGATCACCGGACTCGGGCTGAGACGGCACGGTGGCCGCGGCCTTCGCGAGCATCGGGGCAAGCGGCGGCATCAGGGGTAGGTCCACCTACCCATACTGACAGTCCGGTTGGCAATTCGACTACCGATGTATTGGAATAGGTCCCGAACAATCTACGAACCATCAGAATTATCCAAGAATCAACAAAGGGGTCCCTATGTCCGGAATCGTCCGGCGACTTTGCACTGCGGTGATCGCAACTTCTGCAATCGCCGCCTTCACCGTCGGTTGCGGTTCCGACATCGAGCCGAAAGCCATTGCGGAATCTTCGTCCTCGGTTGCCGATTCGACAACTACCTCAGCGGCCCCGACCACCTCGAAGATCACCGGCCAGGAGGGCTCGGACGACGGCGGCGACGTCGACATCGACGTGTCGATCGGTGATTGCGTCAAGCTCGGCGGTACCACGACGGCCGCGGAAATCGACAACGCGGACTGCGGTAGCAAGGATTCCAACTACAAGGTGGTCGCCAAGGTTCCCACCTCTGATCTGTGTGCCTCCGATGTCGACTCGTACTACTACGAGACTCTCGCGGGTGACGAGCAGGGCGCTGTCTGTCTCGACGTCGACTGGGTAGTGGGCGGATGCATGGATCTCGGCAGCGGAATGGACGAGCCTGCCCGCATCGAATGCTCGGATACCAGCGGCACCAATGTCGTCGAGGTCGTCGAAATTCTGCAGAACTCCACGTCGATCGACGAATGCGGTTCGGGGGCAGACTCGGGATTCGAGCACCCGGAACGTAAGTTCACGGTCTGCGTCGCCACGCTCTGATTCGAGCGCCCTCCCGAAAAACACCTGTGCGCCTTGCCAACCGATCTCGTTTGGCAAGGCGCACAGCGCTTTCTGCAACGAGTTTTTCTACAGCCAGCCACGACGTTTGAAGATCGTGTAGAGACTTCCACACGTCAGGAACATCATCGAGAGTGCAAACGGATAGCCCAAGTGCCAGTGCAGTTCCGGCATGTCGTCGAAGTTCATCCCGTACACGGTTCCGATGAGCGTCGGCGCGAAGAGAATTGCCGCCCACGCCGAGACCTTCTTGATCTCCTCGTTCTGCGCGTAGCTTGCCTGCGTCAGATTGCGCATCTCCTCGTTCTGGTTCTGCGACACCAGAGTTGCGTTCACCGTGAGGATGTTTCCGAGCAACTGACGAAATCCGTCGGCCCGCTCCACCACCGTCGTCGCATGGTCGGTGACGTCGCGGAGGTAACGCTGGAGTTCTTCGTCCGTGTGGTACTTGTCGAATCCTGCCGACAACCCACGCAGCATTCCCAGCAGCGGACGAGTGGCCCGCTGGAATTCGATCACCTCACGGGTCAGTTCGTAGATGCGACGCGATACTCCGGGATCGCCACTGAACACTTCGGTTTCGATCTCGTCGATGTCGTTCTGCAGGCCGGCGACAACCGGCGCGTACCCGTCGACGACTGCGTCGAGAATGGCGTAGAGAACGGCTTCGGTACCCAATCGCAAGAGGTCGGGATCATTCTCCATACGAGTCCGCACCGCCGACAGATCCGGCGATTCACTGTGCCGGACCGTCAGAATGAAGTTCGGACCACAGAAGATGTGCAGTTCGCCGAATTCGACCCGCTCGGTCTCGTCGCGGTACCGCGCTGCCCGCAGGACCACGAACAGCGTCTTGCCGTAGCGCTCGAGCTTGGGGCGTTGGTGCGCGACGATCGCATCCTCGACCGCCAGTTCGTGGAGGTCGAAATGCTGTGCAGCGGCATATAACTGGGCGTCGTCGGGGCGGTACATGCCGATCCACGCCATCGACTGCGAATCCGGAAGGCAGGACAGCGCTTCCGCCAGCGTGGACGGTGACGCTATCCGCTCGCCGTCGCGGTACACGCCACTGTTGACAACGGTCGATTCGACGGGCGCCACTGCCTCGGGCGGGGCGGCCTTGACGACGGTGCGCGTGGCACGCGAGTGCCCGGGATGCGAGTCACCGAGACCCGCAGAACGACGTGGCAGTACCGACCGTGAACGACGAAATTCGCGCATGCTGAACAGCTTTCAAGGGAAGAGTGAACGACGACGCTTGCTTCACAGCAAAGCCGAAGCCGATGAACACACGATGAAGCTGCAGCAAAATACCGGATCAACCCGGACGGCTACAGCTTCAGTTGGTACTCGGAGGTTGGCCACGCATTACAGCCACACCTCCTCTTCCCTGAATTCCTGCGCAAGTCCGCGCACGACGCCAACATGCTACCCCGACTGCCAGGGCACGACAAACCGAACGACAAGCCGCAGGGCAGCCCGAAACGGCCGAAGGAAACCCACACGGTGAATGCAGCTTTCAGTCAGCTCGCGGCGCGCAATCCGCCGACCAAGAGTTCGACGATCTCGTCCGCCAACGACTCCGTCTCCGCCAACGTCTGCCCTTCACGCCTTCGGTACCAGAGGTCGATGCCGTTGAGACTGCTGAGGAGTACTTTTGCCGCCATTCGCGGTGAGCCCGCACGAATGGAACCATCCGCGACACCTTCGGTCATCACGTCGACGAACAGATTCTCGTAGTCGAGCCGCAGCGAATTCAGTTCCACCAGGACTTGCTGTTGCCTCGGTTTGAGCGCCGAGTTCATCTGGCCCCGGACCCCCTGGTGGATCGTGTGGTGATACCCGAGATGTGTCATGAGATTGACCAGGTGGGCGTGTGACATCGCTTCGAGACGCGTGAGGCCACTGTCGGCTCCGTCCATCCGAGCCTGGACCTCGGCGCGGAGCATGCTCATCCCGCGCTCGTAGATTGCCAGGTAAATGTCGAACTTCGAGCGAAAGTGATAGTAGACAAGACCTTTGGTGGCACCGATCCGATCGGCCAGTAAATCTACAGTCGTGGCCGCGTAACCGTCTTCGGCGAAGGCGTCAGCGGCGCTGGTGATTATCGCGGATCGCACGTCCGGAAGATCACTGCTCATTCGACTTCCACTCCCATTCACACTGCCTGCCGGCCCTTGACTGTTTCCACGCTATCGCATAGTAATACTGAGTAGTATCCCAGATCAGAGAGGTTTTCCAATGTCGTTGGATTTTTCCGGCAAGGTAGCGATCATCACGGGCGCAGGCGGCGGACTCGGCCGTTCACACGCATTGGCCCTCGCGGCACGCGGTGCCCGCGTCGTCGTCAATGACATGGGTGGCTCGGTCAACGGCAGTGGCGGCGCCGATACCGCAGCAGCCAAGGTAGTGGCAGAAATCGTCGAGCTGGGCGGCGAAGCCATCGCGGACCACTGCGACATCACCGATGCCGACGCCGTTTCCGCCATGGTTGCGACGGCAGTCGCCAAGTGGGGCCGCGTGGACATCTTGATCAACAACGCGGGGATTCTGCGTGACAAGTCCTTCGTCAAGGCCGAGCTCGACGACTTCCGCAAAGTCATCGACGTGCATCTGATGGGTTCCGTCATCTGTTCCAAGGCGGTCTGGCCGCACATGGTCGAACAGAACTACGGACGCATCCTCATGACTACGTCTGCATCGGGAATTTACGGCAACTTCGGCCAGGCAAACTACGGCGCCGCCAAGTCCGGCGTCGTCGGCCTGATGAACGTTCTGTCCATCGAGGGTGAACGCAAGGGCATCCGGGTCAACTCGCTGGCCCCGACCGCCGCGACCCGCATGACCGAAGACCTCCTCGACGAGAAGACTCTCGCTCTGCTTGCACCCGAATCGATTTCACCCGGCGCACTGTTCATGGTCTCCGACGATGCGCCCACCAAGACCATCCTCAGCGCGGGCGCCGGCGTCTTCGCGATCGCTCGTATGGAGGAGTCGCAGGGCGTGTACATCCCCGAAAGCGCACTCTCCCCCGAGGTCGTTGCCGAGCGTTGGGCCGAGATCAGCGACATGACGAATTCCGTTCAGGTACCCGCGGCATTCGATCAGACCCGCCGGTTCGTCGAGAAGGCTGTAGCGGAGCAGCCGACCAACTGAGCAGGCCAACCAGCCAACTGATCGACCATGCTCCCCCTAAGGTGTGGTGGTGACCACACCCACGGGAGTATCGATCGTCGACATCGTCGACAGACTGGGAATGACGTTCCTCAGCGGTGGCGACACCGTCGACGGCGCCCGCACTGTCAGCCGCGTGACCCTGCATGAAGGGTCCGAAGCTACGCAGGACAGTGCGGGCGCCGTCGTGCTCGGTGCAGGTCTCGCCGGCTCGGCCGATATCGCAACGGCGGTAAGAGAATACGGCTCGGCAGGCGCGGTAGCACTGATCGTCAAGGAACCCCTGGACTTCGACGGACTCGTCGAGCAGGCGGTAGCCGACACCGACGTCGCGCTCCTCGGAATGGTCAAGGATGCGAGCTGGCTCCAAAGTGCGTCGTTGATCAACGAGATCCTCGAATCCGGCAACAACGGGGACCGCACGACGGCCGCCGACGCCGACCTGTTCGATCTCGCCAACTCGATCGCTCAGGTGATGGACGGCCCCGTCACCATCGAGAACCAGTCGAGCCGGATCCTCGCGTTCTCGGCGGATCAAGCCTTCGGCGACGAGGCACGCAAGCAGAGCGTCCTCGGACATCAAGTGCCGCAGCACTATTCCGACCGACTCAGGTCCATGGGGTACTTCAACAAGATCTACGGCTCGGCCCTTCCGGTCTTTCTACCGGGTATCGGGCCGGGCATCAGGCCCCGAGTCGGCATGCGAATACATGCGGCATCTCAAATCCTCGGTTCGATCTGGGTGATCTTGGACGAGGAGCCGAACGAATTGCAAGTCAAAACGCTCGTCGAGGCTGCGGGCGTGGCCGCCATGAGTTTGCTTCGCGCCAAGCTGGCCGCGGATTCGGCACGCCGGCTGAGGCTGGGTGAGGTGATCACACTACTCAGTGGCGGTACTTCGGCCAAGGAAGCGGCCGAGCGACTGGGCTACGGTCGTTCGAAGGCAACCGTGTTGGCGGCCGGCTTCCGTGGCGGCGCCGGCGCAACGTTGGAGGCCGAAGCCGACGTCGATCAACTGGCCCTGACACTCAATACCTATCTCCACCAGGTATTTCCGCTGTCGGTGGCGGCAGCGATCGGCGGCACCGTCTACGCCGTCATCCCGCACACCCGGCATCAGACCGACGACGACTACGTGCGCCGGATCGCGTCGGAGTTCGCAGACCGTTCCCGTTCGGAGAAGTCGGTGGTCATCGGAATCGGCGCGACGGTGGCCGACGTGATGACGCTGGAGAAGTCACGCGACGAAGCCGACCGAGCGCTTCGCGTTCTGAGGTCGACGTGGAATTCCTCGGGCCGGACCGTCGCGCGTGCCGACGACGTGCAGATCAATTCCCTGCTTCTGCGCCTCTCCGACGCCCTGGCGGACGAGAACGAGACCGCGTCGGGCCCACTCGCCGTGCTACGTGAATACGACCGCACGCACGACATCAACCTCGTCGACACTCTCCGCGCCTGGCTCGACACGTTCGGCGACATTCCGGCTGCTGCGTCCTTGGTTCACATCCACGTCAACACATTCCGGTACCGCCTCAAGAAGCTTGCCGGAATTGCCGGCATCGATCTCGACGACCCCGAGACGCGATTCAGTCTGATGCTCCAGATTCGTCTCTTTTATCCGGCGACGTCGTAGCGATCTACCAAATCTCACGGAACCTTCGTAAATTCGGACGATGCTCTCCTTCTTTCGTTGGGTGAAGATTCATGCAATCGACTTTTGCTCCCCACTCGACGGACCTCCGTCATTCGGGTCGGGACTTCACCTTCCGGAGGCACCATGAAACAACGGTCCTACGCACTACTGGCCGCGGCAACCGGCACCGTCCTAGCCCTGACCGCATGCTCGTCGGGTGGCTCGTCGGGCTCCGGTGGGGGTGAGCCCCTCACCGACGGCACCTTCAAATTTGCACTCGTGGCCGACCCCGGCGCATTGAATCCGCTGATGACCGCGGCTTCACCGGCACACGCACTGGCACGTCTGAGCTACGACTATCTGCTCAACCCAGATCCCGATACCGGCGTAACCAAGCCGTGGTTGGCCGAAAAATGGGAAGAGACAACTACTTCCGCGTCGTTCACCATTCGCGACGGCGTCACCTGTACGGACGGATCCGCCCTGACTGCCCAGACTGTCGCAGACACCGTCAACTTCATCACCAACGCCGCAAACAAATCCGCTCTCCGCGGGGTGTACGCACCAGCAACGGCGAGCGCCACCGCCGACCTGGCAACACGGACAGTGACGGTTACGACTCCGGAGCCCTCTCCCTTCCTGCTCCTCAATCTGGCGCGGATTCCGATCATGTGCGAGGCAGGGTTGAAGGATCCGACGGCGGCAAACAAGACGACCATCGGATCGGGCATGTTCCAAATGACGGAGGCCGTGGCAAACGATCACTACGCGTACGTCCGGCGCGACGGATACAACTGGGGACCTGACGACACCACCTCCGACACTGCCGGAGTGCCCAAGAATGTCGTCGCGTCCATCGTGACCAATACGAGTACGTCTGCGAATCAGCTGTTGTCCGGTGATCTGAATGCCGCCGCCGTCTCCGGCGCCGATCAGGACCGATTGAATGCCGCGAACCTGAACACGGTCAAGCAGCCGGCTCCGGCGGGCGAGATGTTCTTCAATCACAGCCCGGGCAATCCGACCAGCGATCCGGCCGTGCGCAAAGCCCTTGTCCAGGCGCTCAATCTCGACGACCTCGCCGAGATCTTCACCGCCGGCCGCGGAACCCGGTCTACCACGATGGTGTCCATCGAACCGAGGGCCTGCATCTACGACTCTGTCGCCGGAAACCTGCCGGCCTTCGATACCAGCGCAGCCGCAGCAACTCTCGAATCTGCGGGCTGGAAAATCGGTGCCGACGGTAAGCGCAGCAAGGACGGCACACCGCTCCGACTTCGCATGGTCTACGAAACGTTCGGTGACTCGACCGATGCTGCCGCCGACGTCGCACTCAACGCTTGGAACAATCTCGGCGCAACTGTCGAACTCACCAGTGGTGACTCGAACAAGATCCTCGATGTAGCACTCAGCGGCAAGGACAACACCGCGTGGGATATTGCGTGGGAGCCGATCAACGTCGCGCTGCCCAGCATGCTCGTACCCTTCCTCTCCGGTCCGGTGCCAGCTGCGGGACTCAATTTCTCGTCGATCTCCAACCCTGCCTACGACGCAGCCGTCGCCAAGGCTTCCGGACTGACCGGCGAGGATGCTTGTGCCGCTTGGGCAGACGCCGAATCGGAGATCATCAAAGCAAACTCAGCGGTACCTTTCGCCGACAAGATCACGACTCTCTACTTCAACAATGCGGGTCTGGCATTCGGCCGTAATTTCACCGGTTCGGCCCTACGCCTGTACCAGTAGACGACGGCAGCGACCGGGGAAATCGTTCTGTTTCGCCGGTCGCTGTCGGTATACGGACAGGTATTCACTGATCCTGGCGGTTTTCGTGGGAGCGGACGAAAATCGACCCGATTTTCGTGAGGATCGACAGAGATGCGCGTCACGTCATGCGCCAAGATTTAGCAGTCAACACTCAACCGCGCCCTCTCGAACTTCGCTCGGGCACCAGCTCCATCCCGGAGGCACCATGAAACACCGCTCCTATCCAACACTTGCAGCAGCCGCTGGGCTCGCTCTCGTGTTGTCCGCTTGTGGCTCGGGAGGCACGTCCTCGGGCGCCGGTGGCGGTGAACCGGCCACCGACGGGACCTTCCGTTTCGCCCTGCAGGCCGATCCGGGCGCACTCAACCCGATCATGTCGGCCTCTCAGGCAACCGCCGAGTTGTCTCGTTTGGCCTACGACTACCTGATCTACCAGGATCCCGATACCAGCGAAGTCGGACCGTGGTTGGCGGAGAAGTGGGAGGAGACTCCGACCTCGGCGTCCTTCACCCTCCGTGACGGGGTGACCTGTACCGACGGATCGACGCTGACTTCCCAGACCGTCGCGGACAACATCAACTTCGTGGCCAATCCGGACAACGGTTCACAGTTGCGCGGGTCCTCTGTACCGACCGGTGCCACCGCAACCGCCGATCCGGCAGCGCGCACCGTCACGGTGACCACTGCGTCGCCGAGCCCGTTCTTGCTTCTCAACGTCGGTCGACTGCCGATCCTGTGCGAGGCCGGGCTGAAAGATCCGACAGCATCGAACAAGAAGTCGCTCGGCACCGGCATGTTCGAAGTCACCGAAGTTGCCGCCAACGACCACTACACGTTCCAGCGACGTGATGGCTACAACTGGGGCCCCGACGGCACCGCTTCCGATACCCCCGGCGTCCCCAAGACGGTCATCGCCGCCATGGCACCGAACGTGAGCACCGCCGCAAATCAGCTTCTCTCGGGTGAACTCAATGCAGCTCCGATCGCCGGGCCGGACAAGGACCGCGTCGCGGCAGCCAATCTGGACTCGGTTGGCCGGCCGGTGCCCGCGGGCCAGATGTACTTCAACCAGATCGCCAGCAACCCCACCAGTGATCCGGCAGTGCGCAAGGCGCTGATTCAAGCGGTCAATCTCGACGACCTCACTCAGGTCATCACCGCCGGAAACGGGGTCCGGGCAACCAGTCTCGTCGCCGTCGAACCGCGCGCCTGTGTCTACGACTCTGTCGCAGGCAACATTCCGGACTTCGACCTCACAGCTGCAAAGGCAACATTGGACGGCGCTGGTTGGACTGCCGGCGCTGACGGCAAGCGAAGCAAGGACGGCACGCCGCTCAATCTCCGCCTCGTGTACGACGGCACCGACGATCCGCGCAACGCGGCGGCAGAACTTGCTCAGTCGGCGTGGTCAGAACTTGGCGCAAACGTCGAGGTGACCGGGGGCGACTCGAACAAGATCATCGACGTCATTCTGAGCGGCAAGGACAACTCTGCCTGGGACATCGCCTGGGTCCAGGTCAACTCCTCGCTGCCCAGCACCTTCACTGCATACTTTGCCGGGCCGGTTCCCGCAGCAGGTAAGAACTTCGGATCGGTCAGCAACCCCGCCTACGAAGCAGCAGCCACCAAGGCTTCCGGTCTGACCGGTAGCGACGCTTGTGACGCTTGGGCCGACGCCGAGTCGGAGCTCACCAAGACGATCGCGGCCGTGCCCTTCGCAGACTCAGTCATGAACGTGTACTTCAACAAGGCTGGACTCTCATTCGGTAAGACGCTCACCGGTTCTGCGTTGCGTCTCTACCAGTAAGTCGTTTTCCCGCTCAGCATCTCTTCCCGCCCTGCATCTGTTCCCGCCCTCCGGAAAGACAGCCCATGAGTCAAACTATTGAAGCCGCGAAACCAGAAGCGGCGCCTCAGGCTCGAGCAAAGTGGCTCGAGTCCGACAGCTGGCCTGCATATCTGCTGCGCCGTTTCGGCACCTTCGTGATTTCACTCTGGGCGCTGGTGACTGCTGCGTTCCTGATGCTCCAACTGATTCCGGGTGACCCGGTGCGGTTGGCGCTGGGAATGAACGCACCGGTCGAACTGGTCGAGACAACGAGGTCTCAGCTCGGTTACGACCTTCCCCTGTGGCAGCAGTACTTCCGATTCGTCGGCGGGTTGCTGAGCGGGAATCCCGGCGACTCGATCACCTTGAGGACTCCGGTCTTCGAGGTGATCGCGTCCCGCCTACCGGCAACACTCGAACTGGCTGTACTCACAGTCGTCACGGTGCTGCTACTGGGCATTCCGATCGGCCTCATCTTCGCTGCACTGACCCGCAACGGTCGACGACGCGGAGTCGAGATCGGTTACACCGCAACGTCGGGCACCATCGCCGTGATCCCCGAATTCATGTTCGGTACGGCGCTGGTCTACCTCTTTGCCGTCACGTTCCCTGTTCTGCCCGTCGCCGGCCGAGGTGGACCGGAAAGCTACATCCTCCCGGTCGCGGCCATGTCGATCGGTGCCATCGCCTCGATGTCGCGCATCGTCCGTGCAGAGGCACTCGGCGTGTTGGACATGGATTACATCCGCACCGCGCGCGCCAAGCGAATGCCCGTGGCACGAATCTACTTCCGTCATGCAATGCCCAACCTCATGACGTCGACGCTGACGCTCGCCGGACTCCTCCTGGGTGGTCTGATTGCCGGCACCGTGCTCATCGAGAGCATCTTCGCCTGGCCCGGCATGGGCATGGCGCTGGTCAAATCCATCACCGAGAAGGACTACCCACTCGCCCAGACACTGGTCGTGATCTACGGCGCCATCGTCCTTCTCATCAATTTCATCGTCGACGTGGTGCTCGCTCTCATCGACCCACGATCCACAATTCGGGAGAACTGAGTTGAGCACCTCACCTACCGCCCCCACTGCGGCCCCCAAGACGCCCCCGCGACGACACTGGATCGTCGGAACGTTCCGCACCCCATTGGGAATCCTGGCCCTCACCTTCCTGACCGCTCTGATCGCCCTCGTCATCTTCGGACCGATGATCTGGGGTGACGCCGCTGTCGCAGCCAACCCGAAGGCACTGTCTCAGGGACCGAGTTCCGAGCACATCTTCGGCACCGACGCCGGCGGGCGTGACGTCTTCGCCCGCACGATGACCGCCGCGAGACTGTCGGTGCTCATGGCTCTCGGAGCCGTCGCACTCGGTGTCACAATTGGCCTGATACTCGGTACGCTCCCGACGCTCGCTCCCCGCTGGGTCGGACGCATGGTCGTGGCATTCCTCAACTTCGCCATCGCATTCCCTGGACTGCTCCTCGCGATCTTCCTGTTGGTCGTTCTCGGACAGGGTGCTGGCAGCGCGGTGATCGCCATCGGTCTCGCCCTGGCCTCGCCGTTCGCGAGGTTGACGTACGCGCTGGCTTCGTCGGTCAACGGACGCGACTTCATCGACGCAGCACGCATCCTCGGGGTCACCAAGCCTGGGTTGTTGTTCCGCCACATTCTCCCCAACATCCGTGAACCACTCATCGTCAACGCCAGCATCGCTGTCGGCAGCGGCCTTGTGGTCTTCGCCGGACTCTCGTTCCTCGGCTTGGGCATTCAGCCGCCCGCGTTCGACTGGGGCCGGATGCTGAACGAGGGCCTGTCGAAGATCTTCGTCAACCCGGCCACCGCACTTGCTCCCGGCATCGCCGTCGTGCTCGCCGGTTTGACCTTCACGTTGCTCGGTGAGGCCATTGCACGCGGTGCGGGAGTTCACAGCCCGATCAGCAGTCGTCTGCCGAAGTGGAAGCCGATCAATGCACGCACAGCTCAAACGGATTCGACACCCAGCGACGAAGACGCGGTACTGACCGTTCGCAACATGTCCGTCGCGGTCCCCGCGGGTGACGACTGGCGTCGCCCCGTCGACAACATCAGTTTTACCGTTCATCGCGGCGAGACCGTGGGCATCGTCGGTGAATCCGGTTCCGGAAAGTCACTGAGTTGCATGGCAATCGCGCAGCTGACCGACCACCCCACCGTGGTCGACGCCGGGCTCATCGAGTTCGACGGCACCGTGCTGATGAAGGACGGGAAGCGGCCGGACGACGCGGCTTCGCGCAAGGTTGCCCGCCAACTCGGCACACGTATGGCGATGGTGTTCCAGGATCCGATGTCGTCCATGAATCCGTCTCTCAAGGTCGGATACCAGGTCGCCGAGATCGGTTGGCTCCACGAAGGTATGAGCAAGGCCGACGCGAAAAAGGCGGCAGTCGAGCGACTGAACGCCGTCAAGATCCCCGACGCGCCCAGGCGCGCGAAGCAGTACCCCCACGAGTTCTCCGGCGGTATGCGTCAGCGCGCGATGATCGCCATGGGTCTGATGGGCAAGCCCGCTCTGATCATCGCGGACGAACCCACCACTGCGCTCGACGTGACCGTTCAGCGTGAGGTCCTCGGGCTGCTCCACGAGGTTCGCGAAGAAACCGGCGCCGCAATCCTTCTCATCTCGCACGACATGGCCGTCATCACCGGCATGTGCACCCGTGTCCTGGTCATGTTTGCCGGCGAAATCGTCGAAGACATCGCAGTCGACGATCTGACTGCCGGTCGTGCAAAGCATCCGTACACCCGCGCGCTGATCGCCGCAGTCCCCACCATGAGCACCGATCGCGACAAGCCGCTTGCCACCGTCGACGAAGCCTGGCAGGTGGAGAGCCTCGACGCCGAGGAGAGCACCGCCGACATCGAGTTGGAAGAACTGTTGGCTGTTGCAGAGGAGATCCGATGAGCAGGCTCGAATTCCGTGACGTCAACGTCCACCTCGGAAGCGGTTCGAAAAAATTCCACGCTGTCAAGAACATCAATCTCGACATCCCCTCCGGATCGGTGGTCGGTCTCGTCGGTGAATCGGGTTCCGGAAAGTCGACACTGGCGCGAGCAACTGTCGGCCTGGCCGAGCCCAGTTCCGGGCAGATCCTTCTCGACGGTGTGGACGTCGCTCACGCCCGCGGCGCGACGGCTCGTCTGCGCCACCGGATCCAGATGGTCTTCCAAGATCCGTACTCGTGCCTCGACCCGAGAATGACCATCGGCCAGTCACTCGCCGAGGCGCTGCGGTCCACCGAGCGTCGTGACAAAGCTCGCCGCAGCCGCGGCGACCGCGCTGCCGAGGTGGCTCGACTCCTCACCACCGTCCAACTGCCGGTGGAGAAGGCGCACGAATACCCGTCGTCGTTGTCTGGTGGTCAGCGCCAACGCGTTGCCCTCGCGCGGGCTTTGGCAGCTGCACCGGCAGTTCTGCTTGCCGACGAAATCACCTCCGCTCTGGACGTGTCCGTGCAGGGCGCGGTTCTGAATCTTTTGGTGGATCTGCAGAAGCAGCTGGGTCTGACGGTTCTGTTCGTCAGTCACAACCTGGCGGTGATCCGCTATGTCTGTGACCACGTCGCAGTCATGCTCGGCGGCGAGATCGTCGAACACGGGCCGGTTCTCGACGTGATCGATTCGCCCAAGGAGCCGTACACGGCAAAGCTGTTGTCCGCGATCCCGACCTTCGGGGAGCCGATGTTCCAATGACAACGCCGACCACTCTCGACTCCCCCGCTGCCGTAGCCCGCGCCGAAGAACGCCGTTCGGCGAGAATCCAGGATTACGCGTCCGTGGTTACACCGACCAGCATCGCCGTATCGGCGTCGGGACGCATTGCATACGTACGTACCGAAGCGAATCCGGCCGCGGATACCAACGAGCACTCGATCTGGTTGGCTTCCCCGCAACTACAGCTCACCGCGGGACCTGCCGACACCTCGCCGGCATGGCATCCCGTTTCCACGCTGTTGGTCTTCGTTCGGCCGGATTCCTCGGGCACACCGCAACTGTGGAAGGTCGATGCCACCGGGGGACCCGCCGTTCAGATGACCACCGCGGAACAACTCCCGCTCGGCGCTGGAGCACCGGTGTTCTCTCCCGACGGTGCTCGAATCGCCTTCAGTGCCCCGGTCGACCGCACTGCCGCCGGATCGTCACGCCTCTTGGTGGCGAAACGCCTCAACTACAAGGTCGACGGACCCGGCGTCCGGGGCAGCGTTCGGGCGCACCTGTTCGAGTTCGATCTGGCCGCCGGCTCGCTTCGGCAACTGACGGACGGCGATTGGGACGCTTCGCATCCCGCGTACAGTCCCGACGGCACCGAACTGGCTTTCACCGCGGCCATGGACGGCAATGCCGATCTGACACGGGCGAGTTCCGCGTGGACCGTATCGCTGACTGATCTCGCCTCGGCTCCGCGGATGCTGGGGCACGCACGCGGCATCGCCGGACCACTTGCGTGGACACCTGCCGGCGACGCCGTCGTAGCAGTCGGTTGGCACACGCCGATCATTCACAACAACGAACTTCTTGTCCTACACCGCGACCAGCGAGTGGAAGACCGCAGTCTGACGTCCGAACTCGACCGAAACGTCATGCCTGGCGGGACCGGTTATCCCGGTGGCGCACCGTGTTTCACCACCGACGGCGACATCGTCTTCTGCATCCGCAACCACGGCTCCACAGAACTGCACAAGGTCGATTTCGGATCAGGCTCCGCCTCACCACTTCTCACCGGAGAACAGAGCGTGGTCTCCGGCCTTGCCTTGACGTCCGGGAAGGCCGTCGTCGCGCTGGCAACGGCGACGTCCTTCGGTGAGGTCGCCGTCATCGATCTCGAGACTCGCGCCGTCGAAACCGTCACCGAATTGAACACGGAACTGACAACTTCCGTCGCGTTCCCAGTCGCCACCGAGCGTTGGTTCGACATCAGCGACGGCACCCGTGTTCAGGGTTGGATCCTGCGCGACCCGAACGTCACAGGCGCCGGACCGCTGGTTCTGGACGTCCACGGCGGACCACACAATGCCTGGACCGGAACGCCCACCGTGATGCACGCGTACCACGCGGAACTGGTCGCGCTGGGATACACGGTCTTGATGATCAATCCGCGCGGAAGTGACGGCTACGGAAACGACTTCTTCGACGGTGTGCGGGACGGCTGGGGCGAGGCGGATCGCGCTGACCTGCTCGAACCAGTCGAAACGCTTGTCGCCGAGGGGATTGCTGATCCGAAACAACTGGTGCTCACGGGCTACAGCTACGGCGGGTTCATGACGTGCGCCCTGACGTCGGTCACCGATCGGTTTGCCGTCGCAGTCGCCGGTGGCCTCGTCTGCGACATCGCGAACACGGCGGGCCCGTCGGACGAGGGCATCTTGCTGCAGACGGTCGAATTCGACCCGCAGTCATCTCGAGTACAGGAACTTTCGCCGTTGGGGCGAGTCGCGAAGGTGACAACACCGACGCTGATACTGCACGGCGGCAGCGATGTCCGGTGCCCGGTCAACCAAGCCGAACAGTGGTTCGGTGGACTGCGTTTGGCCGGCACCCCGACCGAACTGGTGGTCTACCCGGACGCGTCGCATGCCTTCGTGTTGACGGGCCGCCCGTCCCACCGACTGGATTACAGCACCAGGCTGGTCGAGTGGCTCGAGCGTCACCTCTCCCCCACGCCGGCACTCATCACGGTCGACCCCGACTACTGGCAGTACCGACTCGACACCCTGAGCGCGAAGTACGGGGTACCCGGTGCCTCGCTGGGAATCTTGACCACAGGTCGCAGCGGATTCGACCGCACCGTGGTCACTTCCGGTGTCGTCAGCACCCGCACCGGTGTCGCGGCCACACCTGACACGTTGTTCCAGATGGGTTCGATCAGCAAGGTCTGGACGGCCACACTGATCATGCAACTCGTCGAAGAAGGACTGCTCGACCTCGATGCACCTGTTCGGAACATCCTGCCGGACTTCGCAGTTGCCGACACGGTAGCCACCGAAACGGTCACGACTCGCCACCTGTTGACTCATACCAGTGGCATCGACGGTGACGTCTTCATCGACGGCGGACGCGGCGACGACTGCGTCGAGCGATACGTCGCAGCCCTGACCTCGACGGTGCAACTCTTCGCTCCCGGTACCGATTGGTCCTACTGCAACACCGGCTTCGTCATCGCCGGACGAATCATCGAGGTTCTCCGAGGTAAGAATTGGGACGCGGTTCTGCGCGAGCGGATCATCGAGTCGCTCGGCCTGACCAAGACCACGACTCTGCCCGAGGAAACGGCACTGCACCGCGCCGCAGTCGGGCACGTCGGCGGCGCCGACAATCTCGCGCAGACACCACAATTCCTCATCCCTCGTTCGATGGGCCCCGCTGGTCTCATCAACAGCACAGCCGAAGACCTACTCCTGTTCGCGCAGGATTCGATGCGCGAGGATCCGGTACTGCTTCAGCGTTCCACTCATCTGGCGATGCTCGAGGAACGCCGCCAGATCGGTGACGTGTCGTCTGCAGACATCATGGGAACTACGTGGCTGCTGCACAATTGGGGCGGGGTACTGGCGCACGGCCACAACGGCGGAACTCTCGGCCAGCAGTCGTTCTTGCGGGTGGTCCCGTCCTGCGGCATAGCAGTAGTCCTGATGGCCAACGGCGGAGCGATGGACGGTCTCTCGGGCGATCTTCTGGCTGAGGTGATCGCTTCGATCGGCGGCGTCGCCGTGACACCGGCATTCTCGCCTGGTGACCCCCACACCCGCATCACGTCCTCACCCGAGGAACTCGATGCGCTGTGCGGTCTGTACCGCGATGCTGCCGCCGATTTCGTCCTGGAACGGACCGGCAGTTCTCTGACCGCCCGCCGCACCGATCACATCGATCCTTCGCTCAACGCCGAAACGGCAGAGTCCGTCTCTCTCAACCTGATCGAAGTTCACCCTGGAGTGTTCGGGACCCGACTCCCTCAAACATCGAGTTGGATCCGGATCACTTTCTCCGACAACGGGAGTACACAATTGTTACACGTCGGAAGCCGCGCATATCCGCGAGTGAACAACCGATGACCGTTCTCCGCGATCTGGCCGAGCGCCAACTTCCTCAGATCCTCGAGGACGCCATCGCGCTCATCGAAGTCGAGTCGCCGTCTCACGATCTCGAAGCTGTTGCTCGCAGCGCGAAATGGACGTCAGACCTTGTCCACGAACGACTCGGCGTTACACCGGAGTCGATAGTGAGGGAAGGCCGAACCCATCTGGTGACCCGTTTCGGCAGCTCACCGACGCGGCTGATGCTGCTCGGTCACCACGACACCGTGTGGCCGATCGGCACCCTGACGCGCCTGCCCGCAGCCGTCACCGACGGAGCACTTCGAGGTCCTGGCGGCCTCGATATGAAACTTGGTGTTGTTCAGGCGATTCACGCCCTCGCCATCGTTCGAGAGTTGCACGGTGACGATGCACTCGACGGGATCACACTCCTTGTGACCGGTGACGAGGAAATCGGTTCGCCCACGTCGCGGTCCCTCATCGAGGAACTTGCTGCGGGCGCGGTGCTCGTCCTCGAGGCCGGCGGCGACGGCGGTGAACTCAAGACCGTCCGCAAGGGAGTGTCTTTGTATCGGATCCATGTTGCCGGCCGCGCTGCACATGCCGGGTTGGAACCGGAAAAGGGCATCAACTCGGCAGTCGAGCTGGCTCGTCTCGTGATCGCGATCAACGACTTGTCCTCTCCCGCGCAGGCAACCACCGTCACGCCGACCGTCATTTCGGCCGGAACCACCACCAACACGGTTCCGGCAGAAGCATTTGTCGACGTGGACGTGCGCGCAACCAGCGCAGCCGAGCAGGAGCGGGTCGATTCGAATATCCGAGCCCTGCAGGCAATCCACCCCGAAGCAGTAGTAACGGTCTCGGGTGGCGTCAACCGGCCTCCCCTCGAAGCAGCGATGTCCGCACCGTTGCTTGCCTTGGCGGAACGTGTTGCGCTCGAGCATGATCTGACTCCTCCCGTCGGCCTCGCCGTCGGTGGAGCCTCGGACGGAAACTTCACTGCCGGCATCGGCATCCCCACCCTCGACGGCCTCGGTGGCGTCGGCGGCGGTGCACACGCCGAGACCGAGCATGCGCTCGTGTCCGCTATCGCCCCGAGAACGGCGTTGGTTGCGGGCCTTATTCGTTCGATCACGTCTGAAGGGGGCCCTCGTGTCGAAAAGCAAAGCGGTTGAGTTTCGAGAACTGGTCGACACCCGCGAAATAGCCGATCTGTCTGCCGTTTTCGACGAGATCTGGGCAACCAGTCCCGGACCGGCTCATTTCGGCACGGCGATGTTGGTTGCACTCCATCACGGTGGCCATTACGTGGTGGGAGCCTTCTCCGAAGGCGAGATGATCGGCGGTTGTGTCGGTTTCTTCGTCGAGCCTCTCGGCCAGGTCCTGCACTCGCACATCGCCGGAGTTCTACCGGGGCACGCAGGCAAGGGAATCGGCCGCGCTCTGAAGCATCATCAGCGGGACTGGTGCATCGAGCGCGGCGTACAAACGATCCGTTGGACTTTCGATCCACTCGTCGCACGAAATGCCTACTTCAACATCCAGCGTCTCGGTGCCGAACCGGCCGAATACAATCCGGATTTCTACGGATCGATGGCAGACGGTATCAATGCCGGCGACGCCAGCGATCGAATGCTGGTCAGTTGGGACCTCGACGCCGATGGAGCTCCGAGTTCGACTGTGGCCGTGAATGATACATTCAAGGTGCTCCAACCCACCGAGGACGGTACACCTCGGATGCTCCCGATCCCACCCGACTGCATCGACATCGCAGTCGGAATACCCCGAGACATAGAGCATCTGAGAACTGTCGACCGCGCCTCCGCCTTTGCCTGGCGACACGCGCTTCGCGAGTACCTCGAACCATTGATCGCCTCGAAGGAATGGCAATCGACCGGCTTCGACCCCAGTGGCTATTACATGTTCACGAAAATCTGCGAGACAACCGGAGAAGAGCAAGTCCATGCACATTGAGTCCGTCGAATTGCGCGAACTGCGCATCCCTCTCGTCTCCCCTTTCACCACGTCATTCAGCACCCAACTCGAGCGCAACACCCTCGTCCTGAAGGTGAGTGGCACCACCGAGGGCCCCAACGGCCCGGTGGAGACTGTCGGATGGGGCGAGTGCGGCTCGCTGAGCGATCCGTACTACAACTCGGAGTACACCGCCGGCGCGCGAGCGATGCTGCGCGAGTATCTCGTTCCGACGCTGCGTAAGTCGCAGTCGGATCAGCCGCTCTCGGCCGAGACCGTCGGCAGCGTGCTTCATCACATCGTGGGTCATCAGATGTCCAAGTCGGCCATCGAAATGGCAATTCTCGATGCTGAATTGCGTGCTCGCGGACAGTCGTTCGCTCGGTACCTCGGTGCCACTCGCACGCGGGTTCCGTCCGGTGTATCCGTCGGTATCCAGGACAGCATTCCGCAGTTGCTCGAGACCGTCGGCAATTACCTGTCGCAGGGTTACGTGCGAATCAAGCTGAAGATCAAGCCGGGCTGGGACATCGAACCTGTCGCAGCAGTGCGCAAGGAGTTCGGCTACGACGTCCCGTTGCAGGTCGACGCGAATGCCGCGTACACACTTGTCGACGCGCAGCTGCTGCGTCGCCTGGACGAATTTGCACTTCTCCTCATCGAACAGCCTTTGGCCGAGGACGATTTGGTTCAGCACGCCAAGCTTGCCCAGTCCCTCTCGACTCCGATCTGCCTCGACGAGTCGGTCGAGTCGGCCAAGGATGCAGCAGACGCCATCACGCTCGGTGCCGCTTCGGTCATCAACATCAAGCCGAGCCGTGTCGGTGGATACCTGGAAGCCAAGCGAATCCACGATCTCGCGTCGGCGCACGGTATTGCGGTGTGGTGCGGCGGAATGCTCGAGACCGGAATCGGCCGCGCTGCCAACGCAGCTCTCGCGGCGCTGGACGGCTTCACACTGCCGGGTGACATCTCGGCGTCCGATCGCTTCTACAAGGAAGACATCACCGAACCGTTTGTCATCGAGGACGGCCACATCGCCGTGCCCCAGGGACCAGGCTTCGGTGTGACTCCGCGTGAGGACGTCATGGAGCGCTTCACCGTCGGAACCGAAATTCTGTAGGTTTCCACTGCGTCGACAAACAGTCACCTCCGCCCTCACCGGGCGGAGGTGACTGTTTGTCGTTTGTGTCGGTAGGGCGGTGCATAGTGATTCGGACATGATGCACCGCACCGAAAGGCCCCCGATGAGTAGCTGGTCCGATCGCCCGATCTGCGCGTTCGACCTCGAAACCACGGGACGAGATCCGTCGACCGCTCGTATCGTCAGTGCCTGCGTCGCGGTGATCGACGGTTCGAGTGTCGAAACACGCACGTGGCTACTCGATCCCGGCGTCGACATCCCCGCCGGCGCCTCGGCCATTCACGGCATCAGCACCGAGTTCGCGGCGCAACACGGCCAGAACTACTCCGAGGGCTACGAAGAGATCCGTGAGGCCCTGCACAATTCCTGGGCACGCGATCACGCTGTCGTGGCGTTCAACGCCTCCTATGATCTGACGGTCATGCACGCCGAGGGTCTGCGCATCGGCAAGCCCGCCTTCGTTCCGGGGTTGGTCATCGATCCGTACGTGATCGATCGCGCCATGGACACCTTCCGCAAGGGCAAACGAACGCTCGCGGCCGTGTGCGAGCACTACGGGATTTCCCTCGAGTCGGCCCACGAGGCTGAGGCCGATGCCAAGGCAGCGGCAGCGTTGGCTCGCGAGCTGGCCGTGCGGTTCCCCGACATCCTGGGGCTCGATCTCATGGTCGATCAAGCCGATTGGCACGCCGAGCGCCAGCGTGATTTCGCCGAGTACCTACTCAGCCAGGGGAGGGACGTCGCAGATGTGAACGGCCAGTGGCCAATTCGCATCATCGCCTGACGCCCTCCCCTTGCTCGAACAACCGCGCGCGTTAGACCGGGACCGGCGGCCACACCGGCGCAATGGACCACGGACGGGCCGTTTCGAGCTGCGACGCAACCTGGATCAGCAAATCTTCGCGTCCGAACGCACCGACCAACTGAACGCCGATCGGCACACCGGCCGAGTCGTGCCCCATCGGCAAGGAAATCGCCGGCTGACCGGAACTGTTGAACGGACTGGTCAAACCGCTGTATCCGGCCGAGTGTTCCCAGATCGACATGGGATTTGCCGTATCGAGCAGACCGAGCGGAGCTGCCGGCCGAGCCATCGTCGGCGTCAGCAACAGATCGTGATCGACAAAGAACGCACCGATCACCTGGGCTGCCCGCTCGAGTTCCTGCAACGCCGTGACGACGTTCGTCGCACTTTCGGACTTCGCACGGTCGTAGATCATCCGGGCCATCGGCTCGAGGTCGTCGTCCCGGATTGCGCGGTTCAGGGCCTCGAGACGTTCGTCGACCTCGATCGTCATCGGTATACCCATCAACACCGAAAGCCCGGCAGTAAGCGCATCGAGGGGAAAGTTCGGGGCACCCTCGGTGACATCGTGACCGAGTTCTTCGAGCAAGCCGGCGACACTGGTTGTGACGGCCGCACACTCCGGATCAACCGGGGTGCCGTCCGGCAGCGCGTTACTCAGACCAATCCGCAACCGTCCGGGATCCGCACCCACTTCCTCGACGTACGGCCGCTTCGGCGCCAGGATCACGTAAGGATCGCCCACTGTCGGTCCGGCGGAGAGATCGAGAAGCAGCGCGGTGTCGCGGACACTTCGGGTGAGGGCGTGATGAACACTCATCGGCGACGAGAAGAGCGTGCGCGCCGGTGCCGTCGAAGTGCGTCCGCGGCTTGGCTTGAGGCCTACCAAGCCGCAGGCCGATGCGGGTATACGGATCGATCCACCACCGTCGCTGGCATGTCCGCCTGGCACGATCCCGACGGCAACAGCCACAGCAGTGCCACCGGAAGATCCGCCGGGCGAACGATCAAGTGCATACGGGTTGCGGGTGGGTCCGAACAGCGCAGGTTCGGTACTGGCGTTCTTGCCGAACTCCGGGGTGTTCGTCTTGCCGATGACAACCAGACCAGCCTGACGGTAGCGCTCGACGAGCGTCGAATCTTTTTCTGCCACAGCGTCGGCGAACAATCGAGATCCATTGGTGCTCGGCAATCCTGCGACGTCCATGCCGAGGTCTTTGATCACGAACGGGACGCCGTGCAGTGGACCTTCCGGCAGGCCGCCTGATACCTCGTTGCGCGCTTCCTCGCGACGCTCACTGATCACTGCGTTGACTGCCGGGTTGCGCTCGTCGAGTCTGTCCAGGCTGAACTCGAGGACTTCCTTGGCGGAGATGTCGCCACTCTTGATTGCTTCGGCCAGGCCGGTCATGTCGTTGTTGTCGAACAAATCCTGCATCGATGCCCTCATCACTCGTGTAGAACTCTGCCGATAGTGAGGTCCGTCATATCAACCGCGGCGGCGACGCAGTTCCGGAATTCCGCTTGGCGGGACCGATCAGAGAATCAAGCCCTCACAGAATCAAACCCTGCCGCCGCGCTTCCACGACCGCTTCGTGTCGACTGCGGACGTCGAGTTTTCCCATCAGATTCCGCATGTACGTCTTGATCGTTTCGACGCTCAGGGACAACCTCTCGGCGATCTCGGCATTTCGTAGTCCGAGGGCGACGTACCCCATCACCTGCCGCTCGCGTGGCGACAGGATAACGGCGTTCGCGGCTGGAGTGTTCGCGGAGGGAATCGGCGAGGCCAACGCCCGAAGCTTTGCCTCGACGGCGTGGACCTGCGCGCTGAGAGTCGTGTCCTCGAGGTTCGCCGCGATCTCGCCGAGCGCCAGTACGCTCTCGGTCAATCCCTCGGAGATCTGGGCGTCGCGGTTCGAACCATGTTCCACCGCAGCGGTATCGAGCATCGCCACGCGCCGATCCACTTCGTCGCGGATCTCGAATTCGCGGGCCAACGCGTACGACGATCGCATCATCGTCTCGGCGATCACGTCGCCGATCGGCAGGTTGGCACGCAGTCCTCCGTAGATCGCTCCGCGAGTAACCCCGCGTACGACGATCGGGACTGCCATCAAGGATTCGATCGCTTCGGCGCCCACTTCGTAGTCGTAGTCGTGAGTGATGTGCGACGAGTTCGCGTAGTCCTGGACTGCGCCCGGTCGTTGTTCTGCGATCGCCCGGCCGCCGAGTCCGCATTCGGCGTCGATCTGCAGGTTTCGCAGGATGTTGCTGCGAGTGCCGACGTGGCCGGTGATGGTGAGCGACCGGTCGCTGACACAACCGCCGAACAGGACCGGCAACTCGGTCCGGGGATGTAGTCGACGCAGCTCGGCGCGCAACGCGTCGTCGTCGCTCGGCCTCAATACCCTGCTCACACGCACCTCCCGGCGTCCCACTTACCCAATTCAGAGGGTAGCGGCACCTGCGGCTGGGCAATAGCGTGCATCCAGACCATTTGTAGCGCCGATCACAATTACCGTGACACCGGCCGTCCCACGTCGCCCCTCCGGAGGAACCCGTGTCTGCACCGACAGCACTCGCAGCCAACAACACCCCGCTCAGTCCGCTGCGCTTTCTCGAACGCAGCGCTGCGGTGTTCCCCGATCGCACCGCCGTCGTTCACGGCGACCGGACCTACTCGTACCGAGAGTTCGGAGACGAGGTCGCATCGCTGGCCCGCGTCCTGCGTGAACGCATTCAGCCCGGTGACCGCGTTGCATATCTGGCTCCGAACGTTCCCGAGATGCTGTTCGCGCATTTTGCCGTCCCACTCGCCGGCGGAGTCCTGATCGCCCTGAACTCACGCCTCGCTGGTCCCGAACTCGAGTACATTCTCGATCACTCGGGAACCACGATCCTGTTCGTCGACTCCGAATTCGTCGGCTCGGTCACCTCGTCCAAGACCAACGTGGCGAGCCTGCGCGAGATCATCGAGATCCCGGACTCCACCGTGCCGTACCCGGAAGTGCCCGCCGGAATCGTCACCGGGCAATACGCTGATCTGATTGCCGAAGGCGAAGCACTCGCCGATGAGCCACTGCACTGGGGCGTCGACGACGAGCAGCAGTGCATCGCCATCAACTACACCTCGGGCACCACCGGAAAGCCCAAGGGCGTCATGTACTCCCACCGCGGGGCATACCTGAACTCGCTCGGCGAGACCTTCCACAACGGGTTCGACGGATCGACGAAGTACCTGTGGACACTGCCGATGTTCCATTGCAACGGGTGGTGCACACCGTGGGCTGTCACTCAGGCCGCGGGCACACACATCTGCCTGCGTGCGGTCCGTGCCGACGCGATCTGGGACGCCATCGACAATCTGGGTGTGACGCATCTGTGCGGCGCCCCTACCGTCTGCTCGACCATCGCCGATGCCGAGCAGGCCCACAAGGTCGACGCCCTGCGCATCACCACCGCCGGGGCTCCCCCGTCGCCGACGATCATCGGAAAGCTCGAAGACATCGGTGTCACTGTCGTCCACGTGTACGGGCTCACCGAGGTCTACGGGCCGTACACGATCTGCGAGTACCAGGAGGCCTGGGACGACAAGCCTCAGTCCGAGCGTGCCGCACTTCTCTCCCGCCAGGGAGTCGGCATGGTGCAGGCCGAAAATGCGCGCGTTGTCGATGCCGATATGAACGACGTTCCCGCCGACGGTCAGACGATGGGCGAGATCGTGCTCCGCGGCAACAACGTGATGCTCGGGTACTACCGCGACGAGGCCGCGACTGCCGAAGCGTTTGCCGGTGGCTGGTTCCATTCCGGGGATCTCGGCGTCATGCATCCCGACGGTTACATCCAACTCAAGGACCGCGCGAAGGACATCATCATCTCGGGCGGCGAGAACATCTCCACCGTCGAGGTGGAGCAGGCGATCATGAGCCACCCCGCCGTGATCGACGTGGCAGTCGTCGGCGTTCCGGACGAGAAGTGGGGCGAGCGCCCGAAAGCATTCGTGGTGCTGGGCAAGGGGTTACAGGCTTCCGCGGAAGACATCGTGGAGCACACCCGCGCCTTGCTGGCCGGGTACAAGGTTCCCCGCGACATCGTCTTCCCCCTCGATCTTCCTCGCACCCCGACCGGCAAGGTCCTCAAGTTCGAACTGCGGGCGTCGAAGTAACTCGGACGTAGGGGCTCAGCGCACCGGAGTGGGACGCCGACGCAGATCGACAGGTTGACCGTCGGAAGGGAACGGTAAGGACGTGAAGTCGAGCGGGGCGACGTAATCGGCGTCGACATTCCAGTCGAAGCGCAGGAGGAGGTGATGCATGATTGCCTTGATCTCGGCGCCGGCGAAGTGCATTCCGAGACATTTGTGCACTCCACCGCCGAACGGCTCCCACGCGTATCGATGAACCTTGTCTTCGCGTCGGTTCTCGGCGAAGCGCTCGGGATCGAAACGCTCGGGATCAGGCCAGTACTGCGACATGTGGTGTGTGAAATGAGGGGCGACGGCGGCATACGTTCCAGCCGGTACGAAGCGACCCCGCACTTGGGTGTCGCGGACCGCTCGCCGCGCCATGACCGGTACGGGAGAGACGAGTCGGAGGCATTCCTTCATCACCAGATCAAGACTGCTCAGCCCGTCGAGATCTGCATAACTCGGCATCGAGGTCCCCAGAGCAAGTGATTCTGTGCGGCACTTGTCCTGCCACGTCGGGTGCTGACCCAGGTATTGCATCATCGTGGAAAGGGTGATGGTCGAGGTATCGTGAGCGGCCATCAGAAGGAAGATCATATGGTCGATCACTTCGTCGTCGCTGAAGCGTTGTCCCGCTTCGGATTCGATGTGACAGAGCACGGAGAACAGGTCATCGGTTTCGAGACTTCGACGCGCCGGCAGGTAACGACGAAAGAAGTCTTCCAGGACCCGGCGGCCGTCGAGCCCTCGCTTCCATCGCGTCCCCGGCACGGGGTAGCGAACCAGAGAGGTTGCTGCCTGGACACAATCGACGAAAGCCTTCTTCGCCGAAGATATTTCGCTCTCGGTGCTTCCTTCCGCGCCGCCCATGAAAATGTCGGTGGCGAGATCGAGGGTCAACGACTTCAGCGCCGTATAGGCACGGAATCCGTCAGCGGGAGACCATGCGTCGAGCGCCGAGTCGATTGCCGAGTTGAGAACGTCGACAGACTTCTCGAGCCGTGACCGAGTGAACGCCTGCTGCATGATTCGACGGTGTCGTAAGTGTTCTTCGGAATCGAGCAGCATCAGCCCACCGTGAAAGAAGGGGCCGATCAGCACCGACCAACCGTCGCTGTTGACGAAAGCCCGATCCTTGTTCTGGAGCACCTCCTGACATGCGTCAGGTCCGAGTACAGCGATCCATCGCCGACCGACCATGGAGAACCAGGACACCTCGCCGAAACGATCCCAGTTCTCTTGCATCAGAGCGAGTGGATCGCGAATGTATGCCAGCGCATGCCCGACCAGGGGCAGCCCGGAACGACCCGAAATCGGGTGCAGCGGCGAGTTCATCGGGGGACGAGCCAGGATCTTGGGCACTGTGACCTCTACTCTCACTCAATCTGACAGTGGCTCCTGTCAGATTGACAGTAGTCTGCGTCACACTCATGCGTCTGTCAATATCGACCTATGACTCCCCCTACGCCGCGTCGATATGCCGGCCTGAGCAGCGACCAGCGCTCAGCGCTGCGGCGCGAGAGCTTGATGGAGGCAGGGATGGAACTCTTCGCGGCCTCAGGCAATCGCGGCGCCACGATGACCGCTATCTGCGCACAGGCCAAGTTGACGGAACGCTACTTTTACGAAAGTTTCTCCAGCAGAGACGAATTGCTGGAAAAGATCCTGGACGGGATTGCCGACGAGGTCCGCGACGCAGGTCTGGCCGCACTACGAGCGAGCGACGGGACCCTCGAGCAGCGAGTACGAGATGCCATCGCGTCGTTTGTCACCATCCTCACCGAGGATCCCCGTAAGGGCCGTGTAGCAATGATCGAATCCGCTGCATACGAACCCCTGCGTACACACCGACGCGCAGTACTGCACGGCTTCGCTCAGATGGTCGCGGACGAAGCCACGCAAATGTACAGCGACCGAGCTTGGCCACCACGTCAAGGTCAGATCAACGGACTGCTCTTTGTGGGCGGCCTCGCCGAGTTGGTCACCGCATGGTTGAACGAGGAGATCGCTATCTCCCCCGAGGAGATCGTCGAGGCGGCAACCTACCAATTCACATCCACCGCACACCGTTGATACAGAACTGCCCGGCACCTCGATCCTGCCCGTCACACCGGGATGGTGCTCACAGGCGCAATACTTGTCCCCATGAGTGAACGCGCAGACTTGCCCGGAACTGACCCCGCACAGTTTCGGGTGCACGTCGCGTCTCAAGCGATCCGGTTGTTCTCGGAGAACGGGTACGAAGCCACCACAGTCGAGCAGATCGCCGCTGCCGCCGGTGTGTCGCGTCGGACGTTCTTCCGGCAGTTCCGCTCCAAGGAAGACGTGATCTTCGCCGATCACGAATCCCTCCTCGAACACGTCGCCGAATTCCTTGCATCCGATTCCGCCGACCCCTGGGCGTCCGTGTGCGAGGCCGCGGGACTGGTCTTCGATTTCTTCCGCCGGAACCGTGACCTGTCGATGCGGCGATACCGCGTCGTACAGCATGTCCCGGCCCTCCGCGACCGCGAGCTGGTCACCGGATTCCGCTACGAGCGACTTTTCGTCGATTACCTCCGCAGCGCTGTTCCCCGCGAACCCGTCCTCGAGGTTGTCGGTTTTGCCGCAGCTGTCACCGCGTGCCACAACTACCTCTTGCGAAGCATGATCAAGGGCGACGAGGACGCCACGGCCGAAGCGCTGAGTCAGGCGCTTCTCGACGTTCGGCGGACGTACGGCGTGGCCCCCGGATCCAAGACCAGCACGCCAGAATCGAAGTCTGTGCTGGTAGTAGCGTTCACCCCGGGCACTTCCCCCGAGGAGATCAGCAGAAAGATCCACGAACAACTCGGCTGACACTCCTCGTGCACCGAAACTTCACACGCCCATCCCTTGACCTGGCACTCAGTGCCGTGTTTGACTGGAGTCATTGGCACCGGTCTGTCCGCGAATCTCGCTGGTAACGCCGGAGCCGCACCGACCGCCTTCAAGCCACCTTCACCAAGGAGCGTTCCCATGGCAGGAAACCCGGATTTCAATCTCTTCGCGCTGAACGAAGAGCACGACGAACTGCGGGCTGCTATCCGCGGACTCTCCGAGAAGGAAATCGCGCCGTACGCCAAGGACGTCGACGAGAACGCACGGTTCCCCGAGGAAGCTCTCACCGCCCTCAACGCGTCGGGCTTCAACGCCATCCACGTCCCCGAGGCTTACGACGGCCAGGGCGCCGATTCCGTCGCCACCTGCATCGTCATCGAGGAAGTTGCCCGCGTCTGTGGCTCCTCCTCGCTGATCCCCGCCGTGAACAAGCTCGGCACCATGGGCCTGATCCTCAAGGGTTCCGAAGAGCTCAAATCCAAGGTGCTCCCGGACCTCGTCAACGGCGGAATGGCGTCGTACGCACTGTCCGAGCGTGAAGCCGGATCCGACGCCGCCTCGATGCGTACCCGCGCAAAGGCTGACGGCGACGACTGGATCCTCAACGGCTCCAAGTGCTGGATCACCAACGGCGGCAAGTCAACCTGGTACACCGTCATGGCTGTCACCGATCCCGACAAGGGCGCCAACGGCATCTCCTCCTTCATGGTCCACAAGGACGACGAGGGCTTTGTCGTCGGACCGAAGGAAAAGAAGCTCGGTATCAAGGGCTCCCCCACCGCCGAGCTGTACTTCGAGAACTGCCGCATCCCCGGCGACCGCATCATCGGCGAACCGGGCACCGGCTTCAAGACGGCTCTCGAGACCCTCGACCACACGCGTCCCACCATCGGCGCACAGGCCGTCGGCCTGGCCCAGGGTGCACTCGACGCAGCACTGGCATACACCAAGGACCGCAAGCAGTTCGGCAAGTCCATCAGCGACTTCCAGGCTGTTCAGTTCATGCTCGCCGACATGGCGATGAAGGTCGAAGCCGCACGTCTGATGGTCTACACCTCCGCTGCTCGCGCCGAGCGTGGCGAGAAGAACCTCGGCTTCATCTCCGCTGCCGCCAAGTGCTTCGCTTCGGATGTCGCCATGGAGGTCACCACCGACGCCGTGCAGCTGTTCGGTGGCGCCGGCTACACCACCGACTTCCCGGTCGAGCGCATGATGCGCGACGCCAAGATCACGCAGATCTACGAGGGCACCAACCAGATTCAGCGCGTCGTGATGTCGCGGGCGCTGCTGAAGTAGGGCCTCCGGCCCTGTGCGCGGTTAGGCAGTCCATAGACTCCTTAACCGCGCACGGGGGCTTGTCCCCTGTCTGAAGAATCTTGAGGAGAATCGTGGAACTCGTAGGCGTAATCGGCGGCGGCACCATGGGTGCCGGCATTGCCGAAGTTTGTGCAAAAGCCGGTAGCTCGGTACTGGTGCTCGAAACCAAAGAAGAATTCGCGGCCGCCGCTCGCGAGCGGATCGCCAAGTCGATCAACCGCGGCGTGGCCAAGGGCAAGATCACCCAGGAAGATGCCGACGCCGCCGTCGCACGCGTTCGCGTCACCCTGGACATCGAAGAGTTCGCCGATCGCGATCTGGTGATCGAAGCGGCTCCCGAGATCGAAGCTCTCAAGTACGAGATATTCGGCAAGCTCGACAAGATCGTCAAGCCTGCAGGCATTCTGGCGACCAACACCTCGTCGATCCCCGTCATCAAGATCGCCAAGGCCACCTCGCGCCCCGGCCAGGTTGTGGGCGTTCACTTCTTCAACCCCGTGCCGGTCATGCCGCTCGTGGAGATCGTGGTCAGCCTCACGACGTCCGAAGAGACCGTCCTCGCCGTCACCGACTACGCAAAGAACACCCTGCGTAAGAAGACGGTTCGCGCGGGCGACCGGTCGGGCTTCATCGTCAACGCTCTGCTCATCCCGTACCTGTGCCAGGCCGTCCGGATGCTCGAATCCGGTTACGCCACAGAAGAAGACATCGACGAGGCAATGAAGGGTGGCTGCGGCTACCCGATGGGTCCGCTGACGCTTCTCGACACCGTCGGTCTCGACATCGCTCTCGCAGCAGCAGAGTCGCTGTACGCGGAATTCGCAGAACCGCACTACGCTCCGCCGGCACTGCTTCGCCGCATGGTCGACGCCGGTCGCCTCGGCAAGAAGACCGGTCGCGGCTTCTACGAATACGCCTGAGTCCGACCGCTTCACTCTTCCGGCCCCTCACCTGTCGCAGGTGAGGGGCCGGAGTTGTTTCGGGCAGATCTTGCCGAATCCATTGACAAATTCGCGCGGCGCAGCAAAAGTCATCATGTGACAACAACCGTTGTCACATGAGCGCAGGCGGAGGGTCAACCAGATGAGCAACAATCCGGACACCGACACTCGTCGACCCAAGCCCGGGGAACTACCGAAGCCCCAGGCGCGACCAGAACCCCTGGAACTACGAGCCGATCCGATCGGCCCCGGTTCCCTGACGTGGACACACTTCGGCGACGTTCGCGGTCTGCTGTATCTCGGACGCGCAGGCACGCTGCAGAACATGCACCCTGCGGTAAGTGGAGCGCTGCAAGATCATTCGAACTTCTTCGACAATCCGCTCGACCGCCTGTTCCGCTCACTGCCTCCCATCTACGGGGTCGTGTACGACCGGACCGAAGAGGGCACAGGCACGCTCGTTCGCAACTTCCACACCGATCTCAAAGGAACAGACGAAACCGGCGGGCGCTACCACGCCCTCGCTCCTGACACTTTCTGGTGGACTCACGTCACGTTCTTCGAGGTGATACTCGATTTCAACGAACGATTCGCATACAAGAAGTTCACACCGGAGCAGAAGGACCAGCTTGTCCGTGAGGCCGTAACCTGGTGGCGTTGTTACGGTCTCACCGATCGACCCGCTTTCGACGACTACGCGAGCTTTCGCGCGTACTGGGAAGACATGCTCGACAACCGGTTGATCAACACTCACACCACGAAGTGGTCGACGCGCATCTCCGAGCACAACATCGCACCGGCGCCGAAGGTGCCGACGTGGTTGTGGAAACTCTCCTCGCGCCCCACGATGGCCGTGGCGAACTGGATCGGCAAGGCACTGATGCCGGAGAAGGCGCGCGAAACCCTCGGATGGGAATGGACGCCGCGCGACGAACGAATGTACTTCTGGTTCGCCCGCTTCCTGACACTGACCGATCGGTTCTGGCATCTACTCCCCCTACGTCTGCAGTACGCACCGCGCGCATACTCGGGTATCCGCACACAGGGTCTTTGAGCCTGCATCGGTAGGCTGGAGAGCGTGCCAGCCCAACTCCCCTCCGACGCGATCAGTGTCCGCGTGGACAGCTGGACGTGGGCCGTTCGACTCTTCAAGACACGCTCGCAGGCGGCGACCGCATGCCGATCAGGACACGTTCGGGTCAACGGAACGTCGGCAAAGGCGGCTCAGCAGGTGAAAGCCGGCGACGAGGTACGGGTGCGCGTATCCGGCATCGAGCGCATCGTCGTCGTGGTCAAGCCGATCACGAAACGAGTCAGCGCCGTACTGGCCGCCGATTGCCTGCAGGATAATTCACCACCCCCACCGCCTCCCGAACTGATCGCGTCCATCCCGCGACGTGATCGCGGCGCCGGCAGACCGACCAAACGCGAGCGACGCGACCTCGAGAAGTTGCGCGGCCTCGAGCCGTAATCGCTACCTCGAAACAGGCTGACGCAGAACCGTCTTCAGATTCTCGGGCGGCGTCCGGCGAGCGTCGCTGAGATAGATCTCGTGATGATCGCCGTTGAAGCTCAGGCTGTTCGACGGGATGAACGTGTTGTGCAGCCGGTCCAGGGTGGGAGCTTCGTCGTCGTACGAGCCGACGTGAAGAATCTGGACGGACAGACCTTCCTCCAACTCGAGAAACCTGACCTTGTCGAGAGCGGCAATCTCCTTCTTGGCCCGCACTGCCTTGGCCCGGACTGCGTCAATCGACGCAGACAGTTCGGTCTCCGTGATCCATTCCGGTTGCGAGATCATCATCGTCCAATCCCACGACGACTTGTCCCGCGTCACGAACACCTCGGGGTCATCTGCCCGCCACAACCCTTCCAGCGGGCCCACGACGAAGTCGCGATCCAGTTCCTTCTTGCTCGCGAACTTGGTCGCGTAGGACACCGAATACAACGCTTCGAGCGCCTCGGAGTACTCGGTGGCAGTGTTGGGATCACCGTGACCGTCGACGGCAAAATAGCCGAAGCGAGGGACGGTCACGAAGGCAAAATCGCGACGGCCGGGCGAATAGAGATCCTTGTAGGCCTTTTTGACGTCGTACTTCTCCATGTGCCACCCACCTGAGCTCGGACCAAGTTCAACATCAGGAAACTAGCCGAAGTCACCGACAACCGAATAGCGGACCGGCGTCCCCTTGTTAATAGACCAGTGGACCTTTACTCTGGACGGAGTGACTACACCCCAGGCGACCGACGTCGTCCAAGCTCCGCGCCGCAGACCGTTGCGGATCGTGGCCATTTCCGCGATTGTCGCGTCGATCTTGGCCCTACTGTTCGTGTACCCGTGGTGGAGTTTGTTCATCCGGCCGGACTGGCCGACTGCCGTCACAGTGTTCGGCACCGTCCTGTTTGCCGCCCTCCTGATCACCCTGCCTGCCTCGATGGTGCTCAGCCATGGCCACACCGATCGTGATCCCATTCGCATGGTCGGCGATGCGCTCCTCGGAGTCATCTGGGTCGTGTTCGTGTGGACGCTGCTCGGCGAAGTCCTGAGACTCGGACTCCTCGTCGGGGGCGTGGAGGATCCGCTTCGGTCTAGAATTGTCGCCGTTGCGGCGCTGATCGTCTCGGCCGTACTGCTGATCTGGGGCTATCGGGAAGCCATGCGACTGCCACGGATCAAACACGTCGACGTCACCATCCTTCGCCTCGGAGCGGGAATGGACAAGCTTCGGGTAGTCGCAATTACCGACACCCATTTCGGCCCGATCAATCGCGAGAAGTGGTCCGCGCGCGTTATCGCGGCAGTCAACGAACTCGACGCCGACATCGTGGCCCACGTCGGTGACATTGCCGACGGAACAGTGGAGCAGCGCCTCGGCCAAGCCACCCCACTCACGTCGGTGGAAGCCAGACTCGCTCGTGTCTACGTCACCGGGAATCACGAGTACTTCCACGAGGCTCAGGAGTGGCTCGACTACATGACCTCGATCGGCTGGGATGCCCTGCACAACCGGCACCTCGTCGTCACCAAGGGCGGCGACAACCTGGTCATCGCCGGAGTCGACGACGCCACCGCTCTGGGATCGAAGCTCGACGGTCACGGCGCGAACTTCGATATGGCCCTTGCCGGCACCGACCCCGATTTTCCGATCCTGATGCTCGCCCATCAACCGAAGCAGGTAACTCAGTCCGCTTCCGCGGGAGTGGATCTCCAGCTCGCCGGTCATACCCACGGCGGACAGATCTGGCCGTTCAACCTTCTGGTCAAACTCGATCAACCGTCGGTGCACGGGCTCACCCGTCACGGCGATCGCACGCAGTTGTACACAAGCCGCGGAACCGGGTTCTGGGGTCCACCATTCCGCGTGTTCGCACCGAGCGAGATCACCGTCCTGACGCTGCACAGCGCCTGAACGGGCTCAGCTCGTTCGGGTTGCCGCTCGCGCCGACAGCCCGACGAGCTGATTGATCAGACCTTCACGTAGGCCGGTTGCGAACATGTCGGCAGCAGGGGGCGCCTGCATCTCGTTCAGTACGACGACCATGGATTCGGCAGGCTCGGCAGTCGGCCACAAGCCTGCAACAATCACCAGGGTCACCTTGGCGAATTGAGCCGCGTCGCCCTCCGAGAGGTGAGGCAATTGCGAATGAATCAGCGACGCAAACCTTCCCGAGTTGACCGTTGCCCGCTTCTTGAAGTCACGGGCGAAGTCGACGGAGATGTTTCTTTCGAGGACACCTGCCATGACGCTCATCAACTCACACAGTAAACGCTGTGCGACAAGCGATTCCGCAACCGTCGATGCCACATGGATTTCAGTGGCGAACGGCGAGTCGTCACCGGTCGGGGTCAACGACTCGGACAACCCGTCCAACCACGCAACCCAGTTCTCGTCGAGCACTTCGAGAAAGATGGCTTCGCGACTGTCGAAGTAGCGAAGCACGTTGGACTTCGCCAGTCCGACGCTCTCACTGAGCTCACGCAGGCTGATGTCGGCGACGGGCCTGGACCCGAGCATCGCGCGGGCCGCATCGAGAATCGCGCACCGACGCGCTTCGATCTGCTCAGGCCTGCGCGCGCGCTGAAATCCGTGGGTCGCCACCATCACGCAAGATTATCAGACCATCGTTCTATTGTTGGCTGCGATGCATGTCAGTTGTCCGAAGACGCGTGCTGCGCCACGACTCCCCTCGACGCCAATTCACGACGCAGCGAATCGGTATCGACAGACGCGAGATCAACCCGGTGAGTACGGGCAGCCAAGGCTCGGACTTCCTCGGACAGATCCGCCACCTGCTTACGCGTCGCAGCCTGGGATGCCACGTCCTGTTCCGCCACGCGCTCGACCAACCAGGAAGCGAGTGTGGCAGTCACGATGCCCAGCAACGCAATTCCGCCGATCATCAATGCTCCGGCGATCATGCGCCCGGTCGTGGTAACGGGAGCCATGTCTCCGTAACCGACGGTCGTGACCGTCTCCATCGCCCACCACAATGCCGTTCCGTACGACGTGATGGCAGCGCCCTGCGCGTGACGCTCGGCATCGAGCATGGCCAGCGCCGCAACACCGATCAGCAAGGCCGTGGCAGAGGTGGCGTACACGACCACTCGTCCACGCAAGCTTTGCCCGCTCGAGCGGTGGACTATCGCAAGCAGTGTGACCAACCGAAGTAGGCGCAGCGGACGCAGCATGGGCAACACCACCATCGCCAAATCCAAGAGATGCCTGACGAACCAGCGACCGCGGGCAGGTGCCAACCACAGGCGAACTGCGTAGTCGACGGCAAAAACGACCCACGCGGCCCACATGGTCCATTCGGTCAGACGATGTGGGAGGCCCGTCGGTTGCGCCAGCAACCGCTACCGCGTGACCGGCAGAACCGACTCAGATCCGAGTGTGCGTCAAGATGTTGAGCGCCATGGGAACTGCCTCGATCGTGATGGGCAACGGCCCCACCCGATCGCCGTCCGCGTAAGCGATGATGCCCTCGGAGACCAACCGCACCTTCTTGGATCGGTACGTCTGCACCGCGTCGAGCGAGACGTGAGTTCCCTTGTACACCCGCGGAAACAGGCGCACCAGACGCAACCTCGAACCGTGCCCGACGACGGTCAGATCCAACAACCCGTCCGACTTCGACGCGCCCGGAGTGATGAGCATGCCGCCACCGTACGAGCGGCCGTTGCCAACAGCGACCAGCGTCGCGTCCACCGTGATGACCTCGTCGTCGAGTTCGATCCGGTACGGCAACGGCTTCATCTTCGCCAACTCGGCGAGCATCGCCAGGTTGTAGCGCATCGGCCCCTTGGGCCAGGACATCCGATTGGCCCGCTCGCTGACCAGCGAGTCGAATCCGCTGGCGATGATGGTTCCCGACCAGACGACGGAACCGTCGGCCAGCGTGATCTTCGCCAGATCTGACTGCTGCACGACACCGTCTGCGATGACATCGGCTGCTGCTTCGGGATTGCCTGTGGGAATGCCGAACTCACGGGCGTGATCGTTGCCGGTGCCTGCCGGAATGAGCCCGATGGGCGTCTCGGTCAACGCGGCAGCCTGCAGTCCGATACTGATGGCACCGTCGCCGCCGACCACTACGAGTGCGTCGGTACCCTCCTCGATCGCACGACGCGCCAACTTCTTGGCGTCGTCGGCGTCGGTTCCGATGATCTCGGTGACGGCAACTCCCCGAGCACGCAGTCGCGCAACACCTTTGCGTCCGGCCGCCGGCGCGTGACCATGTCCCGCCATCGGATTGATCAGGACGGTAACCTTCTCGATCTGACTGCGGGTTTCGGTCACGGAATCAGCTTTCCAGGATTGAGGATGCCGGCAGGGTCCACTGCATTCTTCACTGCGCGAAGGATGTTCGCGCCCAATTCACCGATCTCGTCCTTCATCCACGGGCGGTGATCGGCGCCGACAGCGTGGTGATGGGTGATCGTGCCACCGGCGGCGATGATCGCATCGCCAGCGGCAGTTTTCGCCTTGTGCCACTGAGCGATCGGATCCTCGGTCTGCGCGCTGACTACGGTGAAGTACAGCGAAGCACCGGTCTTGTAGGTGTGCGAAATGTGGCACATCACGAGCGGCTGAGTCCCCTGCTCGACGAGAGCCTTGGTCAGCGCCTCGGTGACCGAGGAGCGCAGGTTCGCGAGGTTACCCCACGTGGTTGCCGTCTCGAGGGTTTCGCACAAAGCGCCGACGTCGAGCAAGGCGTCACGTAGATACGGCGCATCGAATCGCCCGTGTTCCCAGCTGTTTCCGGGCTCCTCCCCGAGCGACGTGCCGCCGTGAGCGGTGAGAATTGCTCGGGCCTCCGTCATCCGTTCAGCGGTGTGCGAAGCGGTGCCCTCGTAGGTGGTGATGCCGAGGCAACCACCGGTGAAGGCGTTCTCGCCGATCTTGTCGGTGGTCGCCAGATTCACGCCGCTCTCGGCCTCGTCGGACAACCGCAGCACGGTCGGAGCCGATCCCTCCTGGACAAGCTCACGCAATGCTGCTGCGCCGGTGGCAAAGTCGGGGAAGCTCCACCCTTCGCGCACTGTGGTCTCGGGCAGGCGGTGAACCCGCACACGCACGTGCGTGATGACGCCGAAGGTGCCCTCGGAGCCGACAAAGAGCTCACCCAGGTCGGGGCCGGCGGCGGATGCCGGCGCGCGCCCGGTCTCGACCACACCACTCGGGGTGACGACGGTGAGGCCCTGGACCATGTCCTCGAAGCGTCCGTATCCAGCCGACGCCTGTCCCGACGATCGGGTAGCGGCAAACCCACCCAGAGTGGCGAACAGGAAGCTCTGCGGGAAGTGCCCGACCGAGAAGCCGTGTTCACGCAGTAGCTCCTCGGCGCGTGGGCCGGTGGTTCCCCCGCCGAACGTCGCGATGCCCGACTCCTCGTCCAACCCGACGAGTTGATCGAACCGACGCAGGTCGAGAGAAAGAACTGCGTCGAACCCGTCGCGGATGGGATCGAGCCCGCCGACGACGCTGGTGCCGCCGCCGAACGGGACCACTGCGATCCGGTTGGCAGAGCAGTATCGGAGAACCTGCTCGACCTCTGCGTCTGTCCCTGGGGTGACGACTGCGTCCGGTGCATCCTGCGGCTCGGCGCTACGACGGCGAAGCAGATCCGGGGTGCTCTTGCCACCGGCCCGAAGAATTCGATCGGAATCCTCGGTGCTGACGTACTCGGCCCCGACCAGCCCTGCCAGCGCTTCGACATGCGACTGAGCCATAGCGGACGGAGTCACCTGAACGTCTTCGATGGCGAGACGCGATCGAGTCGGTGCGGAGACACCGAGAAATCCGGTCAACAACGATGTGACTGCGTCCGACAGTTCACGCTTCTTGGCCGGATCGCCCCAGGCGTCCCACTGCATCGGCGGTTGCAAGGCAGACTTTTCGGTGCTCATAGACACTAGTGTTACATATTTGTGTGATGTGTAAACATCGCAGGTCGATCAACCCATCGTCTTGGAACCGTCGATGGCTTCGCGAAGCATGTCCGCGTGGCCCGCATGCTGGGCCGTCTCGGCGATGATGTGCAGCAACGCGCGTCGGGCTGACCATCGAGCCCCCGCTTCGAACCACGGTGCCGACGGCAGTGGATGCGAGATGTCGAGGCTGTCCAGCGAGGCCACCAACTCGTCGGTCCTGGCCGCGATCTCCTCGTATTCGGAAACGATGCTTGCCAAGGTTTCACCCTCGACCATGGCAAATTCGTTCGCCCGTTCCTGCTGCATCTCTTCCGACCACTGGGTGGGATCGAAGTCTCCGCCCAATCCGGCCGGCCCCTCCAGGATGAAGTCGACCCACCCCTTTTCCGACTGACCCACATGCTTGACCAATCCGCCGAGGCACAGTTCGCTCACGGTCGGCCTCGAAGCAGCCTGTTCGTCGGTGAGGTCTTTGACGGTGAAGAGAAGGAATTCACGATGCCGACGCAGGCTCTGGAGGAGATCCGCGCGCTCGCCGGTGACGGTGGTGATCGGTGCGTTCATGATGTTTTCCTTCGCTCGTGGGTTCGTGCCCTGTGAGAACTACGTTAGAAGTTATTGCGGACAGAAACGGTCCTCATTAGAAAACGATCAAGAAAAAACTCCCGGCACCCACCGATGAAGGTGAGTGCCGGGAGTTCGAGCGAGCTAGACGAGATCAGACTGTGCGAGCCAAACGATCGGCCAGCAGACGCGTGAAGTGCGCCGGGTCGCTCAACTCGCCGCCCTCGGCAAGCAACGCCATGCCGTAGAGAAGCTGGGCGGTTTCCGTCAGGTTCTCTGCATTGTCATTGGCGGCCTGCGCCTCACGCAGACCCGAGACCAGCGGGTGTGCCGGGTTGAGCTCGAGGATGCGCTTGCTGTGCGGAACAGGCTGACCCGAAGCCTTGTACATCTTCTCGAGTGTCGGCGACATGCTGAACGCGTCGCCGACGATGCAGGCAGCCGACGTGGTCAGGCGCGTCGAGAGACGCGTTTCCTTGATGTCGTCGGACAGGGTTTCGGTCAGCCACGTCAGTAGCGCGCCGAATTCCTTTTCCTTCTCTTCGCGCTCGGCCTCGGCCGCCTTCTTCTCGTCCTCGGTGTCCAGGTCGACCTCGCCCTTGGCGATCGACTGGAAGGTCTTGCCGTCGAAGTCCGAGACAGCGTCGACCCACATCTCGTCCACGGGGTCGGTGAGAACCAGAACCTCGAGGCCCTTGGCCTTGAAAGCCTCCATGTGCGGGGAGCTTTCGATGAGGTGACGAGATTCGCCGGTCATGAAGTAGATCTGTTCCTGACCGTCCTTCATACGCTCCACGTACTCGGCGAGAGTGGTCACGCCCTCTTCGCTGTTGGTCGAGGCGAAGGACGAGACGTCGAGCAGCGTCTTACGGTTGTCGGCATCGGCCATCAGGCCTTCCTTGAGCGCGCGTCCGAACTCGGTCCAGAAGGTCGAGTACTTCTCCGGCTCGTTCGCCTTCATGTCCTTGATGGTCGAGAGGACCTTCTTGGTCAGACGACGACGGATGGCTGCGATCTGCCGGTCCTGCTGCAAAATTTCACGAGAGACGTTGAGCGAGAGGTCTTGTGCATCGACCACACCCTTGACGAATCGCAGATAATCGGGCACCAACTCTTCGCAGTCGTCCATGATGAAGACGCGCTTGACGTAAAGGTGGATGCCGGCCTTGCGCTCACGCATGAAGAGATCGAACGGCGCCGTCGACGGAATGAACAGCAGCGCTTGGTATTCGAAAGTACCTTCGGCCTTCATCGGGATGATCTCGAGAGGCTCGTCCCAGGCGTGACTGACGTGCTTGTAGAACTCCTTGTACTCGTCCTCGGACACCTCGTCCTTGGAACGAGTCCACAGAGCCTTCATCGAGTTGATCGTCTCGGTCTCGATGGTGACCTCGGGCTCCTCGCCCTCGGCCGGCGTCGACGTACGAGCGACATCCATGCGAATGGGCCACGCGATGAAGTCGGAGTACTTCTTGACCAGTTCCTTGATCTTCCATTCCGACGTGTAGTCGTGCAGGCCGTTCTCGGAATCCTCGGGCATCAGGTGCAGGGTCACGGAGCTACCCTGCGGCGCCTCGTTCACATGCTCGAGCGTGTACGTGCCTTCGCCGGTCGATTCCCAGCGCGTCGCGTGATCTTCACCGGCGCGGCGGGTCAGCAGCGTGACCTTGTCCGCGACCATGAACGTGGAGTAGAAGCCGATGCCGAACTGACCGATCAGTTCTTCGGATGCCGCTGCATCCTTGGCTTCCTTGAGCTTGCGACGGACCTCGGCGGTGCCGGACTTGGCGAGCGTGCCGATCAGGTCGACGACCTCGTCACGCGACATGCCGATGCCGTTGTCGCGGATGGTCAGGGTGCGTGCTGCCTTGTCGATGTCGATCTCGATATGCAGATCGGAGACGTCGACGTTGAGGTCTTTGTCCTGGTACGACTCGAGGCGGAGCTTGTCCAGCGCGTCCGAAGCGTTGGAGATCAACTCACGAAGGAAGCTGTCCTTGTTCGTATAGATTGAATGAACCATCAGATCCAGCAGCTGACGTGTTTCTGCTTGGAACTCGAGCTGCTCGGTATGCGCGGTCACTTCGATCCCTTTCTCTTCTCGGACTGATCACAGGAATTTTACTTGACCTCGAATACCAGGGGTCGGCGCCCGCACGGACAAAGGGAGGTCACCCGAACCTGTTCGTCCAGTTGGATTCGAGTCGCGGCGATCTCGGCCCTTTCGGCAGTGAGTTTGCCGGGTTTCTCACATCTTGCCCTGCAGGCAGGGTCACTGTGAACCGCTGGTCTCAACTCACCCTGACACACAGGGCGTCGGCGCTAACAGAGTTCTAATCTCGCTCACGCACAGTGCCGGTATGACAAACGAACCGCGATCGACTCTGCGAGTCGCCATCGGAGCGGGTGGCACCGGTGGACATATTTATCCGGGACTCGCTGTAGCCGAGGCCTTGAGTCAGTTTCCCGATGTCAATGTCGAGATCGACTTCTTCGGCGCGAAAGGCAGACTGGAAGAAAGAATTGTGCCCGCGGCCGGCTACCGACTACACACAGCCGAGATCGAAGGCCTTACCGGTGTGCGCGGTAGCGCAAGAGCAGCGACACGACTCGCACGGTCCGGCATTCAGTGCGCCAGAACGATTCGTGAACTCGATATAGACGTCGTGTTCGGTACCGGCGGGTATCCCAGTCTGCCGATCGTGCTGGGTGCGCACCTCGCCGGAATACCGACACTGATCCACGAATCCAATGCCGTGGCAGGACGGGCAAACCGACTGTGCGCGAACTTGTCTTCCCGGGTCGCAGTAGCATTTGCCGAGGCTGCGCCGGCATTCAAGCGCAGTGAGGTTCGGGTAGTCGGAACCCCGCTGATGAGGGAGATCGCCGGCCTCGACAAGCATGCGCTCCGTGATCAGGCACGTGCCAGTTTCGGTGCGGCGGCAGGACAGACCCTCGTCATCGTCTGCGGCGGCAGCCTCGGATCTCGCCGAATGACCGACACCGCGCTGTCACTGGCACGCGAGTGGCGCGGCCGCAACAACTTCCGCCTGGTTGTGAAGGCTGGGCCCGAGTACTTCTCCGAGGCCTCCGCCGCTGTCGAAGACCTCGACAACGTGCTGGTGTTGCCGTACTTGGACCGGATGGATTTGGTATATGCGGGCGCCGATGTCTTTGTCGGAAGATCCGGAGCGATCACCGTCGCCGAGATTTCGCATGTAGAGGTGCCCAGCGTCCTCGTGCCTTACCCGCACGCGATCGGTGACCATCAGCGACACAATGCTCGAGCTCTCGTAACTCGCGGCGGCGCCCGAATGCTGGGAGACGCGGATCTGACCACGGCAAACCTGGCGAGCGCGATTGACGACCTTCTCGAAGATTCCACTGAACGTGCGACGGCGGCAACCGATCTCGCTCCGGGACTTGATAATTCCGCACGAACAGTGGCGAACTGGCTACGGCAGCTCGCCACCGGCAAACACGCGACGCATGAAAACGTCAATACGAGTGAAGGAATCAAATGAGCGAAACAGTGCAAGTCAATGGATTCTGGTTCGGACGAAAGGTCCTGGTCACCGGCGGCGAAGGCTTCATCGGCAGCTCCCTGGTTGAGCAGTTACTCATGCAAGGCGCGCACGTACGAGTTCTCGCGCACTACAAGCCCTACGCATCGGCCGGCTTTCTCTCGGATCACCTTCCCGATATCGAGATGATCGCAGGAGATGTCCGTGACAGCGGACAAGTCCTCGATGCAGCAGAGGGGGTCGACACCATCTTCCATCTCGCGGCATTGATCGGAATCCCATACAGCTACCAGGCTCCGCAAACGTATCTGGAGACGAATGTCCTTGGTACCCAGAATATTGTGGACGCCGCGCGCCGTCACGGCGCTCGGAGGGTGGTGCATACGTCAACCAGCGAGGTCTACGGAACTGCTCGGGAAGTACCTATATCCGAAACTCACCCGTTGCAACCCCAGTCTCCCTACTCCGCATCCAAGATTGCGGCGGACATGGTCGCGTTGTCCTATTTTCACTCCTTCGATACACCGGTTTCGATCTGCCGACCGTTCAACACGTTCGGCCCGCGGCAATCGACACGCGCCGTGATTCCTGCGATCCTGCACCAGTTGCATTCCGGTGCAGGCGAGATCGCTGTCGGCGCGCTGACCCCGACTCGGGACTTCACCTACGTCGACGATACTGCCCGGGGCTTCATGGAGATCGCGGAATCCGAGCGAACGCTCGGATTGACCTTGAATCTCGGTACCGGCCACGAGATTTCGATCCGCGACCTGATTGACATGCTGATCGAGATCACGGGGTCTTCCGCATCTGTCACAACCGAAGACTCACGTAACCGTCCAGCAGGCAGCGAGGTTCACCGCCTGGTGTCCGACAACAGTCGAGTGCGTGAGTTGACGGACTGGAGCCCACAGGTCTCCCTGAAAGCAGGACTCACGCGCACCTCGGAGTGGATGAAAGCTCATCCGATCACCGATCCTCGCCGCTACCGTGTGTGATGCGAGACGTCGCACGGGTTGTATCCGTATCGGACTCACGTCAGGCACGATAAGAAGATGATCCTAGTCGTCGACGATGATCCGTCGGTCCGCGAAGCGGTAGTGACAACTCTCGAATCCGACGGGTACGAGGTTCAGGCGGTTTCCGACGGTTCGAGCGCTCTGGCCGCGGTCTCCGAGCATTCGTTCGATGCGATGGTGCTCGACGTCATGATGCCGGGAATCGACGGTCTCGCCGTATGTCGAATCTTGCGTGAGCAGGGCAATCGAATCCCCATCCTGGTTCTGACGGCACGCTCGGAGGTAGGCGATCGGATTGCGGGGCTCGATGCGGGGGCAGACGACTACCTGCCGAAGCCCTTTGACATCGACGAACTCGGCGCGCGGGTACGTGCCCTGCTGCGGCGGGCAGCGCCACCGGAACCCGAGGTGCAGTTCGGGGATCTTTCTCTCGACCCGCAGACACGGCGCGGCGTCAGATCCGGCCGGAGCATGGATTTCACTGCAACCGAGTTCGCGCTGCTGGAACTACTCATCGCGAACTCCGGCCAGACGCTCACCCGTGAGGTGATCAGCGATCGGGTGTGGGGTCAAGATTTCGGGCCTCAGTCGAATTCCATTGCCGTATATATTAATTACCTACGCACGAAACTAGAGGCGGGCGGCGAGTCACGCATTATTCATACGGTTCGTGGGATCGGATACCGGCTGGAGTTGCCGTGACGCGTACGCGATTGGCCATCCGAACGAGAATGGCCATCACCACGTCGATTGCCGTGGCCGCGGTAGTGCTGCTTTGCGCGGTGGGGGCGTACTGGATCTCGTCACGGGAGGTGTACCGAAGCCTCGACATCGGTCTCATTCGGGAAGCGACGGCGATCCAATTACGGATCGCCGGTGGCCAGGAGTTGGGCAGTGGCGCCGAGTGCGCCTATCTTTCCTCGCCGGCTTGCTTCGAGGTCCTCGATGCGACAGGCGAACCGAGTGCCACAGACGAACCCGCCACTATCCTGCCGAAGCTCCCTGCCCTCGATGCCGTCCTCGACGGCGAGTCAGGGCCTTTCCTCGCGAACATCGACCTCGCGGGTCTACCCGGACGGATGTATGTGACACCGCTCGAGGACGGTGGTGCGCTCCTTGTCGGAGTCCGTGCCGATCAGCAACACCGGGCGCTCGATCGGATTGCATGGTTGTTAGCGCTGTTGTGCGGTATCGGCATCATCATCAGCGCTATCCTCGGCTACGCAGTCGCCCGCTACACGCTGCGTCCCGTTGCCAGACTCTCCCGCGAGGCCGAAAATGTTGCAAAGGAACGAGATCCGAGCCGAAAGATCACAGTCGAGGGATCGGATGAGCTTTCCAGGCTCGGGGAATCGATCAACACCATGCTCGGTGCACTCGATGACTCCGTCCAATCGCAGAAACGATTGGTCTCCGACGCCTCGCACGAGTTGCGGACCCCACTGACGGGGATCATCGCGAACGCGGAACTTCTGGCCCGAAGCGACAAATTGACGGACGAGCAGCAGAGACGGGTACGGGCCGCGCTAGCTCGCAGTACCGCGGATATGCGAACCTTGATCGACGACATCGTCGATCTCGCACGAGGTACCGAGCCGGACATCGAGAGGGAGGACGTCGCGTTCGAGCGCGTCGTCGAGCAGGTGGTCGAGGCGGCACGTGCCCATTGGCCGAAGATTGATTTCCACTGCACCACGAATCCACACACGGTAGGCGGTAACGATGCACGACTCGCGAAGATGGTGTCGAATCTGGTTGACAACGCGGCAAAATTCACTCCGCCGGGTGGGACCGTGAACGTGAGCCTGGCAGGCGGTGTCCTCACCGTTTCGGACAACGGACCCGGCATAGACGAAGCGGATTTGCCTCGGATCTTCGAACGCTTCTATCGGTCACCCCGTAGTCGGGGCACCTCCGGCTCCGGACTCGGACTGGCTATGGCCCAACAGATCGCGCATGCCCACGGCGCCTCGATCAGCGTGGGCAACAACCCCGACGGTGGAGCGGTGTTCACCGTGCGCCTGCCGCCCGAGAGTAAGCCACTCTGATCTTGCTCTAATGTTCGGCGCTTACTTTTCGAACTATGAGAACACAGGCATTGACTTCTATCGCTGTGGGCACCGTGTTGGTCACGCTAGCCTCCACGGGGTGTACCGCGAGTGCGGCGGACCCTGCGGTGCGGGTGGATGGAAGCACCATCACGGTGCAGATCAAGGGCGGCGAGACCAGGATCGACGTAAACAACCTACGCGTGGACAGCGACGTCGAACTGTCGGCCGCCACTGCGACAGACCTCGGAGCTCCAGGCAAGGTGTCAATCGAGAATGGCAGTGCCCGTTGGTCATACCCCGACCGCGGCCTCGACGTGACAGCGGTTGCTCAGGCCGGCCGCCTGGTGATCGACCTGACCAGTTCGCGAGATCAACGCGTGTCGTGGCCGGTCACCGGGGCCGGTGCGCGAGATCTGCAACTTCCCCAAGGCGAAGGGCTGAGTATCCCGGTCGACGACGCATTCTGGAACAACCCCGATATCGGATTGGTCGGGGACGAGGGGCAACGATTGCAGGACCTGACGATGCCGTTCTGGGGGTTCAGCGCGGGCGCTGTAGGGGCGAGCTATCTGGTGCCGACCGACTTGGGTACCTCCCTGAACTTCGCCTCGGTTGAAGGCCGCCTGCGCAGCACTGCAACACACGAGTTCAGCCAGGAAAAGGGCACCGGCACCTACACGGTTGCCCTGTCAGTCACCGACGGGTCCCCGATTGCCCCTGCACTGGATTACCGCAGTCTGCTCGAGGAACAGGGCGGACTGCGCACACTGCAGCAGAAGATCGCGGAGAACCCGGACACTGCCAAGCTGATCGGTGCCTTTCACGCCTATCTGTGGGGAGATGCGCGTACTCCCGAAGCGATACGCCAACTCCATGACCTCGCCATCACCAAGATGTGGCTCGGCTACGACTCCGACGACCAGCCGATGACACGCGAGGCCGTCGAAACAGCCACGAACTACGGCTTTCTCGTCGGGCCGTACGACACCTTCGCCAACGCACAGGACCCGACCGGTGAGGTCGACAATCCCTCGTCTTCGTGGCCCGAAGGGATTTGGCCCGGCGCCTGCATCATTGACGAAAAGGGCGACATGGAAGGCGGGTTCAGCGGGCGCGGTTGCTACTTGAGCTCGGAGGCATTAGCTGCCGACCCTGAGCTTGTTGCCTCTCGCGTCACCGCAAAGGTGGGTAACGGCGTGAACAGTTACTTCCTGGACGTCGATGCGACAGGCGAGGTATTCGACGACTACAACCCGGACCACCGGATGACCCAGTCCAAGGACCGGCAGAACCGCATCGACCGTATGAAGGTGATCGGCAAGGATCTGGTGCTGGGATCCGAGACAGCCGGGTCGTGGGCCAACAGCGTTGTGTCCTTCAGTCACGGATCGAGCACGCCGGTGATGAACGGCCTCTGGAAAGCGGAACGAGACAAGGCGAACTGGGGTGCGTACTGGGGGAAGAACGGCCCGGCCTTCTTCTTCAAGCCCGTCGCGCTTTCATCAGATCTGAAAACCGGCATGTTCGATCCGAAATACCGTGTGCCGCTGTACGAGACGGTGCTGCACGATTCGGTAGTCAGTACGGATCGATGGGAGTTGTCCTTCAACAAGCTGCCGGCCGAGCAAACCGATCGCGCACTGTTGGCAATGCTCTACAACACGCCACTGAACTACACCCTGAACGCACAAACCATCGCGGAGGAAGGCCCGAGGATGGCGACCATGCAGAAGTTCTTCGCCACCCTGCAAGAAGCGGCTGGAACGGAGCCCATGACGGACTTTCAGTGGTTGTCAAACGACAGAATGGTGCAGCGAACCATCTTCGGGGATGGAAAGCTGTTGGTGACAGCCAATTTTGACGACAGCACCTACCATGACCCCGACGTTGGCGACATCGGCCCGGGCTGCGTCAGTGCATCGATCGGCGCCGCGATCACGACGCTGTGTCCGTGACCGATTCCGCCTCGATGACGCCCGCCGTACGCAACAGAACACGGTGGACAGTGATTGTCGTCGGCATGTCATTCGCCGCGGGTGCGACCGCAGTATTCCTTCTGATTGTTGGTACCGCCCGCGGTCAACAACTCGACCGGGAAGTATTTCAGGCTGCGAAGTCGGCGCAGGACGGCATATCGGTGCCCGACGTCCTGCGGCTGGACATCATGACCAATCCGCTCATGTGGATCGCTGTCGCAGCCGCGATCCTGTTGACGGGGGGTATGATTCGTCGGCCGCTCGCTGCTGTGACGACGCTTGCAGTTCCCATCGTGTGCATAGTGACGGCGAGAACGCTCCGTCTCGACGTTCTCGAGCGGCCTCAACTCGATCAGGACGTCCCCTGGCCGACGGCAAACACGTTTCCGAGCGGCCATGTCGCCGGCGCAATGGGTATTGCCCTCAGTCTGCTCCTGATCGCACCGTCGTGGATGCGCCTGGTTGGAGTCGTGCCCTGCGCGGCGTGGGTGGCGCTGGTCAGCCGCGACATCATGGGCGAGGGATGGCACCGCCTCAGCGATGTTGCGGGATCCGTATTGCTCGCAGCCGCAATAGTCAGCCTCTTCGCAGCTGCCTTCCCGGTGGGTGGTCGCCGAATACGGGGGTTCATGTTGGTGGCCACGCTGGTGGGTGGGCCAGTAGCGACGACGGTGATCGTTCTGGCCCTCGATCCACGACCATTCGGTGTGCTCACCGGTGTACTCGCGGCAACGGTGGCGGTTCCAATGACTGTCTTCGTATGCGCGATATCGCAATCGCCCACTGCCCCCCCCCCGTCCCGGAGAGCGCCGGACAGGCCCCTTTCGCGGCTTCCACGGCGATTGCTTAGAGTTGTCAGCCAGGGCGACAACACACGTCAGGTCGATGATCGCCACAATCGGATCGGCGACCCCCAAGAAGTGCGGTAATGAGGTTGACATCGAATGTCGAAGAAACGACTCAGAACAATGACAAACAGACGGTCTGGATCCCTTCTCGCATACGCAGCAACGACGATGGTGGCGGCCTTCACTGCCGGGTGCAGCCAACTCGACCCCACCCCCGCCCCTCCCCCGACAGTAACGGCCCCACAACTGATTACTCCGCACCCGAAAATCACGCCGGTGCCGACGGATGCCCCCTCACCCAGTCCTGAAATACTCTCGGCAGTGCTCCAACCCGCACTCGGCAACCCCGACCTCGGAAGTTTGACAGGTCATGTCACAGACGCCCAGACCGGCGCAACACTGTGGCAACAACAGACCGACACCCCGCAAGTACCTGGTTCCATAGTCAAAGTTCTCACGACCGCCGCCGCATTACTCACACTGCCGGCCGATCACCGAACTACAACAACCGTCGTCCAAGGCGCCAACCCCGGCCAACTTGTGCTCGTCGGCGGCGGCGACCCGACACTGACCGCGAAACCTACCGGCACGCAAGGCTATTACACCGACGCCCCACATCTCGATGACCTGATCAACCAGATCCACCGTTCCGGTATACACGTCAGCAGCCTCATTGTGGACAACACAATATTTGCAGGCCCGGCAATTGCCCCCGGATGGGACACCGCCGACATCGCTGGCGGGAGTATCACCCCTATCGAATCGATCATGCTCGACGGCGGCCGCGCAGACCCCTTGGCTGACTACTCTCCGCGCACCCACACTCCCGCACTGGACACCGGCCGAGCCCTCGCTGAACAACTCGGACTGGACCCGGCATCTGTCACCGAAGGCACCACACCTTCTACGGCCACACCAGCGGCACCCGTGGTGGCCTCGGTTCAATCTGCTCCGTTGAGCACACGCTTACACGACCTGATGGTGCACTCCGACGACGTACTCGCCGAGACGGTGGGGTTCGAGATTGCACTCGCCCGTGGGTTACCCGCAACTTTCGACGGAGCGGTCGACGCCATCACTCACACACTGCAAGAGAGCGGATTCGACACCACCGGAACACAATTGCGAGACTCAAGCGGATTATCCACCGACGACCGCATCTCGGCACGCCTCATCGATCAGGTGCTCACCGCGGCAGCCGGGCCCGACACCCCGGAACTTCGCCCACTGCTCGACACACTCCCCGTCGCCGGAGCGACAGGCACCTTGGCGGATCGATTCAACCCGCCGTCCCCGGCAGCAGGGTGGGTGCGCGCGAAAACCGGCTCCCTCTCCGGTGTCAGTTCGCTGGCCGGTATCGTCGTCGACAACGACCAGCGCGTCCTGACATTCACGCTCATGTCCAACGGCACCGCACCCGAGGCAGCAAGACCCGCCCTCGACGCCGTAGCAACGGCGCTACGCGGTTGCGGGTGCCGATAAACCCCGAGACTTCGGGATCGGTTCTTCACCGACGTCAGGTGAGCGCTGAGACGACGAGACGTGTGGCGTCGGCGATGATCGCTTTGTCCGCGGTGTCGTCTCTATCCGACCGTGTCGTCAGGATAGAAATCGTCACCGCATCTGAAGTATCCGTCCACACGACACCGACGTCGTTACTGGTTCCGTAGTCGCCGCTGCCAGTCTTGTCGGCGACCGTCCACCCGTGGGGAACACCGGCCCGTATCTGCTCCGCACCAGTGGTATTGCCTCGAAGCCAACCCGCGAGCACCTCACGCTTGTCCGGCGTCAGTGCATCGCCGAGGACAAGACGCTCATAGTCCGTACCGATCGCCCGCGGGGACGTCGTGTCACGATCATCGCCTGGAATGGCGGTATTGAGCTCGGGTTCGATCCGATCCAGCCGAGTCACATCATCACCGATACCGCGTAGATACGCATTGACGGCGGAAGGTCCGCCAAGCATCTGCAGCAGGAGGTTGGCGGCGGTATTGTCACTGTATTGCACTGCTGCGGAGCATAATTCACCAACCGTCATCCCGGTATCGAGCTTTTGCTCCGCGATCGGGGCGTACGACTGCAGATCAGCGGCAGTGTAGTGGACTACTGTATCGAGATAACTCAATGGATACTTACCCAATACAGCTGCGACAGCGAGGGTTTTGAATGTGGAGCAGAACGCGAACCGCTCGTCGGCGCGATACTCCACCACCCTCCCGGTGTTCGAACGACTCGCATACACACCCAGCCTCGCATCGTATCGGCCTTCGAGTTCGACCAGAAGATCACTCGGATCTCCCCCGCCAACTTTCGACGGCCCGGCAACTGCAATCTGATTACTCTTCGCCGAACATCCCACGACCGGAATCAACACCGCCGCAACCAAAAACGCACGTCGCGTGACTGCCCCACCCTCAACCATCACTGCCGACAACCCTTCACAAACATACTGGTGGAAACCCGAAATCCATTCCACACAACAACATACGTGAGACGAAGAACGCTCGCCGACGCACATTCCCCATGTCTGAGCTCAGCACTACTTTCCTTTCGCAGCGGGTTCCACCTATTTTGATCCAGATAGGGCACAATGCCTGTAGTTCGCCGTGAACTGAACAGTCCTGGGTTCGTCTACGTGGACATTGACGGTGAGCCGAACATTCAACTCACCACGCTCACGCGGACGGGTGTTGACAATCTACCCGGTTGAGCCGCAATGACTTCAAGCCTTCACTCGCCGCCCAACGGAGCTTTACGCCAAGGCGCGAGTGCGGCGGTATTTACCATCGTCATAGTCCTCGATGGTTCACCGGCCAGAGCTCGGAGTCGAACGGTAGTGGGTTTCGCGAGGTGAAGCGTTGCCGAACGGTCAACGAGAAACCCGATCTCTTGTGCGACACCGATGGTCCAGTGATGGTTTGTCTGGATAGCCATCGGACGACATCGATCCCCTTGCGAATTCGGGTTGCACCCCTATGTGTCCGACGAGCCGTCTAGGATCCCGCTACGATGAGCGATAGATCGCAGCAGCGATCGCTCCGAGTTGCTTGTTGGCATCGAGGGCTAAGTCGATCGCATCTTCGACGGTTCCGCTAGGCACAGGGATGTTGTTGACGTATATCGCGAAGACGAGTCGCCGGCCACTTTGCGAGTTCATATATCCAGCCAGCGCTTTCGTGGTGAGTTGCATGTTCCCGTCGGGCGCGTCGACCAAGGTACCGGTTTTTGCGCGGATCTGTCCCGCCGCCGGATCGGTGCGATCGATGACGTCGGCGAGCGATCCATCGAGGCCCAGGCTGGGCATCGAATCGTAAAATACTTCGAAATCGTCGCGGCGGGCGAGGGCTCGAAGAAGTTCGGTCTGTGCCAGAGGCGTGGCTTTGTCCCCAGGTAGGCCTTGGGCGTCGACTAACGTAAACGACGCTGGGTCGACGCCACTTTTTGCGAGGAATTCTCGTTCGATCTGCATGCCCTCTTCGTAGGTCTGGAGACCTCGTTGCGCAGCCATCAGCGGCGGCAAGAGATTCGCCCCGAGGTTGTGGCTGACCTTGTTGATCAGCTTTGCGTATTCACTGAAGGGAGGTGAGGTGTAGGACGCCGAGACTGGCAGTGCCGCAACACGATCTTGTGACGGGAGGATGTCGCTGGGGTTCGTACCCAATGTCGGCGCGCTGGTTGTGACGCCGTGGCGGGCAAGTGCCTCGATCAGCAAGGTCCGCGCAAATGCCGGAGGGTCTGGTACTTGGTAGGTTGCGACGAATGGTGTTTTCGCGTCGGCGGGGACAGTTCCATGCACGATGATGTGCCCCGAGTCGGCGGCGTCGACAGTGACCGCAGGCTTGGTGCCGATCGGTGTTGTCATCACGTCCGACTCGACCGTGAAGGCTGCGGTTTTCGGTCGCCAGTCGACAGTGGCGGGTTGTCCTCGATCGAGCGGGCTGATGAGCAGATCTATGAGGTTGTCGTTGATCATCGTGGGCGTAATCGGTACACCGCCAACAGAAATCGGGTCCCAGAGGCGGTTGTCGACGACAACGTCGCCGTCGATCTTGCGAATTCCTTCGGCAGCGATCTGGCCGGCAAGTTCGTCGAGTCCGGCCAACGGGTCTTGAGGGGTGATGGTCGCCATGCCTGGAACGGCGTTGGCGTCGAAGTGATCGAAATCGGGAACCTCGAGGGTGTCGGGCGATGCCGAGCGACCGCCGAGCGCAAGATCTCCGCTGCCGACCATGATCAGATCGCCCGAGAGTCGACCGTCTGCCGTGACTTCTCCGGTATGGGCGATCGGAGTCTGGAATCGGTGGTCACTGCCGAGAATATCCAATGCCGCCCCGACTGCGAAGGTCTTCGCCGTGGACCCCGTGACGAACTGTGATTCCGGGTTCAGCGACTGCACGATCTCCCCCGTCGCTTCGTCCGCTACGAGAACACCCCACTGACCCGATTCCCACGGGGGTCCAGCCATGAGTTCGCGTACCTCGGGATTGACTTCGTTTGTGGGCATTGACGTCTCCGCATCGATACCCAATGCTCTGTCGTCGGGATTGGCGGAACATGCCGACAGCGCGACGGCTGCGATTATCGGTGTGGTGATGAGCGCCATCAGCCTTGGGCGTCGCGGCCTTCGATCGAAGTCGGCCACTTCCAGTCGTTCTGAATGATTTTCATTCTTGGACAAAGGATTTCCTGTCATTTGTTCGATTCTGGGATAGGGACGACAACGCTTCAGACGCACCTCGCATCTCGTCGAAGTTGCCGTCGGTCAGGCGCGAAGTTGCTGGGCGAGATTGGCCCGTGAAGTGGTGATCGTCGGCCAGATCAATGCTGCGCTGGTCATGATCAGCGTCATGACTGCCAGCGCAGTGAGCATCGGCCACGGCAGGCCGCCCAATACCGACGAGACTGACATTCGTGCGGCCAGTGCGACTGTCCAGCAAGATACCAGCAACGTCAGAACTCCGAAAAGGACTGCGGTAGTGGCGTATATCAAGCCTTCATACATTGTCGAACGGGCTATTACGGCTGGCGGGGCACCGGCGATACCGATCAGCGCCGCGTCGCGGCGTCGTTCACGACCGACTAACGCGATGACCGCAAGTCCTCCAACCCAGGAAACGACGAACACCCAACCGAGCACGACAAGGACGTCGCCGAGACCGGTGGAGTCGTCAGGCATCACATTGCCGATCACCATGAAGATGCTCACCATCGACAATGCCAGCGCGAATGGCAAAACAGTGGTGACACTCCGCGCAGCACGGGCGCGACACGACTGTATCGCCAGCCGCCAAGCGACGTCACCGACTGGAACCATCGCAGTCCACAGCTTCATCAAAGGCGCAATAGTCCACGGGCCCATCAGAAGCAGCAGACACACCAAGAAGAGATTGCCGGCGAAGGCAAAGGCAGTGCGCTGCTCGGGTCCGCTCAGTTCAGACCCAAGACCTGGAATCCACATTCCGAGCACACCAGCGAACAGGCACGCCGCGAGGACACTTCGGCCGATGCCTGGACGAGCCACTAACTCGGCAGTCTCACGAAAAGCGCGCATCTCCCCTGTCTTCGATGCACGCCGAGCAGCACCCCACCCTCCGAGCAGACACGGTGCAATCCCCGCTGCCAGCGCGACCCCGACGTACCACAGTTGAAAACCGACATGAGCACCGTGCAGATCGAGCCCGGTCTCCGTCCATTGCATCAGGGCCACGCGACCGACTACGAGCGCCAGTGGCAACGCGACCAAACCCGCCACCATTCCGAGAACCACCAATTCGATGATCAGCACGCGCCGTACATGGTGGCGCGGAATCCCGAGAATTATCCAGAGCGCGTGCTCGCGGCGCTGCGTTGTCAATGTCAGTCCCACCGTGGAGGCGACGACTGCGATTGCGGCAAGAACGGTGAAGAAGACGATGTTTCCGCCAAGCGCTATGGACGCCTGAGTCATGGCTGCATCACCGGCCACCCGCGTCGCACTCATGCCGGCCAACATCGCGATCACCACGCCAGCGGCGCAGGCTCCACCCACGGTGGCACACAAGACGGTCCACAGCCACATTGCGAATTGACGACGAATATCTGCGAGAACCAACCGAATCATGCAAGCACATCCCCAACAGCCGCCGATTGCGCGGCCATTATGGCCTCGCCCACCGCATGTCCGTCTCCACCGGGCATGACATTGTGCACACGCCCAGAACCCATGACGACCACATGATCAGCACGGGCAGCAGCATATGGGTCATGAGTGACCATCACCACGGAGGTGCCGTGTGCCGGTAGAGCTTGCAGCCAATCCAGTACTACTTGCCCTGACACGAGATCGAGTGCGCCTGTGGGCTCGTCGGCAAAGACGATGCGTGGCTGATTGGCAACGACGCGGGCGACCGCGACACGCTGCCGCTCGCCACCGGAGAGTTGGTCGGGTCGTCGGGCGGCGTGATTACCGATGCCGAGGCGGTCCATTGCCTCGCGAATTCGAGCTTTGGGCACTTTGTGACCCGCGAGGCGAGCGGGGAGGGCGATGTTCTCTTCGACGGTGAGCGAGCTGACCAGGTTGTACTCCTGAAATACGAAACCGATGTGTTTGCTCCGGAACGCTGCACGTTTGCGTGCGTTCAGGGAGTGGAGATCGGTGCCGAGCACTTCCACGGTGCCTCCGGTCGGCTCCTCGAGCCCTGCCGCGCAGAACAGCAGAGTCGATTTGCCAGAACCGGACGGTCCGACGACTGCGGTGAGGTGCCCCGCGGGTATGTCGAGATCGAGGTCGTGCAGTACCCGGTTGGTTTCGCCACTGCGGCCAAGAACGGGGAAATCCATCCGCAGTCCACGAAGTCGGACACAAGGAGTGGTACTGGTGATGGATTCGTTCGGCATGTAAGAATCTCAACATTCTCGATCCTGGAAAACACTGGTGCTGTCTCCCTCAAGGGGTAGAACCAGCACTACCTCTTCCTCCACCGTCGTCTGGGAGAGTGTGACGTCATGTCGATTTCCGTGCTGGCGCGACGAGTAGTGCTGGAGATCGTCGCCGCAGCCCTCCTTCCACTATTTCTCCTGTCCTTGGTACTGATACCGCTGCTGCCGATCACCGCGATCGTGGTAGCCGAACTTGATCGTGTGCGTGCCAGAGCCTGCGGCGCGCCGAGCGCACCTCTGCGGCCTGCGAACGAACCCTGGGTCAGTTGGATTCGACTACGGGTCCGCACATCCGCGCTCTGGCGAACAGACCTGCCGGTGATGCTGATTGCCGTGGTCTTGTCGTTGCCTTCTCTGCTTGTGGCGTTCTTCGGCTTCATCGGAGCCTTGGCGCTGGTTTTCTCACCCGTCTTCTGGTTCTTCGGTATCGCGGCGCAGGTGGGACCGTTCACGCCGACGTCCGCAGGCCAGTCGGTCGCGGCCGTTCCAACCGGGTTTGTTCTCGCAGCACTGACGGCAGCGCTGTTGTCCGGAATTTCCTGGCTTCGCGACCTGATATTGCTCGCGCTTTCGGACCGAAACGACTTCGATCTACAAAATCAACTTCTCGACCTTCGCACGAGCCGGGCCTCGTTGACCGAGGCCTTCGAACTGGAACGACAACGCATTGAGCGCGATCTGCACGATGGCGCGCAGCAGGATCTCGTTGCGGTGGTACTCAGCCTCGGACTACTTCAAGCCGCCGCCGATTCCGGCGCAGACAACGAACGCATCAGTGCACTGGCGTCACGCTCGCAAGCGCAAGCAGAACGCGCTTTGGAACGCTTACGCGAAACGGTGCGCGGCATCCACCCCCGCGATCTCAGTGACTTAGGGTTGATGGCGGCGGTTCGCGAACTGGTAGCCCGGTCATCCCTAACCGTCGAGCTCGATACCGAGGGTGACGACTCGAATCTGTCAGGACCCGTAGCCGGTGCCGTCTACTTCACTATTTCGGAAGCCCTCACCAATGTCGTAAAGCATGCCGGCGTCGACCACGTCCTGATCGAACTTCACTGTTCGCCTTACGGTGTGATGGCCAAAATTGTCGACCGCGGGGTCGGAGGCCTTGACCTTACCGATGGCCGGGGCACTGGTTTGGCGGGACTGCGGGAACGAATGCGAAGCGTCGGTGGCGAAATTCAGGTCGTCAGTCCTCCGGAGAAGGGAACTACTCTGACAGTGACGGCCCCTGCCGAACCACCATGGTGACAGTCCGACACCGAACAGACGAGGAACGAACACGCCATGAAGATCGTGCTGGCCGATGATGCCGCACTCATTCGCGCCGGCATCAAGGAAATCCTGACCGCGAGCGGCCACGAGGTCGTCCGCGAATGTGAAGACGCCCCCTCGCTGGTTACGACCGTCGACGACATGGCCAACTCAGGTGAATTGCCGGACCTGGTCGTCACAGACGTACGAATGCCGCCTGAACATACGGATGACGGATTGCGCGCCGCGATGGATCTGCGCGCCCGCCATCGCGATCTCCCGATCCTGGTGTTGTCTGCATACGTCACCGGTCCATATGTGAAGGAACTGCTCAGTGGCCCGGGCGCGGACGGTGTCGGCTACTTACTCAAGGAGAAAGTGGGACGGGTTGGAGACTTCCTTCGAGCAGTGGAAACGGTTGCCAGTGGAGGCGTAGTGGTCGATCCGGAGGTAGTGCGTTATGTCATCCGACAGGACGCCTCCCCCGGTCCGATCGGCAGGCTCACTGGACGCGAGAGCGAAGTTCTCGCGTTGATGGCGGAAGGTAAATCCAACGGCGAGATCGCCGACACTCTGTATCTGTCCAGGGCGGCAGTCAGCAAGCACGTTGCCAACGTCTTTCTCAAGTTGGGTTTGCCTCCCGGGGAAGATAATCGGCGCGTCAAAGCGATCCTTGCCTGGATTGAACGCCGCTGAGCAACTCAAGCGAAGTAAGTCAATCAAAGCCGGGCGCAGATCATTCTGCTGCGACAGTGGAGAAAGGGTCGACACCGGTGCGAACTTCCTCGGATCGGCACGTGATAGCTCGGCATATACGACGACTACAAGAATGAACGGTCGCGCCGCCTCCGAGCTGACCTCGTGACCACAGCACTAGCGGGTGGTGCATCCGCGGTGTCTGTCACCACAGTTGCATTCGTAGAATCCGCTAACCGGCCTTTCTGTCCCAGACGGTCGGCCTGCTCATCGATTCTTCGAGACGCCGCCGGCCAGCACCCGAAGGTGATCGTCCGAGGCACCCAAAGTGTGTTCGATGGCCACCAGTCGCGAGACGTAATGCCCGACCGGATACTCGGCTGTCATTCCGATACCGCCGTGCATCTGAATCGCTTCCTGTCCGATCTGATGCGCGGCGCGACCGACAGCCAGCTTCGCGCGCGACGCGATGGTCGGATCGATCACGCCGTCGGCGATGGACATAGTGGCGTACAGACTCATGCTGCTCGCCAGTTCGAGCGCCACGTACATGTCGGCGGCCCGATGCGCCAATGTTTGGAACTTCGCGAGCGGAACACCGAACTGCTTGCGCTGCTTCAGGTAATCCGTCGTCAGTCGCAGCGCTTCGGTCATGATCCCGATTGCCTCGGCGCACAGAGCTGCCTGCGCCCGAACCTCTGCTTCGACGATCGCCTCCGTGACATCGCCGCCCTCACCGAGTTGTTCGGCCGCGGCATCGGTGAACGTGAACTGCGCACCGCGCCGGCCGTCGTGAGTGGCGTACGTGCGCCGTACGACACCCGAACCGTCTGCATCTACCAGGAAGAGCCCAGTGCCGCCGCCTGGAAGTGCGGCGCTGACAATCACGACGTGCGCGCTGTCGCCCTGCAGGACCGGGTTCTTGACGCCGGTGATCGTCCACCCCGATCCCGACTGTGAAGCCGCGGCCGTGACGGTGGCAACCGGCCAGCGCGTGCCAGGTTCCGTATGCGCGAAGGCCGACAGAGTGGTCCCGTCGCTGAGCGACGGCAGGAGTCGCGCCCGCTGATCCGCCGAACCGAGCGCAGCGATCAAACCGCCGGGGATCAGAACACCACCCAAGTATGGCTCGGGTGCAAGCGCGCGGCCCAGTTCGGTCATCACGACCATGGTCTCGACCGGTCCAGCGCCCATTCCGCCGTCAGCCTCCGTGAACGGCAGGCCGAGCAGCCCCAGCTCCGCGAACTGCTTCCAGACCGCAGCATTCCATCCCTCGTCAGTGGCCGAGGTGGCGTTGCGCTTCTCCGCGTCGTAGCTGCGGCTGAGCAATTCGCGCGTCGTGTCGCGAAGCATCGTCTGCTCGTCGTCGAGTTCGAAATTCATGTCAGATGCTCACAATCCGAGAATCGAGGAGGCAATGATGGAGCGCTGCACCTCACTTGATCCGCTGTAGATGGAAACCTTCCGGTAGTTCAGGTAGCGCGGCGCCGCTTGCTGCGCCCACTCCGGCGAGTCGATCTCGGCCGTATTCACCGGCAACGAGTCCGGACCCGCAACATCCATCAGCAATTCCGTTGCTGCCTGCTGCAATTCGGAGCCGCGGAGCTTGAGCAGCGAGGACGCCGGATTCGGCTTGCCGTCTGCCGAACTCGCCACAACTCGCAGTTGAGTCAGATCCAGTGCAAGCAAATCGTTCTCCAGCTCAGCCAACCGAGCGGCGAACAACGGATCATCGAGGAGGGTGCCGGTTCCGACGCGAACCTCCCGTGCCTTCTCCTTTGCCGTGGCGACAAGGGTTTTGGAGAACCCGACCCGCGTGACTCCCGTGCGTTCGTTGCCGAGCAGGAATTTGGCGTAGTCCCAGCCTTTGTTCTCCTCGCCGACGAGATTCTCCGCAGGTACGCGGACGTTGTCGAAGAACACCTCGTTGACCTCGATGCTGCCGTCGATCAGTTTGATGGGGCGAACCGTGATGCCGGGAGTTGCCAGATCGATGAGCAAGAACGAAATTCCGGCCTGCCGCTTCTGGGCACTGGCATCTGTGCGAACCAGACAGAAGATCCACTCGGCGTGCTGCGCGAGAGTGGTCCATGTCTTCTGGCCGTTGACGATGTAGTCTGCGCCGTCACGAACAGCAGCAGTCTTGAGTGAAGCGAGATCCGAACCGGCTTCGGGTTCCGAAAAACCCTGGCACCACCAGATATCGGCGTTGGCAGTAGCGGGGAGAAACTTCTCCTTCTGCTCCTGCGAGCCGAAGGCTGCGATAACGGGTCCGACCATACTCACGTTGAACGGCAACGGGTTGGGTACCGACGCCAACTGCATTTCCTCGGAATAGATGTGCCGCTGAATCGGAGTCCAGTCCTTGCCGCCCCACTCGACCGGCCAGTGTGGAACTGCCAACCCGTGTGCGTTCAGAATCTGTTGGCCCGCAACGATGTCCTCACGCGTCAGCTTGCCGAATCCGGCTGCACGTGCTCGAAGTTCGGGTGAGAATTCGGTGGTGAAGAACTTTCGCATCTCCTCGCGGAACGCAACTTCCTCAGTGGTCAGTTCGAGATTCATGTGGAGTCTGCTTTCTTCTTGCAGGATTTCAGAACAAGATTCGCGCGACGGTCTGCGCAACAACGGCAGGTTTGTCCACGCCTTCGATCTCGACGGTGTTGGTGATCTGACTCTGTAGTGAACCGTTCGGCAGTTCTTCGATTGCGGAGAGCACTGCGGTATTTCGAACCTTGGCCCCGACGGGCACCGGACTCGGGAAGCGAACCTTGTCAGACCCGTAGTTGATGACCATTTTCGCGCCGTCGATGCGATACACGGACTTCGACAGAAGCGGCAGGAGTGAGAGCGTCAGATACCCGTGTGCAATCGGTCCACCGAAAGGTGATTCGCGCCTGGCTCTTTCGTCGTCGACGTGAATCCACTGATGGTCACCGGTCGCGTCGGCGAATTGATGGACCATCTCGCGGGTGACCTCGACCCACTCGCTCGAACCCAGCGTTTCACCGACTGCCCCCAGGAGATCGGACTTGTTCTCGAACACCCGTGTCATCTGATCCTCCACGTTCCCGAACACTGTTAGGTTAATTCGATAATAAACTCACGGTGTAAGGTTGTCCAGTACTTTCAGACGAAAGGGTTCTGTGCGATGGCGCGACCGCGGGTTCCACTACTGAGCAAGCCGATCATCAGGGACACCGCCCTGAAACTGGTGGACGAGCACGGTTTGACCGACTTCTCGATGCGCAAACTCGCCACCGTTCTCGGTGTACAGGCACCGTCGCTGTACAGCCATTACGCCAACAAGGACGAGTTACTCGACGACGTCGCGAACGTCATCATGGAGTCCGTCGACGTGAGCGGCTTCGACTCCGACGATTGGCGCGGCGCGCTGCGTACGTGGGCGCGGTCCTACCACGCTGCCCTGGGCAAGCATCCCAACATCGTTCCCTATCTGGCCTACGGTCCGAGCGTCAGGCCCATCGCCCTCGATCGCGCGAACGCCATCCACGGCGGCCTGGTGCGCGCCGGATGGCCTCAGCGCACGGCAACGCTGATCGGCGCTTCCGTCAAATACGTGGTCATGGGTGCTGCGACGGCAACGTTCTCCGGCGGATTCGTGGACGATCCCGCTATCTACGCCGAGCGTTACCCGCACCTCACGCGAGCACACCTGTTGCGTGAGCGTGCCGCCGAGATCGACGGCGCCAGCTTCGAACTCGCACTGGAATCCATACTGGACGGGCTGGAAGCCAAATACTCACTGCTGCAAAGAACTACAGAGCAATCTCCTCGACGCTGAGGATTGTTACCGCCGATCGAGCGCGCCGAGCATCGCGACGAAGGCCACCTGACGATCCCCGAGAGCGGCGAAGAATTCCCGGTCCGAAGATTCCACCGCGCGGTTCGCCTTGCCGGCCAAGGCCGCACCCACCGGCGTGACGGCAAGCGAGCGAGCCCGCGCATCTGTCGGATGTGGACGTCGTTCGACAAACCCCTTGGATTCGAGGGTCCGGATCACCTGTGACGTCATCATCGGGTCGGTGCGCGCGTACTCGGCAAGACCGCGTTGAGTTATCGGCGTCTCTGCATCCAGCCAGGTCAGTGCTGCGAGCAGAACGAACTGCACGTGGGTCAGGTCGAAAGGTCGCAGCGCCGCGCGAATCGAGGCTTGCCAAGCATTGGTGACACGCCACAACATCAGGCCGGGACTCTCGTCCGCGTCCTCGAAGTCGGTTTCCAGTTTCTTCGCCACAGCGCCAGTGTGTCAGCTCGTCGTCGAACGCAGAACGTCGACGTCGTTGTCATCCAACGGAATCAAGCCACGCCGGAGTTGATACCCCCAATTCGGTGCCGAGGTCAGCGCCAATCGACTCCGGACTGCGTCGAGAGGAACGGGGTTGAAGTGTTCGTACCGAACTCGCCGCCGAAACGGCTTGAAACACCCCTCGTCCGCCTGCCAGATCTCACCCTCTTCGATCACACCGAGAGCTGTAAACTCGCGCAACGGATCTCGGTCGCCGATGGACTCGACCGGCGAATAGTAGACCAGCACGTCACCTGCTTTCATCCGTGCCAATCCGGCTCTCTTTCCGTGCCCGATCTGTGCGATGCCGAGATCCACTGCGCGACGCACATGTTCGGCAGAGACAACCCCTAACCAGGCATTCATCGCCGGCCCCCTGGCGAACCGAAAGCACATTCATTCATGCATTTAGTATGCGCGCTTATTATCCTCCTCGCAACAGATTGGATCTTGAACGTGTTCAACTCCAGGGCGTACGCTGCACTTGAACATGTTCAAAGAAGGAGTGTCGATGAGTAGTCGCGGGATCGAGACCAGGGAAAAGCTGGTGGCAACAGCATTGCGGCTCTTCCGCAACGAAGGCTTCGCAGCGACGACCATGCGCAAGATCGCAAATGAAGCAGAGGTCTCGCTCGGGAATGCCTACTACTACTTCGCCAGTAAAGACGAACTGGTTCACGAGCTGTATCTCGTCATCCAACGCGATCACCGCGCGCTGGCGCTTCCACTCCTTCGCGAAGGTGGGTCACTGACAGAAAATCTCAGGATTGTTCTGCACACCGGGCTCGATGTCATGGGCCCCTATCACGGCTTCGGCAGCACGTTTCTGCACGTTGCCCTGCCCACCACATCACGGTCCAGCCCGTTCTCGGCCGAGTCGACCGATGCGAGATCGATGGCCGTCGAACTGATGCGCGAAGCACTGGCGGCGTCGAAGCAGAAGACGCCGGCGTCTTTGGAGACCCAGCTCCCCACGCTCTTGTGGCTCAGCTATCTGGGCGTGACGCTGCACTGGGTTACCGACTCGTCTCCGGGGCAAACGCGCACACGTTCGCTGGTCGACGGCCTGGTACCGATCATCGCGAAAGCGCTCACACTCGCCCGGCTGCCAGTGGCACGAGGTCTGGTCGGCGATGTCGCCGCCTTGATGACAAAAGTCGTTTCGGCAGAGGGGAACACAAAATCATGAAGACCGTTGTTGTCTGTGGTGCGTCGGGTTACGTAGGCCAACACCTTCTTCGAACGCTCGAATCCAACGGGGTCGACGTTCGGACGATCGGCCAGGGAGGAATGAGCGATGCCACGTGGTCCGACGAGCACGGCGTCGCCGATGTACTCAGCGGCACGGATCTGCTCGTCAACCTCGCCGGCCGCTCCGTGAGCTGCCGCTACAACAAGCGCAATGCCGACGACATCTTCTCCTCCCGAGTGGAAACGACTGCACTGTTGGGTCGTGCGCTGACCCGTACGCCGCAGCCACCCTCACTCTGGGCGAATGCCAGTACCGGCACGATCTACCGAGACGCGCGGGACCGACCGATGGACGAGAAGAACGGAGAACTGGGTAAGGGGTTCTCCGTCGCGGTCGCGCGAGCATGGGAACACGAATTGTTCTCAGCACCAACACCTGTTCGCAAAGTGGCACTTCGGATGTCGATCGTCCTCGGCGCGGGCGGCGGGGCGATCAACCCATTCGTCAACCTCGCCCGAATGGGCTTCGGCGGCAGGATGGGCGACGGACGACAAATGTTCAGCTGGATTCACATTGCCGATGTCGTTCGCTCGATCATCCACATCTACGAGCATCCGGAGATCTCAGGCCCGGTCAACATCGCATCCCCGTACCCAGTCACCAATGACGAGATGATGCGACAGGTGCGCGCATCGTTGGGTCGACGGTACGGTTTGCCCACACCCGGCTGGATGCTGGAGTTCGGGGCTCGGGTCATCCGCACCGAGGCCGAGTTGGTGCTCAAGAGTCGCTGGGTAGCACCAGGGGTGCTCGCTGACAACAACTTCCGATATCAATTCCCGACGTTGGAGTCGGCGCTGGACCAGATCGCTCAGGAGACCCCGCGAGGGCTGCTTCCGGTGACACTCGGCTGAAGTTCGGCTGCGATCGCCACCGCTCGCGCGATATCCTGCTCGAGCAGATAGTGATTCAGTGCAATCGCAGCCTTTGATCCAGCAGCGGCGGCGGTGATCAACTGCGCCGGCGAGTCCGACACATTCCCCGCGGCCCAGGCTCCAGGCACGCTTGTGCTGCCCGCAGGATCAGTTACCACCCAACCGTTTTCGTCGGCTTCACACCCCAGGTCAGTCAACAGATGACCTCGCGGAACAAACCGTGGGCCGACAAACACCACGCTTCGCGGAATTACCTGACCGGAGGCCAGCTCGATGCCGTCCAATCGACCATCGCCAACCGACACCCCGGCCACGTCGCCTTCGACAATGCGAATCCCCCTGGCAGTCAGCCGCTCCCGTTCGGCTCCGGTCAGCTCGATGCGATTCGGAAAGAAGACGACATCCTCCGACCATTGGCGCACCAACGACGCCTGATGAATGGTGAACGGCCTGTTGTCACCACCGAGCACACCGATCGGGGAATCACGAACTTCGTATCCGTGACAGTAGGGACAATGCAGAACATCGACTCCCCACCGATCGTGCAGCCCAGCGATGTTCGGCAGCTCGTCACGTAACCCAGTGGCCACCAGAACAGTCCGCGCCTCAAGCGGCGCGGTCGCATCGGTTTGCACAAGAAATCCACCGTCATCCGTGCGCTCGATTCGGATTGCGGTGCCTGTCGTCATTTCGCCGCCGTACTTGAGAACCTCCTTGCGGCCGGCCGCAAGTAATTGCGTAGGGCTCTCCCCATCCCGCGTCAGGTACCCGTGCAGGTGCTCGGAGACACTATTGCGCGGGTTACCTGCATCGACGATCGTCACTCGCCGCCGAGCCCGAGCCAGAACAAGCGCGGCACTCAACCCCGCCGCACCGCCACCGACAATCACCACGTCGAACCTCATGTGCTCCCCCAGTCCGCAGTTCGTCCCACCCGAGACGGTGGGCTATTCTGGCAATCTAGCAAATTTGTTTACCGGTTAACAAAGTTGAGGAATCGTGAACGAACCAACACTCCGCTCCCGTACCTGCAACCTCTGGGCCGAAAACAATCCCGACCTCGACACCTCGCCCATGGAAGTAGTCGCGCAACTCAAACGGATTACGGCGCTTCTCGAACTAGCAGTCGAACCGGTATACCAAACCGCGGATCTCACCGTGTCGGAAGTGGAACTGCTTGTGCCACTGAGGTACGCAGACGAACCTGTCACCGCTATTCGTCTCGCCGAACGCCTCGGTATGTCTCGGGCCGGGGTCAGCAAGGCACTCGCACGACTGGAGAGGCGAGGCCTTGTCTCCCGCGCGAGCAATCCCGAAGATCGGCGGTCTGCACTGATCACGATGACCGCCCAGGGAAAGAAAGTTGTCGACGACGTCTTCCCACTCGAACTCGCCGCTCACGGTGAATTGTTCACCCAACTCGGGCGAGACCGAGGGAAGGTCCTTGCCGCGCTCGAGCGACTGGCAGTATCCATGGAAAGTGGGCTCGATCGAATGCAGGACAAGTAACCGGCGCTACTCCTGCTCCCCGGTTCGCCCACCGTACGTTGCAATCTTGTACTCCGTCGCGGCCAGAGACAGCGTGAGTTCCTTGATCTGCCGCCGAACGGTGTCCCGGTGCTCGAGCAGCATGTCGAGCCTCTCCGGAACTGTCCCTTCACCGGCGTCGACCAGTTCGACGTAGTGCTGCAGGTCGCGAATCGCCATACCCGAGATGCGCATGCGGGTCAGAAACACCAGCCTGCGAACAGATTCCGGACCGTACACACGATATCCGCTCGAGTCACGATCGACCTCGACCAGACCGATCTTCTCGTAGTAGCGCAGCGTATGTGCCGAGACATCCAGCAGGTCCGAGACTTCGGCGATCGACATCGGCTCCTGAACGTCCCCTGCATCGACGAGTCGGTGAATCACCTCGATCGACATTGGCCCGTCCACTTCCCCAAGTGCCTCGAGCGCCTTACGCATCAAGTCTTCGGTAGCCATGACTCTCAGCCTAGAACGGGCGGACAGGTCCGGCAGCATCCGCGAAATCGGCGCTGCGAGCCAGGTCGGCCCAGACGGATACCTCGGCGAGATTCTTCCGATACGACGCGGACACCCGCTCCACGGCTTCCTTTCCGAGTGGCAGACGAAGTGGCATATTCTCGCTGTGCACAAGCGAGATGATGATCTCTGCTGCCTTCTCCGGATCACCCTCCTGAACACCGTCTGCCGCCGCCATGTCCCGCAGAACGGGATCGAGCAAATCACTGTATTCCGAAGATGATTCGGCGAAGCTCAGAACGCCAGGTGTGTTGAATGCCGTACGGAATCGACTGGGCTCGACGATCATCACCCGAACGCCGAACTGCGCGACCTCACCGGCAAGAGCCTCCGACCAACCCTCGAGAGCGAACTTCGACGCCGAATATGCCCCGACACCGGGAAACGACATCCGGCCGCCTTGACTGCTCATCTGCACGATCGTCCCGCTGCCCTGCGCCCGCATCGACGGGAGGACGGCGCGCACCAACGCGGCGGGTCCGATCAGGTGCAGTTCCATGAGATCCCGCAAGGTCGAATCGTCCACCATCTCCGCCGCGCCGACCATCCCACGACCGGCATTGTTGACCAGCACGTCGACGCGACCGAAACGCCCGAGCGCATGTTCGACGACGCCCGGAGCTGCTGCGGTATCTCTGACGTCGAACGTCACCGCCGAGAACCGATCCGGATTCGCCGACGCAATATCTGCAACGGACTCGGGACGACGAACTGCAGCGACTACCGCGTCCCCCGATCGAAGTGCGGACAGTGCGAGTTCACGTCCGAAACCCTGAGAAACTCCAGTGATGATCTAGGTCTTTGTTGTCATGTTCGGCAACGCTAGGGGTTAGAGCGCGCTCCAACGCAAGCCTTTAGTTCTACCGCCGAACTACACGCCGGCCCAGACCGGTCGCTCGCCGCGAAGGAAACCGTCGACGCCGGCTTTGAAGTCGTCACTGCTGTAGATCATGCTCATCAGATCATCGTTGTCGGTGATCGATCGGGTCCTGATGCGTCGCAGGGACTCTCGGATCGTCCACACGGTCATCGGAGCAGCGGCCAGCAGTTCCCGCGAGACCTGGGCAGTCAGGCCCGCGAACTCGGTCTCCGCTGCGCAGTCACTGAGGAAGCCGTTCCGTAGTGCCTCGTCGCTCGACATGACCCCCGCCCGAGCGACCAACGACATCAGACGCGAACTGCCGATCCTGTCCGCCAGCAACGCCACGGAATGGATCGACAACGAGTTTCCGAGTGTGCGCGCGATCGGAAGACAGAAGCGGGACCCGTGCGTCGCGATCCGCACATCGCACGCTGCCGACAGCAACAGCCCTGCGCCCGCGCACACTCCGTCGATGACCGCCAGTGTGGGGACCCGCACTTTCTCGAGTTCGGTCAGCACGCAGACGAACCGACTTTCGTAGTCGAGACCGTCGTGAAAGCTCGAGAAAGTCTGAAAGTGGCGTATGTCGGAGCCCGCCGAGAATGCCTCTCCCCCAGCTCCGCGGAGGGTAAGCAACCGGATCTCGCGGTCGGAATCGGCGCGTCGGCAAGCTCCGGCAATGGCGTCGTACATCTGCGGGGTCAATGCGTTGCGCTTTTCCGGCCGGTTGAACACGACGTCAAGCGTATGGCCACGACGGATGATCGAGATGTCTGCGTGCGTTTCAGTCATGACACTCACACTATTTCGACCTCGAATAGACGAAACACATTGCACTTGAATATCTTTGCGAATCCTCGCTGCAAAGTTGCAGATAGTGCGAACCTCACCCAGCCTGCGCCTACTCGATAACCAGAAGCAGATCACTGCCCTCAACTTGTTGGACTTCGGCGATCGCAAGTCGGGCGACAGTACCGGCGCGGGGCGCGGTGATCGCAGCCTCCATTTTCATCGCTTCGATCGTCGCGACAGTATCACCGGCCTCGACGCTCTGCCCCTGTGCCACAGTGAGTGTGACCACACCGGCGAACGGTGCCGGTACCTGCCCAGGAACGCTTCGGTCAGCCTTCTCAGCCACCGGAACGGTATCCGCGATGCTTCTGTCTCGCACCGACACCGGCCGCAATTGACCGTTGAGGATGCACATCACGGTTCGGAATCCGCGCTCGTCCGGTTCCGAGATCGCTTCGAGTCCGATGATCAGTTCGACGCCCTGCTCGAGCTGAACTCGGTGCTCGTCACCACGACGCAGACCGTAGAAGAATTGATTCGCCGACAATCGCGACGTGTCTCCGTACAGTTCCTGGTGATCGAGGAACTCCTTGCTCGGACCAGGAAACAGCAAGCGGTTTAGCGTGGAGCGCACCTGTGCGGGGTCGGCGCTCAACGCTTTGCTCTCATCCTCCGAAAGCGACACTTCAGGTTTCGCCGCGCCCCGCCCCTCCAACGCCTTCGTGCGGAACGGCTCCGGCCATCCGGCCGGCGGTGTACCCAGATCCCCGCGCAAGAAGCCGATCACCGATTCCGGTAGATCGAACTTGGCTGGATCCGAGGCGAACTCGTCCGAACTGACACCTGCACCCACAAGATGGAGCGCAAGATCACCGACTACCTTGGACGACGGCGTCACCTTCACCAGCCGTCCGAGCATCCGATCCGCAGCAGCGTAATTCGCTTCCACGTCTTCGAATTGGTCACCGAGACCCAAGGCGGTCGCCTGGGTGCGGAGGTTCGAGAGCTGGCCACCCGGGATCTCATGGGTGTAGACGCGACCCGTCGGTGCGGGCACGCCGGACTCGAACGGTGCGTAGACCCTTCGCAGCGCTTCCCAGTACGGTTCGAGATCGCACACCGATCCAAGTTCCAGACCGGTATCGAACTCCGTATGTGCAGCCGCCGCAACGATCGCCGAGAGTGCAGGCTGACTGGTTGTCCCCGCCATCGGGGCAGACGCCCCGTCCACTGCGTCGGCCCCGGCCTGCCATGCTGCCAGGTACGTAGCCAACTGACCACCCGGAGTGTCATGAGTATGCACGTGAACCGGGAGGTCGAAGTTGCTGCGCAGTGCAGATACAAGTGTCGCGGCTGCAGGTGCACGAAGCAGTCCTGCCATGTCCTTGATCGCCAGAACGTGTGCCCCGGCATCGACTATCTGCTCCGCCAACCGCAGGTAGTAGTCGAGTGTGTACAGCGTCTCCGCCGGATCAGACAGATCGCCGGTGTAACTCAGTGCCACCTCCGCCACACTCGTACCGGTTTCACGTACTGCGTCGATCGCCGGCCGCATCTGATCGACGTTGTTGAGAGCGTCGAAGATTCGGAAGATGTCGATCCCAGTTCTCGCTGCTTCGGCTACGAATGCCGTGGTCACTTTCTCCGGATAGGGCGTGTACCCCACGGTATTGCGTCCGCGCAGAAGCATCTGCAGGCAGATGTTAGGCACGGCCTCACGCAGTGCGGCGAGCCTCTCCCACGGGTCTTCCTTCAAGAAACGCAGAGCGACGTCGTAAGTAGCTCCGCCCCACGCCTCGAGCGACAACAGTTCCGGAGTCATTCGGGAGACGTGACCGGCCACCGCCAGCAGACCGCTTGTACGAACCCGGGTCGCAAGCAACGACTGATGCGCATCGCGGAAGGTAGTATCGGTGACCGCCACCGCTTTCTGTTCACGCAAGGCCGCAGCAAATCCGGTCGGCCCCAGATTCATCAGCCGCTGCTTGGAACCGTCCTTCGGCGGAGCAGTCAGATCGATCTTCGGCAGCTTGTCGTGCGGGTAGACGGTCGACTTCCGCTCCCCGTGCGGCCGGTTCACCGTCACGTCGGCAAGATACGTGAGGATTTTGGTGCCACGATCCGCGGAGACCCGCGACGTAAGTAGTCCCGGACGTTCCTCGATGAACGACGTCGTCACCTCCCCTGCCCGGAAATCTGCGTCGTCGAGCACTGCCTGTAGGAAGGGAATGTTGGTAGAAACCCCTCGGATTCGGAATTCGGTGACCGCGCGCCTTGCCCGCGAAATCGCAGTGGGTAGGTCGCGCCCGCGGCAGGTCAGCTTCACCAGCATGGAGTCGAAATGGGCACCGACCTCTGCCCCGAGGGTAGCCCCGCCGTCCAGGCGAACGCCGGCACCACCCGGGGTTCGGTAGGCCGTGATGCGCCCGGTATCCGGTCGGAATCCGTTGGAGGGATCCTCGGTGGTGATGCGCAGTTGCAGTGCAGCGCCGCGCAGAACAATCGACTCCTGGCGAAGACCCAAGTCGGACAACGATTCACCAGAAGCAATTCGCAGCTGAGCCTGAACCAGGTCGACGTCGGTCACCTCCTCGGTGACGGTGTGCTCCACCTGGATTCGCGGGTTCATCTCGATGAACACGTGATTGCCACGGGTATCGACCAGAAACTCGACAGTGCCTGCACACGAGTAGTTGATAGCTTTCGCAAACGCCACAGCATCGGCACAGATCTTCCCCCGAAGTCCGGCTGGAAGGTTCGGAGCGGGCGCAAGTTCGATTACCTTCTGATGGCGCCGTTGCACACTGCAGTCTCGTTCGAAGAGGTGAATGACGTTTCCTTCACCGTCTGCGAGGATCTGCACTTCGATGTGCCGCGGGTCGACCACCGCCTGTTCGAGGAATACCGTCGCATCACCGAACGCTGATTCAGCTTCGCGCGCAGCAGCTTCGATCGATTCTCTCAGCTGGCCCCGCTCCGCGACACGCCGCATCCCTCGTCCGCCGCCTCCGGCAACTGCCTTGACAAAGAGCGGAAACTCCATGAGCTCCGACGCGCTCATCAGGGCTTCGATGTCGGTGGACGGTTCGGACGACTCGAGGACGGGAAGCCCTGCCGCCCGCGCAGCCGCGACAGCACGGGCCTTGTTTCCCGTCAACTCCAGTACCTCGGCCGACGGGCCGACGAAGGTGATATCGGCGTCCGCACATGCGGCAGCCAGTTCAGGGTTCTCCGAAAGGAATCCGTAGCCGGGGTAGATCGCGTCGGCGCCAGCCTTCTGGGCAGCGGCGATGATCTCGGGCACCGAAAGATACGCCCGAACCGGGTGACCTACCTCCCCGATCTGGTAACTCTCGTCGGCCTTGGTGCGGTGGATCGAGTTTCGATCCTCGTACGGAAACACGGCCACGGTTCCGGCACCTAGTTCGTAGGCGGCGCGGAACGCACGAATGGCGATTTCGCCTCGGTTGGCGACAAGCACTTTGGAGAACATGGAAAACCTTCGCTGTCGAGAGTGTCAGTACGCGAAATGAACATGGCCCGCACGGGAAAGTGCGGGCCATGCGTGGAGAAGCGTCGACGAGGCCAGGAGACGGTGATGCCAGAACCGAACCTCGCCGACGCAGTATCAAAGGGGCGTCATGCCACCGTCATGCCACGACAGTTCGCTGTGGCACGCCCGAGTACTGGCTCAGCGGCCGGATCAGCGCATTGGACTGCCCCTGCTCGATGATGTGCGCCGTCCATCCGGTGATACGACTCATCACGAAGATCGGCGTGAAGATCTCGACGTCGAAACCCATGAGGTAATACGCAGGGCCGGTAGGGAAATCGAGATTCGGCTTGATTCCGGTTGCACTGACCATCGTCTTTTCGAGGATCTCGTACATCTGCACCCACTTCTCGCCGTCGGTCGCCGCCGCGACGTCGAGGAGCGCCTGCTTCATGGTCGGAACACGCGAATCACCGTTCTTGTAGACGCGGTGCCCGAAGCCCATGACTTTTTCCTTGGCAGCCAACTTCTCCGACATCCAGGCTTCCGCGCGGTCGGGGTCGTCGATCTCGAGCATGTCGTGCATGACGGCTTCGTTCGCGCCGCCATGCAACGGGCCCTTGAGCGTGCCGATAGCGGCGGTCACTGCGCTGTAGATGTCCGAGAGTGTCGACGTCACAACACGTGCGGCAAACGTCGAGGCGTTGAAGGAGTGCTCCGCGTACAGGATCAGCGAGACTTCGAAGGCCTTCACGATCGCCGACTCCGGAACGGCGCCGAAGCACATGTTCAGGAAGTTCTCGGCGAATCCCAGATCCGACTGGGGCGCAATGGGATCCTGACCGCGGCGGCGCCGGAAATCGGCTGCCACGATGGTCGGCAGTACAGCCGTCATCCGCAGTGCCTTGACCAGATTGGCCTTCTCCGAGTTGTCATCCTCCGCCGGATCCTCGGCGCCGAGGTAACTGATCGCCGTCCGGACCACGTCCATCGGGTGACAATTGTCTGGCATCTTGGTGAGGAGTGAGAGAAGCGAGCGATCGGCGCGGCGGGCTGCACGCTCACGCAGACAGAGTAATTCGAGCTGCTCGGGAGTCGGCAACTCGCCGTACCAAAGCAGGTACGCAACTTCTTCGAAGCTGCAGTTCGCGGCAAGATCCTGCACTGCGTAACCGCGATACGTCAACGAATTCGTCTCGGGCACTACCTTGGAGATAGCCGTCGTGTCGACGACAACTCCGGCCAAGCCCTTGTAGATCGTCGGAATCTGTTCGGTCATGTCCTACTCCCATCCAAGCTGAAATTGAAAATGCCACTGTCGAATTCGTTGTAGCGCTCGTACTCGAGAATCTCGTACAACCTGCTCCGATGCTGCATCTCACCGAGCAGTCCTTCTTGAGTGCCCTCCGCAAAAATTTCGCGCAGGCCCTTTTCGATGGCGAACATCGCCAACCGCAAGGTGGTGACGGGGTAGATGACGGCGTTGAAACCGATCTCTTCCAATGTCTTCGCCGAAATAAGATTCGACTTCCCGAACTCGGTCATGTTCGCGAGGAGCGGAGTGTCGACTGCTGCGCGGAACTTCTCGAAGTCGGCCTCGGTGGCCAAGGCTTCTGTGAAGATCAAGTCGGCACCGGCGTCCGCATAGGCTTTTGCTCGCTCGATCGCGGCGTCGATACCGTCGATACCGGCAGCATCTGTGCGTGCACAGATGACGAAGTTGGGGTCACGGCGCGCCGACACCGCAGCACGAACACGGCGAACCATGTCTTCGGTGGGCACGATCGCTTTGCCGTCGAGGTGCCCGCAGCGCTTGGGGTTGATCTGGTCCTCGAGATGCAGACCGGCGATACCGTCGTCCTCGAAGATGGTGACAGTGCGGGCGGCGCTCATGGGTTCACCGAATCCGGTGTCAGCGTCGATGAGCGTGGGAAGGTCGGTGACCCGCGCGATCTGCTTGCTGTGGCCGGCGACTTCGGTCAACGTGGTCAGTCCGATGTCGGGAAGCGCCAACCCGGCGGAATACGCACCGCCGGATACGTAGACTCCTTCGAACCCGATTTCCTGAATCAGCTTGGCTGTCAGCGGATTGATGGCACCGGGCAAGCGCTGAATCTTGCCGGAGGTCAGCCCGGCGCGGAAAGCGACGCGCTTGTCGGCCGCGGACGTCGATGCTGCGATGAGGCCCGTCATCAGAAGAGTCCCTTCGCGACCTTGGGTGCCCGAGCAAGAACGTTTTCGGAGACGGTGAAGGTCAGCTGATCGAGCTCGCCGGCCTTCAGCTGCGCTGTGCGTTGTGCGGCGTCCAGGAAACGATCCTGTTCGCACGGCTCGATGACGCCCTCGGCGAGGGTGCGAAACTTCGCGACGTACTGATCGCGAGCGAACGGACGTGCGCCGAGTGGGTGCGCGTCGGCTACCGCCAGCTCGTCGACGATGACTTCGCCGCTCTTCAAGGTGATCTCGGCACGAGCACCGAAAGCCTTCTCGTCCGGATCCGTCGAATGGTAACGACGTGTCCATTCGGGATCTTCGCGCGTGGAGATCTTGTTCCACAGCTCGATCGTGTCCTCGCGCTGTGCACGCTCGGGCGCGTAGGAATGCTCGTGGTGCCACGTACCGTCCTGTAGCGCAACGGCAAAGATGTACATCACCGAGTGGTCGAGGGTTTCGCGTGACGCGGTGGGGTCGAACTTCTGCGGATCACCAGAACCGGTGCCGATGACGACGTGGGTGTGGTGGCTGGTGTGCAGGACGATCGACGCGATCTGGTCAAGATCACCTACACGAGAACGCATCCGGCGAGCCAGGTCGATCGGTGCCTGGCTCTGGTATTCCGCGGAGTGTTCCTTGGTGTACGAGTCGAGGATGGCGCGCTTCGCCTCGCCCGAACCCGGAAGCGGAACGTGATACTCCTTGTCCGGCCCACCGAGCAGCCAGGCGATGACGCCGTCTTCGCCTTCCCAGATCGGTGAAGGTGCACCTTCACCGCGCATCGCACGGTCGACTGCCTCGACGGCAACCTTGCCGGCCAGCGCAGGCGCGTATGCCTTCCAACTGGAGATCTCACCCTTGCGGGACTGCCGTGTCGCCGTCGTGAGGTGCAGTGCCTGGCCGATTGCCTGGTAGACAGTCTCGGTGCCCAGGCCGAGCAGAGTTCCGATTCCGGCGGCGGCCGAGGGGCCGAGGTGTGCGACGTGGTCGATCTTGTGCTCGTGCAGGCAGATAGCCCGAACCAGGTCGATCTGGATCTCGTAGCCGGTTGCCAGGCCACGAATCAGATCCTTACCGTCGCGGCCGGTGTGCTGAGCGACGGCGAGGATCGGCGGGATGTTGTCACCGGGGTGCGAGTACTCGGCGGCGAGGAACGTGTCGTGGAAGTCGAGTTCACGAACCGCGACGCCGTTGGCCCAGGCGGCCCATTCAGGCGAGAAGGTACCGGGGATACCGAACACGGTTGAGCCTGGCGTATACGGATGCGACCGTGCTTGCGCCCGCGCATTCACCACGGGACGGCGCACCAGGGAGGCGGCAGCAACAGCCGCGTTGTCGATGATCCGATTGATGATCATGTCGGACGTGGCGTCGGTGACGTCGACGGAATCCGTCGCAACTTCCGCGATCTTCCACGCGAGGTGGTCTTCCTTGGGGAACTCTTCGGCAGAGCGGTGGGTGCGTACGAGATGCGTCTTCATCGATCCTCTTCTCACGTGCTTCGGTATCTATTTGCACGCTACGCAGCTCGTTCACCGCGGGATAGGCCCTCGCAATTGCCTATTTGTGCAACAACAATCCTGCAATGTTGCGAATATTGCGAATGTCTACTCGGTAGGGTGAACGCGATCGGCACCGAGGAGATTCGATGAAGAAGATGTATGCGGGAGCGCGGCTGCGACGACTGCGAGAAGAACGAAACCTGTCACAGTCCGCACTGGCGAAGGCACTCGAACTCTCCCCCAGCTATGTCAATCAACTAGAGAACGATCAACGACCGCTGACGGTGCCCGTCCTTCTCAAGCTCAACGCCGAGTTCGATCTCGACGTGCAATTCTTCGCCTCCGATTCCGACGCACGCCTGGTTGCGGACGTTCATCACGCCTTGGCCGAAACCTCGGAATCTGGGGACGTATCGCTGGCCGAGGTGGACGAATTGGTGGCCCGCATGCCGGCGGTCGGACGCACCCTCGTGATGTTGCACCGCCGCCTTCACGCCGCAACCGAGCAGTTGGACCAGTTCTCGACGCAGTTGTCCGGCGAACCAGCGTCCGATGTGTCACTCGTACCGATGCCCTACGAGGAAGTTCGGGACTTCTTCTACGACCGAAAGAATCACATCGCCGTTCTGGACGACGCTGCCGAGCAGATGTTCCTGGACAACGGATTGTCCGTGGGCGCAGTGGATTTGCAACTGGCACGACTACTTCGCGATCAGCACGGCGTCACCGTGACGATCCGCACGGACGAACCAGACAAGCTCGGCCCCAAGCGCTTCTACGATCCAGACAAGTCGATCCTCACCCTGGCGCGGCGTCTGTCGGCAGGACAACGCGCGTTCCAGATCGCGATGCAGTTGGCCTTCTTCACGCAGGCTGACGTGATCGATTCCCTTGTCGCTGAGGATGAATCGCTCAGTTCCGAGTCCGCAGCACTGGCGCGCATCGGCCTCGCGCACTACTTTGCCGGCGCACTGCTACTCCCGTACTCCCAATTCCTGGAATCCGCCGAGGTCCTGCGATACGACATCGACCTGCTCAGCCTCAAATTCGAGGTCGGCTTCGAAACCGTCTGTCACCGGTTGTCCACCCTCCAACGACACGGCCAGCGCGGCATTCCCTTTTTCTTCGTCCGAACTGATCGTGCCGGAAATATTTCGAAGCGTCAGTCTGCTACCGCTTTTCACTTCTCGCGAGTTGGCGGAAGTTGCCCGCTGTGGGTCATCCATGAGGCATTCGCGAGTCCCGGACGCATCCTCACCCAGGTTGCGAAGATGCCCGACGGTCGGACATACCTCTGGGTGGCGCGCACTACTCACAGCGGCGGACTCGGATATCTCGCGCCGGAGCGGAACTTCGCCGTCGGGCTCGGTTGCGACATCGGCTACGCCGATCGCATGGTCTACTCCCACGGAATCCAGACGGACGACCCCGCGACCATCGTGCCGATCGGTGCGGGGTGCAAGGTCTGCGACAGACCGGCGTGCTCTCAACGCGCTTTCCCTCAACTCGGCCGCTCGATCTCCGTCAGCGAGAACAGCAGTAGTCATCTGCCGTATCCGCAACGATAGGACGCAAACAGTCGGGCGCAAACAGTCGGGCGCAAACAATCGGATGCACCGCCTCCACCTGCAGTTTCCCGGAGGTACAACGCTCTTCTGCTTCCATGGAGGTCATGCAACCCGATACCATGACCCCGCGCCGGCGTGTTCTTCGCCGCCTTACTGCCGTGGTTGGTGTTGCCGGAATCGCGACTGGTCTGGCCGCGTTGGCCGCGACCGTGCTCGACGTCGATCACAACATCGTGATCGTTCTGGCGTCCGTAGCGCCTCTGCTGATGATCGCACCGCTGATCGGCGCCGTGGTCTCGGGTATCGGGCGCCAGTGGATCGTGTGCGCCGCCTCGATCCTCGTCCTTGGGTTGTTCGGATGGTCTGTGAGCCCGCTGTACATCGGTGGCACTGGGGAATCGACGTCCGCGACCGGCCCGTCGATTCGAATCATGCAGACCAACTTGATGGTCGGTGCAGTGGATCCGGAGTCGCTTGTGGCGACGGTTCGCGAACGCAACATCGACGTCGTGACCGTCCAGGAGTTGACATACCAGGAAGCCGAAGCCCTGAAAGCCGCGGGACTGGAAGAAGTTCTGAGCCACCAATTCCTGGTCCCGTACACCGACGGCGGTGGCGGAGCCGGCATCTACAGTCGCTTTCCGCTCTCCAATCCGCGTAGCCTCGACGGATTTTCACCTGAAACACTCTCCGCCGAGCTAAATGTCGGCTTGTCTCAACCGGTCACGCTTTTCGCAGTACATCCGGCACCGGCCTACATCTCACCGGCCTCGGAGTGGGCGGCCGAGCAGAGAAGGCTCGGGTCCTACATCGACAAAGTCGCCGGGCGGGACAACGTGATAGTGAGCGGCGACTTCAACGCGTCGTACTCGAACAAACAGTTCCGGAATCTCCTCACGAACGGATACACCAGCGCCGCCGACCAATTGGGTTCCGGCCTGATCCCGACCTATCCGACCGACAAATGGTTTCCGGCCGTGGTCGGTATCGACCACATCATCACGAAAGGCGCCGTGGCGACTTCCCTCGAACGGATCAAGATCGAGGGATCCGATCACCACGGCTTGATTGCCGACATCACGTTGGCTTGAGTAGATACTGGATCGAGCAAGCACCGGGGCATGGTTATGCCCCGGTGCTCGCGTCTGCAGTTTGTGCCCGTTCAGGCGGCTGTGGGTGGGCTGTTCCCGCCGATCGGATGCTGATACGGATCCACCGACATCGGCGGATAGAACACCGTCTTCCGATCCGGGCCGATCTCCACCCGCCACTGCGTGTGGTGCATCGTCCGATGATGATGGCCACACAACAAAACCAGATTGTCGAGATCCGTTGGGCCACCATCACCCCAGTGAACAATATGATGAGCATCGCACCACCCCGACGGAGTCCCGCACCCCGGAAACGCACACCCACCATCACGGACGGCCAACGCTCGCCGCTGCGGAACCGTCGCGGTCCTTGCTTCCTTACCGCAGTCGAGCGGAACACCGTTCTCATCCAACAGAATCCGGGTGACCGTGCAGTCGCACGCCAACATCCGTGCAGTGTCGATGCTGATCGGGCCCACCCAATCCGTCCACGCAAATCCGAGTTCCTCGGTGGACGGCAGGAGGTCTTTGAGTGCCTGCAGATCCGTCATGTCTTTTGCGCTGGCGGTGACCGTGATGTGCGGTTTCACCCCGCCCTCGATCGGACCCAACCCCGCCCGCTCGTACCGGCGCAGTAGTTCGCAGAACCCGTCCGCCCGCCGCAGCGCCGGAGTACGCGTGTCTTTGACGCCGTCCTTCTCCGGCGTCGGCGCCGACAAACTCGACAACAACGTGATCAAACGTGCCCCGTTCACGGCATCCAGATCACCTTTCACCGACACGCGCCCGTACAGGCCTTTCGAGGCATAGAACTCGTTACGCTCCGAATCTTCCCCGACCGGGACGCCGTCTTCACGTTTTCCGTGCTGCTTCTCGATCCGTCGGATCGCTGCCCGCACCGCATCACAATCCGCGATGTTTTTCGACGCCAGGTCAAGCAGGATCCCGCGGGCCTTGTCCACATCCGTCGGCGTCATGTTCTTCGGTGGATGCTGACAAAACGACGCCACCTGACGAGCTTTCAACGCATCAAGGTCGCCGCGGTGAAAAGCATCCGCGACAACAGGTTCGAGCAACAGCAATCGCGCCAGACTGACCAACAGGCTGCACTCACCGATCTCCAGATTCGTCGAACCGTGCAGCCATTGCGCGATCGCCCGAAAACCCTTCCCGACCAGAGTCTCCCGGGAAAATATCTCCACGATCAGCAGCACCATCCGCGACTGCAATTCGTGCCGCACGCGTACCAGATCAAGAACCTCACTTTTGAGATCCTCACCATCCAGCTGCCACGCTTCCCGGCTGTCCATGCCGAAAGTTTAATCGAACATACTTTCGATATCTAGGGACATAACGGACAACTTCCGAGAACACCACAACACGAGACCTGTTGAAGTACAAACTTGTTCGCGAGGGAAACGGCACTAGGTCGGGGTGACTATCGCAAAGTTCGGATCCGGCTCGTCAAAGTACCCGGCAAGTTCTGCGAGCTTCGCAGGGTCGCCGGAAACCGAGATAGTTCCATTCGCGATCTCAGCACCCAAGTCCGCACCACCGAGCAGCACACCGAGCAAGCCGAGCCGACTCAAACTGAACGTTGCATTCACAGACTCGGCATTCACAGACCCAGCATCGATATCGAAATGAATCAATACGCCGTTGCTGAGTTCCGTTCGGTGAACGATGTTTTCGTCAGTGATGTTCCAATCGATGACGATGTGCGATCCCGCTGCGCGCACTCCGTCCACGCGAAGCGATACTGCATCGAAGACTTGACTCACCGACAGCGCCGCGGCGATGTCGGGCGCCGCGGCAACCGTGGGCGTTCCCACTGAGCCGTTGCGCAGTTCGTATGCACCGGTGAGGTAGAAGTTCCGCCATGTGCCGTTCTCGGCGCCGTACCCGAGTTGCTCGAAAGTATCGGCCTGCAGGTTCTTGGCCTCGACGTTGTCCGGTTCAGCGAAGACGACGTAGTTCACTACCTGCGCAACCCAGCGAAAGTCGCCGCGCTCGTACGATTCCCGAGCTTTTCGTAACACTTCTGCTGATCCGCCCATGAACTCCACGTGACGCTTGGCCGATTCGACGGGTGGATGCTCCCACAGATGCGCAGGGTTGCCGTCGAACCAGCCCATGTAGCGCTGGTAGATGGCCTTGACGTTGTGACTGACGGAACCGTAGTACCCGTGCGTGTGCCACGCCTGAGCCAATGCAGGTGGCAGTTCGATCGATTCGGCTATTTCGAGACCGGTCCACCCCTGGTTGATTCGACGAAGTGTCTGATCGTGGAGGTACCCGTAGAGGTCGCGCTGAAGGGACAGGAACTCGGTGAGCCGTTCGGTCCCCCACGTCGGCCAGTGGTGGGACGCAAACAGAACGTCGGATCGCGAGGCGTAGCGATTGATCGTTTCCGTCAGGTACGCAGACCAGACGTGAGGATCTCGCACCAGGGCTCCGCGAAGCGTGAGCAGGTTGTGCAGGGTATGAGTTGCGTTCTCCGCCATACACAGTGCGCGCAACTCCGGGAAGTAGAAGTTCATCTCGGACGGCGCCTCGGTACCGGGCGTCATCTGGAACTCGATCCGAACACCGTCGATCGTCTCGGTATGACCCGTTTCCGAGATCGACACCGTCGGCGAAATGAGCGTCGGAGTGCCGGTGGAGGTGGTCTGCCCCAACCCGGCTCCGACGGCACCGCGAGGACCTCGGGGTAACGCAGCCCCATACATGTACGCCGCGCGTCGAGCCATTGCCGTTCCCGCATAGACGTTTTCCTCGACAGCATGCTCCACGAGGCCCGCGGGGGCGACGATCACGCATCGCCCGGCAGCGACGTCGTCGTCGGTGGTCACCCCTTTGACCCCGCCGAAGTGGTCGATGTGTGAATGCGTGTAGATCACCGCGACGACTGGTCGATCACCACGGTGCTCCCGGTACAACGCGAGCCCAGCGGCAGCGGTTTCCCGAGAGATCAGTGGATCGATGACGATGATTCCGGTCTCCCCCTCGACCAGCGTCATGTTCGACAGATCAAGTCCCCGAATCTGATAGATCGAATCCGTCACCGCAAAAAGTCCCTGCTTGGCGACCAACCTCGACTGACGCCACAAGCTCGGATTGACCGTTGGCGGGCACTCCTCATCAAGGAAAGCGTAGGAATCGTTGTTCCACACAACTTTTCCGTCCGAACCGGCAACCACTCCCGGATCGAGCTCTGCGACGAAACCCCGCTTCGCATCGGTGAAATCGGCGTTATCGGAGAACGGCAGAGTCTCGGCGACTCGGGAGTTCGCCGCTTCGATTGCGGCCGATGCTGCGCGGGGGTCGATCATGGGCCAGCCTTTCATGCAGAATTACGGCAACGCCGTGTTGCCGTTCGAATGGGGAAAAAGCAGGGCTAGCTCAGCAACTGCGCCTTTGCAGCCGCAAACTCTGCGTCCGTCAACAAGCCGGACTGATGCAGCTGCCCCAGTTCTTGCAACTTGGAGACAAGATCGTCGGCGCCCGAAGGGGGAACGGACTGTACGGGAGCGACCTGGGCCGGCGGGGCCTGTTGCTGCTGGTACTCCTGCTGCTGCTCGTCAGCCTTGCGCTGGCTCCGTCGATCCATGGCGTTGGACGTCGCTTTTGCAGTTCCAGCCACTACCGCAGTGCGCGCCACCGTGCCGAGCAATCCGGGCCGCCCTCTGCGTCCACCTCGAAAAACCATGCTGAACTCCTTAGGTAATTGTCGCTACTGAAATGCTGCTTCGACCGCTGCGACGACTACCTCGCGCGGGATCTGAACGTGTAGGACTACTTCGCCGCCGCCGCCGCGAACCGTCGACGCGAGTTCACGCGCCCACGTCTGCTCGTAGACGATGACTGCGGCGGATGTGCCTGGTTCGAGTGACTCGCGGACCACGTCCAGATCCTCGTCACTGATCAATGCCTTGGCTTCGATGGACAGTATTGCCAGTCCGATGTCGGTGAGATCTTCGTCGACGTCGATCTGCGACACCCGTCCGTCGGCGTCCTTGGCGATGTAGACGAGGTCGAGCAGAGTGACAAAACCTCGTTCCACCACGTTTTGCAGCGCGGCAACCGCTTCGGGATCCACAGTAGAACCTGGGAATGCCAGCACCACGAGCTCGACCGGTCCGATGTTCATTGCGTCGTTCATCCATCAAGCCTGGTGGCTCCGGCGCGCAGTAACCTCACCCGCAGGGGATGAATTACCTGCCGCGATCGAACTATTTGTTGCGGCGTATGACTTCGCGAATCGGGCGCACGTGTACGCCCTCTGCCGCGAGTTCGCGTCGGGCTTTACCTCTGGTGACGAGTACGCCGATGATGCCAAGAACCCAGACGGGAAACTGCACCATCCAGGCGACGCGGAAACCGTCGAACGTGTATCCGCCCATGTGTCCGAGGATCACGCCCATCACTTGAATCACGATGAGCGAAGCGAGGAATCCGCCGATGTTGACCATGCCCTGCGCTGTGCCCATCGCCGAACTCGGATTGGACGTGCGCGCGTAATCGAAGCCGATCACCGAACCCGGCCCGCCCACCGAGATCACGATCACCAGGATCGTCAACAGCCAGAGCGGCGACGGTTCACTGCGTGAGAGCACGATCGTCCACATGAGCGCACTGGCCACCATGATGGTGAGAACCAACCACGATCGACGCATGGGATAGCGGCCGGTCAAGATTCCCAGGATCGGGCCGGCCACGATTGCCGAGATGACCGACAGAGTCAGCAGCGAGCCGACGGTCGCGGAATCGAGGCCCTGAGCCGACTTCAGATAGGGCACACCCCACAACAACGCGAAGGTGGTGATCGAAAACTGCGTGCCCATGTGACTGAAGAACCCGAGACGTGTGCCGGGTCGCATCCACACCGTCTTGATCTGTCGACCGATCTCCTTGGCACCGGCCGGCGCTGCCACCACTTCGGCGCCGGGCGGCGCATCGCGAATGACCGTCAGCGCAAGAACGAAGGCCAGAACCCCGACGGCCGCCGCGCTGCCGTAGGCGAACGTCCAGCCCGGCCCGGTCAGCAGAAGCATGAACGGCAGGGCGGACAGAACCTGACCCAGCTGACCGAGAATGCCGGTGAACTGCGAGACCAGTGGCACCTGCCGGGGCGGGAACCACTGCGGTACCAATCGCAGCACCGAGATGAAGGTCAGAGCGTCTCCCGCACCGACGGCGATGCGCGCACCGATCGCAACGGGCAGCGATTCGGTGAACGCAAGCGCCAACTGCGCGGACATCATGATGAACGCACCGACAGCGATCATGATCCGCGAACCGTAGCGGTCGAGGAGAACGCCCGCTGGAATCTGCATGCCCGCGTACACGACGATCTGCAGCACGACGAAGCTCGACAGGACGCTGGGAGAGATCGAGAACCGGTCAGCGGCAGACAGACCCGAGACACCGAAGGAAGTGCGGTGAAGCACGGCGATCACGTAGGCAAAAACACCGACACCCCAGACCAACCACACTTTTTTCATCGGGTCTGTATGTTACTCCTGTCTTTCGCAAGGCTCAGGACATGATTATTCGCGACCCTGTGACACCCAGTTCAGATCTGCTGAACGGAACCCTTCGGTGATCGCGGCGAGTGAGTCGAGACGCACGATCTGGTCTTCGCTCAGAACGACGTCCAATGCTCCGGCGTTTTCCGTGACGCGGGCAGCAAACCGAGTGCCGGGAATCGATACGGAAGGCAATCCGTACTGACGGCCCTTGGCGTCGAGCCATGCCAGGGAAACCTGTGCGGGCGTCGCGCCGAGCTCGTCGCCCACCGCACGGACCACGTCGAGAACCTTCTGATTAGCAGGGAGCGCGCTCTCTGAGAAGCGAGGAAAGCGTCGACGCAGGTCGTTGTCACCAAGCGTCTCCGCATCGAACGACCCCGCCAAGAAGCCCCGACCGACGGGTGAGAAGGGCACGAATCCGACTCCGAGTTCCGCGGCAGCCGGCACCACCTTGTTCTCGACGTCCCGACTCCAGATGCTCCACTCCGACTGGATCGCCGCGATCGGATGCACCCCGTACGCACGACGCAGTTCGTCACCGGTCGCCTCGGACAGGCCGATGTTGCGGACCTTGCCCGCCTTCACCTGCTCGGCGATCGCGCCGACGGTGTCTTCGATCGGCACGTTCGGGTCGACCCGGTGTAAGTAGTAGAGGTCCACGTGATCGACGCCGAGTCGTCCCAGAGACTCGTCGAGTGCCTGCGGTACGTACGCCGGGTCTCCGTTGATCCCGCGCTGACCGTTGGCGATGTTGCCGACCAGCCCGAACTTCGTCGCCAACTGCACCTCGTCTCGACGGTCTTTGAGAAGTTCTCCCACCGCACGCTCACTCGAGCCCTCGCCGTACACGTTGGCGGTGTCGATGAAGGTGATCCCGATGTCCACCGCATGATGCAACGTGGCGAGCGCCTCGGCCGGATCAACGGGGCCGTAGACAGGGGCGACGGACATCGCGCCGTATCCCTGGGCACTGACGGTGAGACCTTCGGCCAGAGTGACGGTGGGGACGGTCATGAAAACTCCTCGATTCGACTGAGCGACAACCTCGACAGTCTTCACCGAATCGACGCCTCACGCACCGATTAACGTCACGCTGATCGGGTTACCCTCGAGTGATGGCATTCGATTGGCTCGAACTCGTGCTCACCGCCCACCGCGAATTCGGTTCACGCCTCGCCGCAGTCGAGGACTGGAACGCACCCACGCCCGACTCCGACTGGCACGTCGAACACCTCGTTCGCCACGTCATCGAGGAGCAGCAGTGGGTACCGCCGCTCCTGGCCGGACTGACAGTCGGCGAGGCAACTCCGGACATCGTTCCCGTCGGGGACGATCTGTGGACCGAATGGCAGAAGTATTCCGATGCTGCCATCAAGGCGTGGAAATCGACGGACCTCAGTGCCCACGTTCACCTCTCGTACGGCACCGTGAAGGTGGAACCGTATCTACGCCAGCAGACCTCGGACGTCACGATCCACGCCTGGGATCTCGCGCGAGCGGTCGGCGCGGACGAGCGCCTCGATCCCGACCTCGTCGAAGCCGTCTGGTCCGACCTCGACGGGCAGCGCGACATGCTCGCCGAGAGCGGCCTGTTCTCCGCTCCCGTCGAACTTCCTGACGATGCGTCGTTGCAGGACAAGCTGATTGCCCTGACCGGCCGCGACCCTCGCTAGACGTTCAGCGACACACCCGCCGTGCGGGCGACGCCGTCCCAACCACCGGCAGGTGCACCGAGGCCGAGCAAAGCAGCAACCGTCGGCGCGACGTCGATCGTGCGAGCCTGCGTGTCGATCTTCCGTCCGCCGTCGAGAGCGGGATGCCCACCACTGAAGAAGAACGGGATGGGCAGCGTCACGAAGTGACCGTGGTTGCCGGGAATCGGGTTGGACAGTGGAGTCGGATCACTGAACCGCCAACCCTGAGCGCAAAACGCAACGACGTCACCGGCATTGGTGCCGAGATCGAATTCGGCCGGAAGGTGGCTGGATTCGACGCCGTCGACGCCGTCCACGATCTGCTGAATCCGGCTGACGGCTTCCGCCCGTTCGCCATCGGGGCCGACGAAGTAGATCAGGTCTGCGCCACCGTTCTGGGCGATCCGAATCTTGCCTGACAGCAACGGGTCCGCGTTCAGCGGTCGATCCAGGCCGATGAGCCTCGCGGGTTCCGACCAGTCCATCGAGTGGTCGGCCAACACGATCAGAATGCTCCGATTCCAACGGCCGGTGTCGTGAAGGAAGTCGACGAAGCGGCGAACCTGGTTGTCGGTGTTCTGAAGTGCGGCTGTGCGGGCGATACGAATGGACGGACCGGACAGATCCAGGTGCCCGACGCGGTCGACGTCACCGAGATTCGTGAACGACAGTCGCGGCGAGTTTCCGCCGACGATACGGATCAGGGCGTCGATCGTGAAGTTGTCCGGCGCATGCTCCGTACCGGGAACGAGCGGCTGGGGATCCCACACCAGTGAGGCTCGATCACCGAACAGCCCGTGCAGGTAGCGCTTCGACAGCACACTCGCAGTGGTCAATCCGAGTTCGGTGCGCACCCGATCCAGCACCGTCGACGTCTGCAGGTCGGAAGGCCGATCGAGGTCGCGCTTCTTGTCGACGGCCGGATCGTAGACGGAGTTGGCCGGCACTCCCGAACGCGCCGGCAGCACTCCCGTCATCATCGCCGTGTGGTTCGGCAGCGTCTCCGCGATCGTGATGGCGCTCGCGTCCGGGTAGTGAATACCGCCGGCCGCCAGCCCGGTCAGCGTCGGGGTGAGCTCCGATCGCAGCTCGTCCGGACGCATGCCGTCGACGACGATGACATGCACGTCCAGGTCCGGGATGCCAGCGCTGGTGGGCACACTCGCGCGAGCGGGCGTGCCGAGCAATGCCGTTCCCGCAACAACACTTCCACCGATCAGCACGCTGCGACGCGAAACTTCGATACTCACTGGTCGACTCCTGGTCGGTACGAGGCCTGATCGAGGGCGGCCGAGGTGGGTGAGACTCTACTGCCCGCGCCTGCCGGCAGGCGGTAGCTCACGGCGTAGTGCGCGTTGCTCTGCGGATTGGTGAGATCGTCGACGTAGTACCAGTCCATCTGGGTACCTTCGCGGGCGATTTCGAAGACGCCGTAGCCGTGCGAATCCAGTTCGACGTACCGCACGTGTCGGTTCACTGCCTTGAATGCTTCTTCTGCCGCAACGGTTACCGTGCGCGGCGGCACTTTCAGCATGTCGTCGATGTTGGGGGAAGTCACCGACGGGACGACGAACTCGGCGCCGACAGTCGGTCCACCCGGATAGTTGGCGGCGTTGGTCGGCAAGTCGCACGCCCACGACGTGTGGATGTCACCGGTGATGAAGACGGTGTTGTCCACGCCGTTCGTGGTGATCGCGTCGAAAAGCCTGGTGCGGTCGGCGGTGTACCCGTCCCACTGATCGGTGTTGTATGGGATTCCGGCGTGCGGCACTCCCACCAGTTCGGTCAACGCCGCGGTGGTCGCCGGTTCGAGCGGCGGGAAAACGCACGGCGTGATCATGACCGGATTGCCGACGATCTTCCACTGTGTCGGGGAGCTGACGATCCCGTTGGTCAACCAATCCATCTGTGCGCGTCCGGTAATGGTGCGCGACGGATCGTCGACCTGCTTCATCGTCGGCTGCTCGTCACGGTAGGTACGCAGATCCAGCATCGAGATCTCGGCAAGATTCCCGAAGCGGAACCGTCGATACAGCTGAACATTCGAACCACTACCCGAGGGGCGGACGGGCATCCACTCGAAATATGCCTTGGCCGAGTTCGCCTTTCGATCAGCCCAATCGCCTTCGACCCCTGGCGTGTGGTTTTCGGCGCCGTCCCGGTACGCGTTGTCAGCCGATTCGTGATCGTCCCACGTGGCGATGAACGGGAGCTTCAGGTGAAGTGCTGCCAGATCCGGGTCGGTCTTGTACTGCGCGTGCCGAATTCGGTAGTCGGCCAGCGAGATGATCTCGTGAGCCGGCTCGTGCAAACGGATGGATCCGTTCCTCGCGCCGTACTCCCCCTGCCCGTACTCGTAGATGTAGTCACCGAGATGGATGATCGCGTCGAGGTCCTCGCGGAATGCGAGGTGGCGGTAGGCACCGAAATACCCTGCCTCCCAGTTGGAGCAGGACACCACGCCGAAGCGGAGCCGATCGAGATCTGCCGTGTTCGACGGAGCCGTGCGGGTGCGGCCCACCGGAGAAACGGCCGAACCCGCAGTGAATCGGTACCAGTACATCGTCGACGAATCGAGTCCGGTGACGTCGACCTTCGCGGTGTGATCGGAATCTGCCGAAGCAGCGACAATTCCTGACGCCACGACGCTCGCGAACCCCTCATCGGTCGCGACCTGCCAGTTGAGCGTCACTGTCGGCCCGACGCCCGAACCCGGCGTCGCCTCTGCCGTTGGGGTGATGCGGGTCCAGATGATCACCGCATCCGGCAACGGGTCACCGGATGCCACGCCGTGCGCGAAGCCCGGGCTGCCACCCGGAACCGCGGCACCGGCGTGGCTCGCCGAAGCGACACCGAGACCTACTGCGCCGGCGAGGGCCGCCGATCCCTGCAGCAGGCCACGTCTGGATATTTGATCGAAGGCATTCGTGTGCACGCTAGGAGTGAACCCGCACCTGAACGGCCGTTCAAGAGAGCTTCGGGATGTTCACCCAGGTTTCGCCTGCGCTTCTCTGGAAGTTTGATCCAGTCGATCCCGTTTACAACCGGTAGTCGAGGACCGAGCCCCGAACCACACCGACCTTGACACCGATGTAACCGCCGAGTGCACCCCCGGCCACAATCAGGATCCAGAACGCCGGCGGAATCAGAGCCTCGGACCCGTCGACCTCCGAAAACGCGGAATAGCCGGCGATCAACGCACCGAACAGCACGGGCAGAATCAGCAGTGCGGCAAAGAACGTCAACCACACCGATACGAAGCGGCCCCTCCACCGGGCAATCTCGTGCAGAACCGTCAGAACAACCAGGAAGACACCACTACCGGTCAAGAAAGCCGCCAGAACTGCAAGCCCGATAGCCGAAATCAATTCCGACTCCACGTGAATCCCCCTGTACGTCAATCGCATGCACACTCAGCCCCGACTGTGATGGAACGAGTCTATTCACGACCGACGACGTTTCGTGACAACTCGAGTCGCTCGTCTGCCGGAAAGACACCCCGCCGACGCCTATGCTTGGAAAATGACCGAACCCGACATCAAGCCCAGAAGTCGTGACGTCACCGACGGACTCGAAAAGACCGCAGCGCGCGGCATGTTGCGTGCAGTAGGAATGGGCGACGACGACTGGGTCAAGTCGCAAATCGGCGTCGCCTCGTCCTGGAACGAGATCACGCCGTGCAACCTGTCCCTCGATCGCCTGGCCAAGGCCGTCAAGGAGGGCGTGCGGGAAGCCGGCGGGTTCCCCCTCGAATTCGGCACTATCTCCGTCTCCGACGGTATTTCGATGGGTCACGAGGGCATGCACTTCTCCCTCGTCTCCCGTGAAGTGATCGCGGACAGCGTCGAGACCGTCATGCAGGCCGAGCGCCTCGACGGATCGGTTCTTCTTGCCGGCTGCGACAAGTCGTTGCCGGGCATGATGATGGCGGCGGCCCGCCTCGACCTCGCCAGCGTGTTCCTCTACGCCGGTTCCACCCTCCCCGGCGTCGCCAAGCTTTCCGACGGCACCGAGCGGGAAGTCACCGTCATCGACGCGTTCGAGGCGGTTGGCGCCTGCTCGCGTGGGCTGATGAGCCGCGCCGACGTCGACACCATCGAACGGGCGATCTGCCCGGGCGAAGGCGCGTGCGGCGGCATGTACACCGCAAACACGATGGCCAGCGCCGCTGAGGCAATGGGAATGTCGCTGCCCGGCAGCGCTTCACCGCCCGCACCGGATCGTCGCCGAGACGGATTCGCCCGCGAGAGCGGCAAAGCCGTGGTCGAACTCCTGCGTCGAGGCATCACCGCCAGGGACATCCTCACCAAGGAAGCATTCGAGAACGCCATCGCGGTGGTCATGGCTTTCGGCGGTTCCACCAATGCGGTGCTCCATCTCCTCGCGATCGCGCACGAAGCGTACGTCCCGCTGACGCTCGACGACTTCGCTCGCGTCGGCGCCAAGGTCCCGCACCTCGCCGACGTCAAGCCTTTCGGAAAGCACGTCATGACAGACGTCGACCGTATCGGCGGCGTCCCCGTCATCATGAAGGCATTGCTCGACGCCGGACTCATGCACGGAGATTGCCTGACCGTCACCGGCAAGACCGTGGCGGAGAATCTGGCGCACATCACCCCGCCCGATCCCGACGGCAAGGTTCTGCGGGCGATGAACAAGCCCATTCACCCGACCGGAGGCATCACGATCCTGAAGGGTTCGCTCGCTCCCGGCGGAGCAGTCGTCAAGTCGGCCGGATTCGAATCCGACGTATTCACCGGAACTGCACGGGTTTTCGAACGCGAGCGCGCCGCAATGGACGCACTCGAAGACGGAACCATCACTGGTGGCGACGTTGTCGTCATCCGCTACGAGGGCCCGAAGGGCGGCCCCGGAATGCGCGAGATGCTGGCGATCACGGGCGCGATCAAGGGTGCGGGCCTCGGCAAGGACGTCCTGCTGCTGACGGACGGACGATTCTCCGGCGGCACCACCGGCCTGTGTGTCGGACACGTTGCGCCCGAGGCCGTCGACGGCGGTCCCATCGCGTTCGTTCGTGACGGCGATCAGATCCGGCTCGACGTGGGTACCGGACAGCTCGAATTGTTGGTCGACGATTCCGAATTGGAAGCCCGTAAGGAGGGCTGGGAGCCGTTGCCGCCTCGCTACACCCGTGGCGTGCTGGCCAAGTACTCCAAGCTCGTGGGATCAGCCTCGGGTGGAGCGGTCTGCGGCTGATCCCAGCTCGCTGCTAGATGGGCCGGTACCCGGCGCCAACTCCTCCGTGGGCATTGATCGTGTCCACGATGGAGGTCATGTTGGTGCCGAGTTCCGGCCCCAGGCACGGCACCCAGAGATAGGCGTTCACCATCGCGACCAGTGTCGTGCCGACCGTGACCGGTGCTCCCGAATCACCGTGGTCGACGCAGATCTGAGTCCAGGTGGATGCGTCGGCGCTCAGGTCTCCCCAGACGACGCCGCAGGTGGTGCCTGTCGTTCGGCCTTCCTTGCAGGCTGTGGCCGGGAAGCTGGCCGGAGCGCCGATCGACGTGATGGTGGCGGCGCCCACCGTTCGCACTGGTGTGACTTTCGCCGGATCGAACTGGATGACCCCGTAGTCCAACTCCGGGTTCGACTCGACGAACGTGCCGACCACGCCCGCGTCCTCGTTGCTTTCCGGGATCACGAAAGACCCGGGTCCACCGCAGTGACCAGCGGTAATACCGACAAGTCTGCCGCCGTTGTCATGACCGATGGTGGTCAACGTACACACCAGCTGGTTGTCGATGATGATGCCCGAGCCACCGCCCATGGGCGTGGGTGCAGCAACCGCGTTACTGCTGACGATGAAGCCGAGTCCGAGTGCCAAGACCAACGCTGCCAGAGCCGAAACAATTCGCTGCAACATCACAATCTCTCCGCCGGTAATCTCCCCGCTGCAAAAAACGCATACCCCGGAAAGTGCGGACTTACGCACCGGTTCTAGTCGGTAGCTCCGAGCGCCTCGAGCATCTTGCGCGCCTCCTCGAGCTGACGACTCAACTCGTCGACTCGCGCTGCAGCCATGTCTCGCGCAGCGACGATGATGGACTCGACGGCTTCGATGGCGGTGGGCTCGCCCAACTCGCGGACAGCTCGCTCGACCGCATCCGGTGCGACCGGAACCGCTTTGCCCGGACGCTTCGCGCCCTGTGTGACCGTCACGCTCCAGTCGTTGTCCGCGCCCGCATGGATGGTGACGCTGATGCCGGCCGGCAGTTTCTTCGCACGCTTGACGGCGGGGCGAGGTGTCGCGGCAGGAGCCACCGGCGGAGTCGCCGACACCGGGGCGGGTGCAGCCTGCGCCCGCGGCTTGGGCCGAACGGGTTCTACGAGTGGCTCCATAAGGGGTTCGGACTCCACAACTGGTTTGGGCCGCGGGGCCGGTTTGGCCGGTGACGCGGACACACGATTGATGCGCAATTCTTCTGCCTCGAAAGGCAATTCGTCGTTGACACCTTTGGGACGGATGAGCACGGTATTGCCCTCCACCGACACGACTTTCGCCGAGGTACCGGCTTCGATCCCCAAGCTGGGGGTTGCCTCGCGCAGATAGACGGTGGCGCGCTTACCTTCGGCGACAGCCGTGGCGAGCGCTGCCAGATTTTCCGCAGTGAGGTGATCCGGCGTTGATGCGGCAGCGCCGGAACGTCTACGGGGTGGCATGCGCAAGTCCTTTCAGAAGAATGTGGTGAATTTCAGTATCGATAGTGCTTTTCTCGGGGCAACTCTTGCACAAGCCACCGACGTGTTCGCTCTCACCGCCCGCCTGAGCCCGAGGATTCGGAGGCGGTTCGGCCGATTCAGTACTGTTCTCGGGGCACCGCGTGGAAGATGGTGGACAGTAATTCGTTGCGGCAAGAAGGAGCACGGTGAGCAGTTCGGAGTCAGAGTGGATCGACGAGGTCACCGAACCCGCCCCTGCTGAATCTCACGCTGCCGAACCTCACGCTGCTGATCCGGTCGACGTGGATGCTCATCTGCTCAGCCGAATTCAAGCCGACATCGAGGAGTCTCTCCTCGGCGGGCCCCGTTGCTTCACTCAGTCGCAGATCGCGGAATTCGCCGGTGTGACACGCGAGCGTGCCGATCGTTTGTGGGTCGCGATGGGCTTTGCAGTCGACGAGGATCCCGACGCAGTCATGTTCACCCAGCAGGACGCCAACGCCCTCAAGACGATCATCGACATGGTGAATCGAGGAGTCATCTCGCAGAGCAGTGAGGTGGCTGCCGCCCGCTCACTCGGGCAGTCGATGTCGAGGTTGGCTGAGTGGCAGGTCTCGCTGATCAGCACCCACATCATCGACCAGCTCGCCGACTCGGCGGATCACGAGCCCGAAGCGATCCGGAAAATCGTTCTGAGCCTCGGCGCTGAGATCATCCCCACGGTCGAATCTCTGCAGACGTACGTCTGGAAGCGCCACGTCGCGTCCTCGACGGGCCGCAACGTCGGAAACCCGGGCGAAGAAGTCGCGAGTCGTGTTCTGGTCGTGGGTTTCGCCGACATCGTGGGGTACACCTCGCTGACCCGCGGCCTCGACTCCGCCGAACTCAACGATCTGCTCGAGCGGTTCGAGTCGGCGTCCACCGAAATCATCGGGCGCAACTACGGCTGGGTGGTCAAGACCGTCGGTGACGAAGTCATGTTTGCCGCCGAAAGTCCCCACCACGCCGCCGAGATCGCTTTGCAGATCCAGCAAGCCGTCCTCGCCGATCACGACGATCCGCAGCTTCGGGTCGGTCTGGCCATGGGTCCGACGTTGGTTCGCTTCGGAGATCTGTACGGTTCGGTGGTCAACAAGGCCGCGCGCCTGACCAGTTCCGCTCGTCCCGGCACCGTGCTGATCGATTCCGAGTTGGCCAACCAGCTCGGCTCGGACGCCAATTTCAAACTGCGGCACCTTCGTCCGCGGCGAGTGCGCGGAATCGACAGGCTCGAACAGTACGTTCTACGACGCAATCTGGAGCCGTGAGCGTCAGCTCGACACCCCGCGTGCAACCAGAAAATCGTCCACGATCTGCTCGCACGCGGCCTCCCCGAGAGGCGTCAGCGTGGCCAGCTTGGTGAGCACCAACGGGCCGACCAACTGTGCGAGCGCGACGTCGTAGTCGTACTCCCCCAACGCGTCGATTGCCTCCGGCGAGCGCAAGATCCGATCGAACGCATGCCGATACTGCTCGAAGACCGTCTGGCGCAGTGATCGCAATTCGGGCTTGTCCGTGGACAGCGCGTCGACGCTCGAGTAGCCCTTCAGTTCCGGCCCCAAGCCGAGCCAGCACATTGCCGTCACCTGGATCGGTGCGCTTTCGATGGCCTTGGCCTGACTGGTCAACAACTCGAGCAACTGCGCGCGGAGGTCGCCTTCACCGGTCATCTCCGGCACTGGAGGTAACAGGCGTGCAAATGCCGCGGCGAGCAACTCGGTTCCACTGTCGAAATGGCGATACAACGTCGCACGTGCGACGTTGGCCAACTTGGTGACGGCATCGATCGTCACCGCGTCCACGCCGCCCTCTGCGAGCAGCTTGGTCGCCGCGTCGAGCAACCGGGACCGGGAGCGTTGTTTACGCGGGTCCTCGTCGCTGACCTGCTTGTCGATTTCCTGCTTGTCGATTCCCGCCGTCACAACTTCAGTTATACCCACTTGGGGGTTGTGGAACTGCTGTTCTTGTAACGATACTGATGGTCTTGTTTCTATCGGGAGGTTTCGTGAGTAGCGATACGACGCTCGAACAGTCCTCGTGGACCATCCGACAGATCTGGATGCTGACGGTCGCGTGCTGCGCTGTCGCACTGGTCGTCGCAGCGATGGCCGCGCTCAACACAGCCCTTCCCGACTTGGCCCGCGATACCGGTGCAACACAAAGCCAGCTCACGTGGATCGTAGACGGGTACACGCTCACACTGGCTTGTCTCCTGTTACCGGCGGGCGCACTCGGCGATCGTTACGGTCGACGCGAACTTCTCATGTTCGGACTACTCGTTTTTGCTGCCGGCTCGTCGATTCCGGTCTTCGCCGACGAACCGTCGTGGATCATCGTCTCCCGAGTGATCTCCGGTGTCGGCGCCGCATTTGTCATGCCCGCGACATTGTCTCTGCTCACCGCAGGCTTTCCGCCGGCCCAGCGTGCCCGCGCCGTCGGAGTCTGGTCCGGGGTGGCTGGTTCCGGTGCAATCGCCGGACTGGTCGTCTCCGGCCTGCTCCTCGAAAAATGGTCGTGGCATTCGATATTCGTCAGCCTGGCCGTCGTCTCCGTCCTGATCCTCGTGGTGTCGTTCACGATCGTGACGTCGAAGGACTCGGAAGCAACTCCACTCGATCTTCCAGGCACCGCACTGATCGCCGGCTCGATCGGACTGTTTGTCCTGGGGATGATCGAGGCACCCGCCCGTGGTTGGCTCGATCCGGTGGTCCTTGCTCTACTGGTCGGCGGAATTGCCATGACGGTAGTCTTCAGCTGGGTCGAATTACGCACTCGCCATCCACTTCTGGATGTCCGGCTGTTTGCCAATCGCGCATTCGGCAGTGGCGCAGCGTCACTGACACTGCAGTTCCTGGCGACCTTCGGCCTGTTCTTTCTGATCGTGCAGTATCTGCAACTGGTGCTCGACTACTCTCCTCTGCAATCTGCGCTAGCCCTCATGCCGATCGCTGTGCCGGTGATGGCCCTGTCCGTGGTTGCGCCCCTGCTGATTCCGCGTATCGGTCTACGCGCCCTCACCGCAACCGGAGTCGCCTTCCTCGGAACCGGAATTGCACTCTTGACGCGCTTGGACGCCAGTTCGACCTATGCCGAAGTCTGTGTCCCCTTGGTAGTGGCCGCCATTGGATTGGGTTTGTCGACAACCCCCGCAACTGCTGCCATCGTCTCCAATGCACCAGACTCCAAACAGGGCGTTGCATCAGCAGTCAACGATGCGACCCGTGAAATCGGCTCTGCCATCGGCGTTGCACTCGCTGGAAGCATCCTCGCCGCCGGGTACGGCAATCATGTTCAGCCAGCGGTCGACTTGCTGCCAGAACCCGCCAAGGAGCCGGTCTCCGGCTCCCTCGCTGCCGCACTTCACGTCGCCGAAGCAGCCGGACCGCAGGGCGCACAGTTGGCCGAATTCGCCCGTGAAGCCTTCATCAAAGGTATGGACCAAGGAGCTCTCACACTCGCCGCGATCATGTGGGTATCCGCGATCGTCCTCGGATTCTGGGCTCCGGGCCGTCAGCGAGACTGATCGTCGTGTCGATACGCCGGAGCCTTGGTCGTATGCTTAGACTGCAAAGTCTGAAGTAGGGGCATCGACCGAAGCGGCACCACAACCGAGAGAACCATGACGCTGGTCGAGCGAGTGGCTACCCCCGACCGGTTCAGTTCGAGCAGAGTCGCCTGCAAATCCTCGTGTGAAGCAGCGGCAATCCGGCACAGCACGTCGCCGGAGCCGGTGGTGGCAAAGGCTTCGAGAACACCGGGTATGGCTTCGAGTTCGGCGGTGACGGTGTCGAGCGCCCCCTGTGCGATCTGCAAAGTCACGAATGCCTGCACTCCGAAACCCGCTGCAGCCAAGTTGATGTGCGGAGCATACCCGGCGATGACTCCTGCATCTTCCATCCTTTTCAGTCTCGCCTGCACCGTCGCCCGGGCAACCTTGACCTGACGCGAGAGCTCCAAAGCACCGGCACGCGGGTGCTTGTTCATCGCGTCCAACAGAGCCAGATCCACTGCGTCGAGATTCACGTTTGCCCCACTCGTCATTCAACTATGCACATTGCCTATAAAACAGTGCCACAATCTTCGGATTCCGGCGCTATGTCTACTTTCAACTACCTCCGTTGACTACCCAACCTTTGAAGGACTTATCTGTTTGTACTGGCAGTGCCGAACATAACTCGAGCACCGCACTGTGGACTTCGCACTCAGAGGGGACTCATCATGACCGTCGAACAGACTCTCACCGACGACGAACAGTTAGCAGGCCTGGATCTGGAGCAATTACGCCAGTTGGTCGGATTGGTCGAGTACGACAGCGATCACGATCCCTTCCCGGTGAGTGGTTGGGACGGCCTCGAATGGATCGTCGGAAATGCCACGCAGACTTCACATTTCTTCCAGTCCGCATTCGGCATGGAATTGGTGGCGTATTCGGGTCCGTCCACCGGAAACCGCGACCATCACGCGTTTGTACTCAAGAGCGGTGCCGTGCGCTTTGTCGTCAAAGGTGCTGTGGATCCGGCAAGCGAGTTGATCGCGCATCACAGCCGTCACGGCGACGGCATCCGCGACATCGCGCTCAGCGTCCCCGACGTGGACAAGTGCATCGCGCACGCCATCACCCAAGGTGCGACGGTGCTGAGCGAACCGCACGACGTCACCGACGAGCACGGCACCGTTCGCCTGGCCACCCTCGCTACGTACGGCGAGACTCGGCACACCCTCGTCGACCGTTCCCGCTACACCGGCCCTTACCTCCCCGGCTACGTCGAACGGACGTCGTCGTACCGCAAGCGTGACGGCGCACCGAAGCGCATCTTCCAGGCCCTCGACCACGTCGTCGGAAACGTCGAACTGGGCAAGATGGACCAGTGGGTCGACTTCTACAACCGGGTCATGGGATTCACCAACATGGCCGAGTTCGTGGGTGGCGACATCGCGACCGACTACTCGGCACTGATGAGCAAGGTCGTCTCGAGCGGAAATCACCGAGTCAAGTTCCCACTCAACGAACCCGCCATCGCGAAGAAGCGGTCACAGATCGACGAATACCTGGAGTTCTACCAAGGCCCAGGCGCTCAGCATCTTGCACTTGCGACCAACGACATCCTCGCAGCGGTGGACGCTCTGGTCGACGAGGGAATCGAGTTTCTCTCCACTCCTGCTTCGTATTACGAGGATCCCGAGCTGCGTGCGCGCATCGGCGAGGTTCGAGTCCCGATCGAAGAATTGCAGAAGCGAGGCATCCTCGTCGACCGCGACGAAGACGGCTATCTTCTACAAATCTTCACCAAGCCGATCGGTGATCGGCCCACCGTGTTCTTCGAGATCATCGAACGCCATGGATCGCTGGGATTCGGACTCGGAAACTTCAAAGCCCTGTTCGAAGCAATCGAGCGTGAGCAGGCTGCGCGGGGCAACTTCTGAGGTAGGTCAGCTGTTCTCGGTCCACGCCCAGACCACCGCGGGTCGCCCGGTGGCACTGACCCGCACACGTTCGTCCGTACGTTCCAGCCCTGGCAACGCCTTGAGCGTCCGGTTCAAGTTGCCCGGGTCCGGACGTTCACCGGAAAGTTCCTCCGCCACGGCCAGCGCATACGACGCCGGGAACGACGGTCCCAGCAGTGCACGCGTGAAAGCCTGATCTCGCCACAACAGGGTGTCCGCAAGGATCGGGCGAGTATCGGCGACTATCCGATTGTGGTCGAACGCAAGGTCACCCGGGTTGTCCCAGCTCACCCACTCGGCTGAATTCGGCACCTCGTCAGACGAGATCACTGCCCACATGGTCACCGAGAGCGTCGGCCCGCGTGGGTCGCGATTGGGCTCGTCGAACACGGTCAATTGCCCGCTGGCGACGATCTTCCCATCCGGAATTCCGAGCTTGGTGGTCACCGCCCGTCTGGCGGCGTCCTGCAACCGCTCACCGGCGCCCAGCAGTACACCGGGCAGCGCTAACTGCCCGGTGTACGGCTCCGCTTGCCGCGGTGTGACGGCAAATCGCAACATCCCGGGCTCCGGTTTGCCGAACCGGAGCGCGATGACATCGATCGAGACAAGTGACTGGTCCACACCGTCCATCATGCAGGCACTGGGCATCGCACCTGGCGATCGGCCCGGTCGGCACCGTCCGCGGTCAGAACCACCGGCGCCCCCATTTCCTCGCTCAGATACCGGGCGAAATCGTCCGGGTCGGCCGGAAGTTCCTTCGGCACAACCCCCACGGCTTTCAAGGAATCTGTCAGCGCCTGTTGGTGATCGAGATCCTTCCACTCTCCGACGGGAACGGATGACAGTCCTTCGTACGCCTGCACTCCGTGGATCGGGGTGCCGGCAGCCCGCGCACGATCCATCGCATCGAGATGAGTCAGCGCCAATCCGTCGACACCGCCGCTCACCTCGATTGCGTAGCGCAACAACAACTCGTCGAGGTGACCCATCCGCAATCCACCTTGATACTCGCCGGCCCCGTTGTGCATCTCTGGCAACACCTTCGCCAGATCCGGATCCTCGGTCGGGAACGGTCCAGCTCCGTGTCGTGTCATGTATGTGCGGGTGACACCGAGTACGTAACTGTCCCGGCCCAACTCGTCGATCATCGCTCGCGCATTGGACGGCTCGACCGTCGACCACGTGGTGTGTGGGTGAAACCCCCGCCACTCGTCGAGAAGGACACCTTGCGCTCCCTCGAATACCAGACGACCACGGGCACTCAACCCGCCCAGTGCGCCCGGGCCGGCAATGTCCACGACAGCTCCGAATTCCGCGTACATGTCGACCATGTCGTCGATCGGTGGAAACCCGTGGCGGCTCTCCGCGACCAGTGGTCCGTAGTGGGCCGCCAACGCCGACAACTTGAAACGCAAGGAATCCGGCCGCAAGCAGTCCCCAACTGTCGGCGCACTGTGGCCCAGCGCATACGCCGCAGTCTCACCGATCCCCTTGCCACACGAGCCGTGCCGGTGGCCGCCGCGAGCATCCTCGCGGGCTCTGTTGGCTGCGACGTGAATCGGCGTTGTCAACAATGCGCGCGCGTCGATACGTATCAGGTCGAAAGGGCTTCGAACTCCGATCGACTCCAGAGCGCGCGCCTCCCGGGCGAGCGCGATGGGCTCGACCAACACGAATCTCGAGAGATACGTCGGGACACCGGACAAAGTACCCGAGCCGAACTGCGAAAACGTGTGGTGCCGCTCGCCAACCGTCACGTTGTGCGCTGCCTGCGCTCCGCCGTTGAACCGAACCACGGCGGCCACACCGAGATCGGCTTGCTCGGAGCAAAGCCAGTCGACCGTTGCTCCCTTGCCCGCGTCGCCGAAACCGAGATCCACGACGACGATGTCACGACCTTCGAAAGCACTCACAGACTTTCTCCTTCTAAACGAAATCGACGTCGTCCGTGCCGGTTCCGAGATCACGGGGCAACCCGGCCACCGTCGCAGCGGTACGTCGTGGAATCAGAGCCAGGGCCTTTCCGACGGTCTTCGCTTCGGCCGTGGAACCGATGTCGCGGAGATCCGCCAGTCCGTCGCGCAAATCGATGCGATCTTCGCCGATTCCGACCGTCAGCGCGATCAATTCGCACACTGCGGCGGGGTCGTCGAGTTTGACGAACCGCTCACCGAGTAGCCCCCTCCAGTGATCCGCGATTTCCGGATCGTTGAAGTACGAGGACTGATCGGGCAGAACGTAATAGACATTCCACCGCTCTTCGAGTTCACGGTAGATCGACGGTACCGATACGTCCTGACGAACCTTGTCACCGATCACCGAACGGATGTGGCGAGCCGAGAGCCGGGGCTTGTTCAACTCGTCGCCGATGATGAAGAGGTAGCCTTTCCGTCCACGCTTCTCCCAGGCATCGGTGCTCGTGTGGCGCGCCATGAAATATGCTGCCAATTCATAGCTTTCCGACTTCTGACCACCCCCGTTACCTTCGAGGAAAATGGTTCGGAGCTGTTCGTCCATCGCGTTTCCTGACTCGAACTGCCCGACTTGCAGTGGCACCCGGTCGGAATCTGCGTCGCCGATACCGCCGAACAGAATCTGCGGATCGTCGGCATATCCTTTGCGTTGCAGCAGTCCGTGCAGCTTCCCGAGCTTGTCCTGCATGATGCGAGGAACCGCACCCATCGAACCGGTGACATCGAAAAGCACTGCTATCGGCAGCGAATCGGGGTGCCCGTCCGAATCTCGGCACTCACGCTTGTCGACACCGAAGGGGTCGAGCGTCGGGTCCGCTTTCCAACTGCTCCGCGGACGCGCCCGGAGCGAATCGGTGTAGCCGAAGTCGTCGACACCACGCGCGGCACGAAAAGTCTTGCCCGCCACGTACGTGTTGTCATCCCAGTATCCGTAGCCCATGGTGATCACTGTCCTTTCGTGGAGGGAACGGCGAACGGACGAAATGTCCGCTGGCCATAGAGAAGATCGAGGAGTTCGTCGAACTCACCCAGTAGATCGATCGCGTCGGGACGCAGTCTGGGGTTGTCCTGCATGCAGCCGCTTGCAAACGCCTTCATCCGTTCGTGGGTCTGCTCGCCCAGCATTCGGAGCATCAAGCGATGAGCCATGTAGATGTCCCACGCCGACGAAGCTGCTTCGCCGAGTTCCGTTGGGTAGGAATCACGATCGGAACCGATCGTCGCGACCGGGCGACTGCCCGCACGGGTGGCAAACGACCAGCCCACCAGCACCACCCCGTGCCGATCAGGCTCGATCAGCACGTTGTCCGCAGTGATCGCGGTGTGCACCCAACCGATAGCGTGCGCTGCCGCTAGAGCCCGAAGTAGCCGTCGGTGCATCCAGGCCCAGTCCCGTGGATCGAGGCCACCTGGATATGCGGCACGAACGTCGGCGAGACTCACAAAACCTTCAGTCAGATCGTCGAGCACGTCGATCTGACGCCTCGTGCCGCTGTCCACATGGGTGATTCGATCGATCAACCGCGGGAAGTACGGCACTACCCAACCGGCATCGGACGAATTCTCGATGTCCGTCAGCGCATTTCGCTCCGCCTCGATCATGGAGTTCGCCCGAGGGTTTCGCGGAATCTTGAGTACGACGCCGGCATCGGACCGGTACAGGTTGGCGACCGACCCGCGCGCTACCAGTCCACCCAACGCATACTCTCCCCGCTCTCCGATATAAGCGGGCCGAGAATCCGCCGGCTCGGACTCCGCCGTCCAACTCCGGTAAAGCTCGTTCAATCGGGACGCCGCGGCCGAGTACCGCACCCGATCTTCGGGCTTCACCCGGTCCGGATGAATGGCGGAGGCGAGCCGATGAAAACGACGCTGTGCAGCACGGCGGGAGTCGAGATCATTGGAGACTCCTCCGAACACATCAGTCGAAACCTTTGCCGTCTCGACTGTTTCAAGTGCATTGCTCGTCGTGGACATGGTTTTAGTCTAACTGACTAAAACCATGTCGGCAAGAGCGCGCATTTCATCCGGGCAGATGCGCATTACATGGAGCGGGCAGATGCGCATTACATGGAGAACACGGCAACGACAATCATCTGCCGGCACCGAGGGCCGCAACAGCCCTACGTAGCTCGATCACCGCCGGACTACCGTCTCCATCGCGCGTGCACAGATCGATCGAACATTGCTCGATGTCGGAGATTCGCACGAAACTGATATCCGAGCGGGTGTAGTACTCGGCGATCGTTGCTGCCGTTATCACCACCGCTCGACCGTTGGCGACAACCTCGAGCGCTTCGTCCATCGTGCGGACAGAGGGGCCGTACCGGACGGGCACACCACTGGGGCGTGGGTCCACCGACCACCATTTCACCCATTCGGGTGGTGCGCCGTCACTTGAAACCTGCACTATCCCATCTATTTCAGAAATCTCGATGCTCGTACGGCCCGCCAGCCTGTGCCCCCGAGGCAGGGCTACAACCCGCGGTTCGACGCCGATCCGTTCGAGCACCACACCGTCGAGCACCGGTAGCGGTGGACGCACGAATGCCGCGTCGACGGTCGCGCTCGCTACCGCCGAAACCTGTTGAGACCAATCCAATTGGACCAGTTCCACCTCCGCGTGCAACGAATCGATCACCGCACGCCCCAAACTTCCAGCAGCCCCATTGATGAATCCGATCCTCAATCTCCGGGCCCGCCGACGCTCGAGCGCATCGAGTCCGTTCATCGCGCGAATGGCGAAATCGAGAGCGGGTCGCGCATCCGCGACAAACACCTCGCCCGCGGCGGTGAGCACCACCGGGTGCGAACTGCGATCAACCAACTCGACACCCACCTGTTCCTCGAGTCGGCGAATCTGCTGACTGAGGGCGGGCGCGGTGACGAACAGCCGATCTGCTGCTCGCCCGAAGTGTCCTTCCGTCACGACGACGAGCAATGAGGACACCAAGCGCAGATTCAGATCTTCGCCTCTTCTCGTCTTCTTCATTACCGTCCATTCGGTTGTTTTCGACGGCGGTTAACCGACAAAGTGATGACCATCACGGTATCTGAACAGCAGAGTTAAGCAAACCGGCAATTGTCAAATGAAGTTCTACATGTACAGCGAATGCCTCGCCAGGTCACAGTTGGCACAGATCCGGACAGCCCGCCGAATCTGCGAAACCAGGAGATGTGATGAGCAAGTACGAGCATGAATTCGTCCACATGATGGATGGCGTCGAAAAGCAATTGGAAACCATCGACAATCCGCGGCACCAGAAGATCCTCCGAAACTACCGACGGCACGCGTTGCTCGAGGTCTCCGGTCGTTACAAGGAAATCCTCTCGCCCGACATGACCGTCGAAGAACCCGTCTACCGGTTGTTCGAAGACGGGCAGTCGATTGTTCTGGACGGTATGGACGCCGTCACCAACTTCTACCAGTCACTCGCCGAGACGGACACCCTTGTCATGTGGACCGGACAGTCCGACTTCGCGGTCTCCGACAGCGGATTCTCGGGCGAGACCCTCTTCAGTCAATTCGTCCCAGGATCGATTCTGGGAGACGGGGTGTTCGGCGCGGTGCACGAATCGGGTGGATCCACACCCACCGCCCCCGACCCCGAACAGTCCTCGGATATTGACCCCGACGGTTGGTATCTCGTGCGTCGGACCTTGGCATTCGTCTGGCCGTACGACGAGCAGGGGCGACTCATCGGTGAGCATGTCTACGAAGATTCTGCCTCGAAAGTCGTGACCAAGGTCGACCCGAGCGAGGTCATCACGGCAGCGCGCGCGGCCGAACTGCTTGCCCCACTGCTCGAAACGCACCTGCCGTGAGCGCGCCGGTAGCGCTTGTCACCGGCGCAGCTGCCGGGTTGGGCGCCGCTATTGCCGAGCGCCTTGCCGAGGACTTCGGCACCCTGCTTCTCCTCGACATCAAAGAAGCTGCACTCGCCGACACCGCAGCACGCCTGGAAAGCCTTGGCGTAGCGGTCCACACGGCACGATGCGACGTTCGACGTGAAGGCGACGTCAAGAACGCGTTCGACGTGGCGACGTCGATCGGAAGTCCGACGGCACTCGTCAACGGCGCCGGAATCGGCGTCTTCACTCCGTTCCTCGAGATCACCGAGGATCAGTGGGACAACACGTTTGCTGTGAACACCAAGGGCAGCTTCCTGATGTGCCGCGAATTCGTCAGCAGAACTGAGGGGCCGGCAGCGATCGTCAACATCGCGTCGATCGGTGCCCGCTTGGGCGGTGACATGCTCGCGCACTACGGACCGTCGAAGGCCGCCGTGATCGAGATGAGTCACAGCGTCGCCAGGATCGGCGCGACTCGAGGACTCCGTTCGAACACGGTCATGCCCGGACTGATCCTCACCGACATGTGGCTGCGAACCATCAAGGAACTGCGCCGACGCGATCCTGCGCTGGCAGACGTTTCCGATGCTGACGTCTTCGATTCTTTTGTGGCCCAGATGGTTCCGATGGGTCGAGCCCAGACGCCCGGAGACATCGCCGAAATGGTCGCGTTCTTGCTGAGCGACAGGGCTCGCAATGTCACCGGGCAGACGATTGCCGTCGACGGCGGCGCCGTGATGACCTGACCGAGTCGATGGCGGTCAGCCCCAGCGCGACTGACCGCCGTCGAGCGGGATCGTTGCACCCGTAAGGTACCCGGCGTCTTCGCTGACGAGGAAGACGACGGCACGACCGATGTCGGTCTCGGGATCTCCGACGCGACCCAGCGGGATACCCGCGACAAAAGCCGCCGCTTCTTCCGGATTCTTGTCCATCCACCACTGCAACGCGGGGGTCTTGGCGTGCGGGGCGACGTTGAGAACTCGAATGTTGTCCTTGCCCCATTCGCAGGCTGCGGCGCGGGTCAACGAGCGCATCCCTTCTTTGATGGACCCGTAGGCGCCGTAGTTGCTGGCGTCCCACCGCACGGCCGCCGAGGTGACCATGTTGATGATGACGCCGCCCCCTCGACTGTTCATGTGCGGGTACGACGCCTGCATCATGCGCAGGGTGGCGAGTGGGCCCGTCGCGAAGGAACGCTCGAAGTCTTCGTCGAGCACGCTCAAGAGCGGGCCGGGCTTGCAGTCGTTGGCGTTGTTGACCAGGATGTCGATTCCGCCGAACAGTTCGACGGTACGGTCCACGGCCGCGGTGATGTCGTCCTTCTTGCTGACGTCACAAACCACGGCCTCTCCGCGCGCACCGATGTCAGCCAGTAGTCCGCAGGTGGTGTGCAACTTGGATTCGGTACGGCCGGCAACGGCGATCACGGCGCCCTCTTTGGCCAAGGCCAGGGCAATCCCCTGCCCGATTCCCTGACCCGCACCCGTGATGAGTGCGACTTTGCCTTCGAGCTTGCCCATGTGACTACTCCAATGTCCTTCGACGTGCGGAGCCCTTTTTGCGAGAGCGACCGGTCGATTCTGGTGACTGCCGGTGTTTGTCGTCTACACTCGACCTACAAAACAACCAAGCACTTGCTTGACCCTAAGGTGTGCGACCGCGTCGCGTCAATCACATTGGGCGGCAATTCAGCTCGGCACCGCACCAGGAAGGCTCCACCGTGACACTGCCCAACCCCGTCGATTTCAGAGGACGCTCGGTGATCGTCACCGGCGGCACCAAAGGCATCGGCTTCGTCATCGCCGAAACCTTCCTCGCCGCGGGTGCGAACGTGCTGGTCTGTGGCCGCAACGAACCCGAAACTCTGCCCACGGCCGACGGTCGTAGCGCAGCCTTTCGCGCCACGGACGTCCGTGACCCCGCCGACGCCGCAGCCCTCGTCCAGGACGCCGTCGAGCGCTTCGGCCGTCTGGACGTCCTCGTCAACAACGCCGGTGGCTCTCCCGACGCCGATGCTGCGACGGTGTCGCCCCGCTTCGTCGAGAAGATCGTGGCACTGAACTTGTTGGCGCCCTTCAATGTTGCCCAGGCTGCCAACGCAGTGATGCAGACGCAGGACGACGGCGGTGCCATCATCAACATCGGCAGCGTCTCGGCAATCGATCCTCAGCCCGGAACCGCGGCGTACAGCGCAGCCAAGGCCGGCCTCCTCGTTCTGACCAAGGCGTTGGCCCTCGAATGGGCGCCCAAGGTCCGGATCAACCACATCACCACGGGCCTGATCCGCACGGAGGCAGCCGCCGAGGTCTACGGTGCCGACGGCGGCGCTGCTGTCACCAGGACCATTCCGATGGAGCGTATGGCCGTGCCGACCGATATCGCCAACTCCTGCCTGTTCCTGGCGAGCCCACTCTCCTCGTACGTGAACGGCGCCGACATCGCCGTCCACGGCGGCGGCGAATACCCGGCTCGCTACATGGCGACCCATCAGGACTGAATCACTCACAAAGCAGCCCCTGAGCGAATTCGCTCAGGGGCTGCTTCTTCGTGCGAACAACTGCGGGGTGCGACGAGAGGTCAAGCACCCCGCAGTTGAGTATGGAGGGACTAGTGAGTGGAGAAGCTCACTCGTGCACCGGAAATCGCCACCTGATCACCCTTGTTGATCTGGAACGCCAGGTCGTCGGGAGTTCCCCACGCAACGATGGACGGCGCCTCACCCGGATGGATTGCCGCAGCGAATCGGCCTTCGAGGCTGACGAGGTCTGCGGGATGTACTCCGGCGACCCGAGCGAGCTCGAGCGTGCAGGCGGCCAACGTGCACAGTCCGTGCATGATCGGACGCGGCTGGTTGATCCGCGCCGCAGCCTCGGGATCGATGTGGATGTGGTGTTTGTCGCCCAGCAGGCGGTACATCGCTGTCTGATTCTCCGCGGTGGTCAGCACACCGGTGAGCGAAGGCTCGCCCGTCGGCTCCGCCGGACGTGAGGGTCCACGTTCTCCGCCGAATCCACCGGCACCGGGAGCAAAAAGTGACCAGGTCGCGACGAAGTATTCGCACTCCACCCTGACCTCGAACACCGCAGCCGCACCCTTGTCCCACACCTCGCCGACCGAAGCCTTCAAGGTCACGTCACCGCTACGCGGCAGCGGGGCAAGCACTTTCAGCTCTTGCGAGCCGTGGAGCGCCGTCTTGGTGTCGAAGGCTCCCGCTGACCCCAGCGCGTCGGGAGCCCACTGCGCCAGCGTCAGAGCAAAGGTCGGCAGTACCCGAAGCTGATCCTCGAAGACGAGGTCCAGCTCGGTCGCCTTGGCGCCCACGGCAAGTGCGTACAGGATCGCGTCGCGCTCGGTGTACGACACGGTGCGGGTCCCGAGATCGGCTCCACGCCAATCGCCGGCGGTCTTCGCAGCTTCCGAAGTTGTCACTGTCTTTTCCTCTCTCAAACAGCGCCGAGAACGAGACCGCTGGTGGGTACTGCTGTTCCGGCTGTGACCAATACGTTTTCGACGCCCTCGGGCTGGTTGGTCGACGTGCCTCGCACCAGTCGCACACCTTCGGCAATTCCGTTGACACCGTGCAGGTACGCCTCGCCGACCTGACCACCGTGAGTGTTGGACGGCAGGCGTCCACCGATCTCGAGGTTGCCTTCGCGGATGAAGTCCTTTGCTTCGCCTGGCTTGCAGAAGCCCAGTTCTTCGAGCTGGGGAAGCACCAACGGAGTGAAGTGGTCGTACAGGATCGCGGCGTTGATGTCGTCCGGTGTCAGGCCGCTCTGGCCGTACAGCTGACGAGCAACCAGGCCCATCTCCGGGATACCGGAGATGTCGGGCCGGTAGTAGCTGGTCATCATGTGCTGATCCTTGCTACTGCCTTGAGCGGCACCCTTGATGACGACGGGCTTGTTAGCCAGATCCTTTGCGCGCTCGGCAGAGACGATGACCAGCGCCTGGCCACCGTCGGTTTCCTGGCAGCAGTCGAGGAGGTGCAGCGGCTCGGCGATCCAGCGCGAGTTCTGATGGTCCTCGAGTGTGATCGGACGCTCGTAGAACCAAGCAGCCGGGTTGTTGGCGGCGTGCTTGCGCGCCACCACTGCAACTCGTCCGAAGTCCTCACTCGTCGCACCGTACTGGTGCATGTAACGGCGGGCGAACATGGCGACCCACTGAGCGGGAGTCGACAGGCCCTGAGGAGTCATCCACGCATACGCGGCGCGGTCAGCCGTGCTGTCCATCGGTCGATCGTGTTGGCCCAGGCCGTAGCGCACACCGGAGCGCTCGTTGAAGGCGCGGTAGCAGACCACGACGTCGGCAACACCCGTCGCAACTGCCATAGCGGCCTGTTGCACCGTGGCACACGCAGCGCCGCCACCGTAGTGAATGCGCGAGAAGAACTTCAGCTCACCGAGGCCACAGTTGCGAGCCACGATGGCTTCGCCGTTGGTCTCCGACGTATAGGTGGACAGTCCGTCTACCTCGGACGGATCGATACCGGCGTCAGCGAGCGCGGCCACGATGGCCTCACACGCCAACTGCAGTTCAGTGCGGCCGGAGTTCTTGGAGAACTCGGTGGATCCGATGCCGACGATGGCGGCGGCTCCCGAGAGTGGGCTGATCGCCATCAGGGCCTCTCCTCTTCCTTGAAAGCGACTGCGACGGTGCCGGATGCATGGTTGCCGAGGCTGTTTGCACCCTGCACCTTGACCACGACCACTCCGTCTTCCTTGGACACGACCTCACCGGTCATCGTCATGGTGTCGCCCGGGTAGTTGGGCGCCCCGAGACGGATTGCGATGCGGCGCAAAGTCGATGCCGATCCGGCCCAGTCCGTGACGTACCGGCCGACGAGACCGTTGCTCGTGAGGATGTTCATGAAGACATCCTTGGAGCCACGTTCCTGAGCCAGGCTCGGGTCGTGGTGCACGTCCTGGAAATCGCGGGTGGCAATTGCGGTGGCGACGATCAACGTGCGGGTCAACGGGATCGCCAACTCGGGCAATGCCTCTCCGACCATGATGTCCGCGTAGCTGCGACCGGCGAGAACGGTCATGCGAGCACCTCCACACCGGATGCGAGCTGCGCACCCAGACGCGCGAGGTCGGAGCTTGAACCACCGAGGGTGGCAGCAATCTGCTTACCCCACAGCAGGTGACGGTGAACCGGGTAGTCGGTGTCGACGCCCATGCCGCCGTGGACGTGCGTGGTGCGATGCACGACGCGCTGTCCGCCGTCGGTAGCCCACCACTTGGCGACCAGTACCGAGGTGCCGAGATCCAGTCCCTCGGAAATGCGCCATGCTGCCTGCCACAGTGTCACTCGCATTGCCTCGAGATCGATGTAGCAATCGGCGAGCTGGTGGTTGACCGCCTGGAACGTTGCGAGGGGTCGACCGAACTGCTTGCGACCGTTCAGATATGTGACGGCCTGTGCAACAGCGCCCGATCCGACGCCCCATTGAATTGCGGCCAATGCCAGTTCGACTCGGTCGATCAGCCATGGAACGGTGGTTCCGTCGGCCGCGCCGATGAGCTTCGCCGGTGCACCGGCGAAGGTGACGTTGGCACAGATCTCCCAGTTGGTGGACTGTGTCTGTTCGAGCGTCACTCCCTCGGCACTCAGGTCCACCAGCAGCAATGCCGTACCGGTGGAGGTGGTTGCCGAGACGAGGGCGAGGTTCGCGATGTGAGTCATCGGCACTACTGCCTTCTCACCCGTCACGGTCCAATTGCCTTCGGCATCCTGCTCAGCCGTGGTCATTGGGTCGCCGCCCGTGTACGGACCGAACTCTTCGAGACCGATGGTCAGGAATCGACTGCCGTCGGCAACTCCCGGAAGGAGTTCGGCGCGTAGGGAATCAGAGCCGAATTCATCGACAGCCAGTGCCGCAAGGGTCGTTTCCCAAATCGGCACGGCCGCAACGTGACGTCCCTGCTGTTCGAGTAATGCGTACAGCTCCGACAATCCGAGGCCACCGCCGCCGAACTCCTCCGGCAGGGCGATGCCGAGCAACCCGGTGCTCGCGAGTTCGCGCCACAGTTCACGGTCGACGCGCTCAGCGGAGAGTTCGATCTCCTTGGTGCGCTCGATCGTCGCCTTGCTGGTGAAGACCTCGTCGGCCAGTGCGCGAATTGCTTCCTGCTCTTCGCTGAAATTGAAGTCCATCAGTGCTCCTCGCGTACGGCCGGCCGGAACGCGGGAAGCGTCAGATCCGGGTCGGCGTCGATCCAGTCAAGTTCCACGGGCATGTCGACCACGACATCTTCGGGCGCGATGCCCACCATGTTGGCGATCAATCGGGTTCCCTCTTCGAGTTCGACGACCGCAACGATCAGTGGGTAGTCGAACGCGTCGATCTTGGGGTGGTGATTGACCACGAAGCTGTACACCGTGCCGCGGCCCGACGCGTCGATCGTGTCCCACTCGAGTGACTGGCACTCCCCGCACATCGGACCGGTGGGATGACGCAACGTCTTGCAGGACGTGCAGCGCTGAATCACCAGACGGTGCTCCTTCGCTGCTTCGAACCAGAAAGCGTTGTCCGCGTTGAGAGCCGGACGCGGACGCAGTGCACGAGGAGCTTCGGGCGCAGCAGATTCCTGAGGCTTGAACCGCAGCGTCCGCCACCGCTGGGTGCCCACAACCCGGTCGTCACCGTTGCGGTAGGTCTTGAGCGTCGTGACGAAGTGCCCGACGCCGAGGCCGGTCTTCTTCTCCGGCGAAATCGACTCGATGACCTCGGTGTAGTTCACGCGATCGCCGGGGCGCAGTTCGGCGAAGAACTCCTGATCGGAATCGGTGGCCACGACGGAGGTGTAACCGGCTGCGTCGAGGGTGGCGATCAGATCGGTCCAGACCTGCGAGGGGTCGTTGCCCGCCATCTTGTCGGTGAACGTCCGCATGATCCAGACCTGGAGCATCTGAGCGGGAGCGACGACGCCGTCACGGCCGGTGGCGCGGGCGGCTTCGTCGTCGAGGTAGACGGGATTGGTATCACCCATGGTCTCGGCCCAATGCCGGATCATGGGGAGATTGACCTCGTCGGGCCCCCAGGTGGTGGGAACCAGGGTCTGGCCGACAAAAGCGTCGAGTTGCGCCGAAATGTCGCTCACTTGACCCTCTTTTCGCGAACGAGGCCGAGCCCGATGGTGCCGACCATGTCACGCAGAACCTCGTTGACGCCGCCGCCGAAGGTGTTCACGACGCCCTGACGCGAGATCTGCTCGATCTGACCGGCCAGCAAAGCGCCCGGCGACTCGGGGCGGATGCGTCCGGCGGAGCCGAGAATTCCGAGCAGGGTGCGATAGACGTCGACGTGAGTCTCGGTGCCATACGTCTTGGTGGCTCCCGCGTCCGCTCCGGAGAGCGTGTCCTGCGCGACGGCTGCCGTCATCTTCCAGTTCAGCAGTCGCATCGCCTCGAGCTTGGCGTGCGTACGAGCGAAATCCTGCTGAACCCAGGGGATGTTGATGGCGCCGTTCTCCTTGGCCCAGTCCAGGACCAGGTTCCACAGACCGTAGGTACGGCCACCGATGGCCGCCAGGCCGATTCGCTCGTGGTTGAGCTGCGCGGTGATGAGCTGCCAGCCTCCGTTGACCTCACCGACAACGTCCTTCGACGGGACGCGAATTCCGGAGTAGTACGTGGACGTCACCATCAAGCCGCCGACAGTGTTGATCGGTGACCACTCGAAGCCTGCGTCCGCGGTGGGAACGATCAGGATCGAGATGCCCTTGTGCTTGGGGGCATCCGAGTCAGTGCGGCAGGCCAGCCAGACGTAGTCGGCAGTATTGGCGCCACTGGTGAAGATCTTGTTGCCATCGACGATCCACTCGTCACCGTCGAGAACCGCACGAGTTTTGAGTGACGCGAGGTCGGTGCCGGCCTCGGGCTCGGTGTACCCGATGGCGAAGACGATGTCACCGGCAAGGATGCCGGGCAGGAATCGTTCCTTCTGCTCTTCGGTGCCGTACTTCATCAACGTCGGTCCGACAGTATTGACGGTCACGAAGGGGAACGGCAGTCCTGCACGCTGAACCTCGTCGAAGAACACGAACTGCTCCTCGATGGAGCGTCCCTGTCCACCGAATTCCTTCGGCCAGCCGATCCCGAGCCAGCCGTCCTTGCCCAGCAACTTCACGATCTCGCGGAAGTACTCGCCGCCCACACCTTGCTCGCCGGCCGCGCGACGCTTCTCTTCCGGCAGCAGCGCCGCGAAGTACGCGCGCAACTCCTTGCGGAGCTCCTGCTGCTCGGGCGATTCCCTCAGATCCATCGCTGTTTCTCCTATGGCATTCATGGCTGGCAACTCTTGGCCTGGACGCTAACCAGATGCCCTGGTGGGCGCTGTGAATGTCTCGTTGAGCGGGAAGCCGAAACATGAGCGGCGTCACATAAGGTGAGATATGCGCATGGACTCCTCGGATCGCGTCGCTCTCACCGACTTGGCCGCCAGGTATGCACAGGCCGTCGACCGCCGAAACACCACCGCACTTGCCGCTCTCTTCACCGACGATGTCGCATTCGTCTTGCCGCCGGCGCTGAACGGAACCGATGCACCGACGGAGATACGTGGAGATTCCGTCGTCAGCAGTTCCGTGGTCGATGCCGTCTCACATCTGCACTCGACACGGCACATCGTCGAGCAGCAGATCCTCGACCTCGACAGCCCCACCACCGCACACGGCGAGGCCTACTGCTCCGCTCACCACATCTATCCGCGGGGCGACGGCCACCGGGACAACCGGATCGAGATCCGTTACCAGGACAGCTTCGAAAAGGTCGACGGCACCTGGCTGTTCTCGCGTCGTGAATTGGTAGTCGATTTCGCCGAGGACGTTCCGGTCATCCTGCTCGGACAATAGGTACATGAAAAAATCGCGGTGATTCTGTATCTCCTCACGGGAGGTTTACCGGGCTAGCGTTCAGCAACTGTCACGCCATCTCGGCGTGCGTTCGGCTATGTCTTGGAGATTCACATGTCACGCTCGCGCACCAGAAGATTCCTCGCTGCCTTCGCAGTGGCCGCCGTCGCAGTCGGAACCGTCGCAGCGTGCTCGAGCGACAGCTCCTCCGACGCCAACGCGCCCCTTCGTATCGTCGCTTCTTCGGTTCCGCATGCCGAGATCCTGAAGTTCGTCGAAGAAAAGGGCCTGCTCGGCGACACCAAGATCGAGGTCAGCGAGATCACCGGCGACCTCGACGCCAACGAGGTGCTCGAAGCCGGCGACACCGATGCCAACTTCTTCCAGCACGTGCCGTATCAGGAATCGTGGTCGAAGGAGAAGGGTGTCGACGACCTGGTCGCAGTGGCGAAAGTCCACGTCGAGCCGCTCGGTGCATACTCCAAGAAGGTCACCAACGTGGCCGACCTACGCCAAGGCGCAACGGTGGCGCTGTCCAACAACGTGACGAACTTCGCCCGTGGGCTGTACCTGCTGCAGCAGGCCGGATTGATCAAGCTGGATCAGCAGTTGGGCGCGCCCGGCACGGACATCACGCAGATCAGCGAGAAGAACATCATCGACAACCCCAAGGGACTCACCTTCACCCAGGTCGATCCCCCGCAGCTTCCGCGCACTCTCGACGACGGAAATGTCGATCTTGCAATCATCAACGGCAACTACGCAATCGAAGGCGGCCTCAATCCCGCCAAGGACGCACTGGTGCTCGAGAAGGCCGAGGGCAACCCGTACGCCAATGTCCTGACCGTACGCACCTCGCTCGAAAACGATGCGCGAGTACAGAAGTTGGCCGAGGCATTGACGTCCGCCGACGTCGCGACGTTCATCGAGCAGACCTACCAGGGCTCGGTCATTCCGGCCAGCGCCACCTGATCGAGACCCGTCATGGTCTTCTCGATCGAATCGGTCTCCAAGGAATACTGCAGCGGCACAAAAGTTCTGCATGCACTCGATTCCGTGTCCCTGAAAATCGAAGACGGCGAAATCTTCGGCATCATCGGCAAGAGCGGCGCCGGTAAATCGACTCTGCTGCGCTGCCTCAACCTGCTCGAACGCCCGACCAGTGGCCGGATTCTGTTGGGCGACACCGATCTGACTGCGCTGAGCCCAGCGCAACTGCGCGACACACGCAAGCGGATCGGTGTCGTGTTCCAGCATTTCAACCTGCTGCACTCCCGCTCGGTCGCCGCCAACATCGCCTTTCCTCTCGAAGTGGCGGGATACTCGCGGGCAGATCGCCGTGCCCGCGTCGACGAGTTGATCGAGCTGGTCGGCCTGGAAGACCGACGTGACGCCTTCCCCTCGCAACTGTCCGGCGGACAGAAACAACGGGTCGGGATCGCGAGGGCCTTGGCGGCTTCTCCCGATGTCCTCCTGTGCGACGAAGCCACGAGCGCCCTCGACTCGGATACAACCGATTCGATCCTCGACCTGCTCGCCGACCTAAATCGACGTCTGGGTGTGACCATTGTTCTGATCACCCACGAACTCAACGTGGTTCGACGGATCTGTCACCGCGCTGCTCTGATCGATCAGGGCCGCATCGTCGACGAGGGAACTCTCACCGAACTGGTCGCGGACCCGGGATCGCCACTCGGCGAGGCACTACTGCCGACCGGAACGGTGCGAACTACCCCGACCGGAATTCCCGCGCTCCTCACCTTTGTCGATTCACTGTCCACCTCACCCGTGATTTCCCAACTCTCGCGAGATCTCGACGTCGACGTCACGGTGATCTCCGGAGGTATCGAGAACATCGGCACTCATCAGGTCGGTCGCCTTCGCGTGGAGTTCGCCTCGCACACCGGACTCACCAGCAACGAAGAGACAAGAAAGTCTGTCGAAGAACATCTTTCGCAGCGCGGAGTGAAGGTGACGTTCTCATGAACAAGACGTCCTGGCAGGATTCCCTGGGCGAAGCATGGGAAGCCCTACTCGACACGCTCTACATGGTCGGCGTCTCGTTCGTGCTCACCGTGATCATCGGTATTGCGCTCGGAGTTCTGTTGCACGCGAGCGCTCCCGACGGAATCCGTCCCAACCGCGTCCTCAATTCGGTTCTGGGCACCGTCGTGAACATCGGCCGTTCGCTGCCGTTCGTCATCTTGTTGGTCCTCCTCATCCCGGCAACGAGGGCGATCGTCGGAACAGCGCTCGGCGCCACGGCAGCGATCGTGCCGTTGACCATCGGTTCGGTGCCCTTCTTCGCCCGCGTCGTCGAGAACGCCTTGCGTGAGGTCGATTCCGGGCGCGTCGAGGCAGCACGGTCCATGGGCGCCACCGACAAGGACATCATCACCAAAGTGCTACTACCCGAATCAGTTCCAGGACTTGTAGCCGGAGCAACCCTGACTGCGGTGATGCTGATCGGTTTCTCAGCCATGGCAGGTGCCATCGGCGCCGGTGGACTCGGCGACTTCGCAATCAAGTACGGCTACCAACGATTCAACACACCGGTGCTGTTCGTCGCAGTCGTGATCTTGATCGTGCTGGTGCAGGCAATCCAGTCGACCGGTGATCTCGTGGTTCGTTCAATGGCGCACAAGCGCTGACTGATCAGCTCGAGACCATTGCGATCGCTGTTCGCAAGCCACGCCGCTTACCGGTCTGCGGATCGACGCCGAACACTTCCTTGATTCCGCCTCGGATACGGAACTTCAACTCCGAGTGCGTCTCCGGAGCGTCGTCCTGGGATGCCGAGAGAAACCTGTTGGGCAGCGACAACTTCCAGATGGTGCGCAGAGTCAATCCGTACTGCTTCCACAGCGGCCCGGTCGTGTACGGGAGGTCGTACTTGTCACACAGGTCGCGCAACGGCACCGCGATTTCCGAGTACCGATTGCTCGGCAGATCCGGGAAGCAGTGATGCTCGATCTGATAGCAGAGGTTGCCGCTCATGAAGGCCATGACCGGGCCGGCGTGAAAGTTGGCGGAGCCCAGCATCTGCCGTAGGTACCACTGAGCGCGCGATTCGTTCTCGAATTCCTCGAGCGTGAACTTCTCGGCACCGTCGGGGAAGTGCCCGCAGAAGATGACGGCGTAACTCCAGTAATTTCGGATGAGGTTCGCAACGACGTTCGCCGTCAACGTGGTCTTCCACGCCGGGCCGGTCAGAGCGGGGAACAGGATGTAATCCTTTGTCACCTGCCGCGCGATCTTCTTTCCGACGTCCTTGGCCATCTCCGATTTCTCGGACCACTTCACCTCACCCTTGCGGAGTTTGTCCGTTTCCAGGTGATGCAGTGCCACACCCCACTCGAACAGTGTCGCGAGCACGAAATTCGTGATCGGTTGAAAGAGATAGTCGGCGTGCCACTTCTGATCTCGAGTGACGCGCATGATTCCGTAACCCACATCGTTGTCCAGACCGACGATGTTGGTGAACTTGTGATGAGTGAAGTTATGCGAGTGCTTCCATCCCGAGGACGGGCAGGTGTTGTCCCACTCCCAGTTGCTCGAGTGAATCTCGGGATCGTTCATCCAGTCCCACTGGCCGTGGATGATGTTGTGGCCGAGTTCCATGTTCTCGATGATCTTGCCGACCCCCAGGAGCGCAGTCCCCAGAATCCAGGCGGGCTTCTTCTTGCTGGCGAACAAGACGATGCGGCCGGCCACCATCAGAGAGCGTTGAAACGCGATTGTCCGCTGGATGTATCGAGCATCGTGCGCGCCGCGCTTCTCCTCGATATCGACCCGAATGGCGTCCAGTTCACGCCCGAGCGCCTCGACGTCTTCCTCGGTGAGGTGGGCATATTCTTTGATGTCGGTGATCGCCACAGTGTTTTCTCCGTATCGGTTTTTCTCCGTGCCGCAGGACTGGTCCGTCGGGCGGTACCCCTGGGAGTCGGTGCAGAAACGTCGGCTCCGATATTCATGTGCGTCTTCGTGCAATCTATGCCAGAGTCGATATACGTGAGCCCCGAAAACAAGATCACCATCCGCACCGCTACCGAGAGTGACTGGCCGGCTCTCCAACTACTCGACTCGGTGGGGTTCGGTTTTCATCCGTCTCCCGCGGTCAGCGAGCTGACAAAGGCGCTCTACAAGCCCGAGGACATCATCCTTGCCGTCGACGGTGACGTACCTGTCGGCGTGGCCATCGAGATCGACATGGAATTCACCGTGCCCGGCGGACGCCAACTCCCCACGCGCGGGATCACCTGGGTATCCGTCGCCCCCACGCATCGTCGCCGCGGCGTCCTACGCTCGATGTTCACTGCACTTCACGCCCATATCGAGTCGACCGGCGCGCCGCTTGCAGCGCTGACGGCCAGCGAGGCCGGCATCTACAACCGCTTCGGATACGGCCCGGCCACCGTTAGTGAAGGCATCACCCTTGACCGACGCTTCGCGCAGTTCCGCCCGGAGGTGCCCGACAACGGCGGTGTGTCGATTGTCGACGTCAAGGCTGCCACGACGCTTCTTCCCGAGATCTACGACCGCTGGCGACTGCAGACTCCCGGCGCGCAGGTCCGTCCGCAACCACTGTGGGATCACATGTTCGCCGACCCGTCCGAGGATCGTGACGGAGCCTCCGGACTGTTCTTTCTGACACACGCGGACGGATACATCGCTTACCGGCACACGAGCGAGGGCCGCGACAGCATCGCCCGGATCGACGAGTTCGTGACGATCACCGAAGATGCGCACTCGGCGCTGTGGCGCACGATCTGCGGGCTCGACCTCGTCACCCGGATCGAGACACGCCAGCATCCCGCCGATCCCCTACGGCTGATGCTGACGGACTACCGCCTTGCCCGGACAACGACGCGCTCCGATCGACTGTGGCTGCGCATCATGGACGTGCCCGCGGCGCTCGAGGCTCGTGAATACGCTGCTGACCTGGACACCGTCATCAAGGTCGAAGATCCTTTCCTGAGCGCGGGCGGAACTTTTGCACTTCAGGTCAAGGGAGGCAAAGCCACGTGCACGGCCACCGACGCCGGGCCCGCGATCACGATGCCCGCCGACGTTCTGAGCAGCCTGTACCTCGGCGAGCACCAGGCCAAGGCCTTTGCTGCGGCGCACCGACTCCAGGCAACTGAATCGCAGGAAATCCGGAATCTCGACTTCGCGTTCAGCACATCGAAGCCGGCAATTCTCGGGTACGGATTCTGATGATCTGGCCGACACGTGCGTCGACGATTTGTGCCGTCGGCTGTATTCAGGGTTAGCCTCGAACAATGGCGTTTGTCGAAAAGATGGTCAATAGGCTTCCTGAGCGGGTTCTCGTGCGCGTCTTGCCGCACGCAGAAATGCTCAAGTTCCTGGTGGTCGGCGGCATCGCCTTCATCGTCACCACGGTGCTGTTCTTCGGCATCAAGTGGACGGTTCTGCCTCAGCACCCGGTGACGGCCAACATCCTCGCGGTCCTGATCGCAACGGTTCTGTCCTACGTCCTGAACCGCGAGTGGTCGTTCGCTCAGCGCGGTGGTAGACAGCGCCATCACGAGGCTGCCCTGTTCTTCATCGTCGCCGGTATCGGTTTGGCCATCAACCAGGTACCGCTCTGGACCTCCAGGTACGTGTTCCACCTGCGTCAACCCGAGGTATCGGTGCTGATGGAGAATTTCGCTGACTTCATCAGCGGATCGATCATCGGAACCCTGCTGGCGACGGCCTTCCGGTGGTGGGCCATGCGCCGGTACGTCTTCCCCGAAGACGCCACCGACAGCCAGGTCGTTCTCGACATCGAAGCGACTCCTGGCGCCAAGACACCGACAACGGACGCCACCACCCTCGACTGACTTCCCCGGCCGACAACGCGGCCTTCGTCAGCGCGATGCTCCTGAACGGGCTGGCCCATCCCTGATCAGGTACGGGATTTACGTTCCGAGCCCCAGCCGCTTCGAGCATTCGGCCATCTCGTCGATGATCAGTTCCAACGACGTACCACGGCGGCTGGCGGACAGCACGATTCGATCGGCTCCCAAACCGCGTGCCCAGTCCAGCTTTGCTTCGTCGAGTCTGGGTAATGTCGCACCGAGAACGAGCGAGACGTCGGCGGGATCTCGGTCGACCTTGACCGCAGCAGCTTTCATCGCTGCAACGGCCTTGTCGAGGTCTTCACCAGCAAGTCCCAGCGGCTGGAAACCGTCACCCAACCGGCCTGCTCGCCTCGCGGCCGCGAGACTGTGTCCACCGATGTAGAGCGGAACTCCCGACTCGCGGTGAGGCTTCGGCCAGCTGTATGCACCCTTGAACGAGTAGTAATCACCGTCGAAGTCAACCGCTTCCTTGCCTGCCCAGAGTGCGCGCATCACCGCGATTGCCTCGTCGGCAACTTTGCCACGACGCTCGAAGTCACCGCCGCACGCTTCAATCTCTTCCTTCATCCAGCCCAGTCCGAGGCAGATGCGCAGGCGCCCAGCCGAAAGTCGATCAAGCGTCGCCAAGCGCTTGGCAAGCACTACCGGATTGTGGTTGGGCAGCACCAGAACTCCGGTGGACAGACCCAAAGTGGTTGTGGCGCCGGCCACGAACGAGAGCAGTTCAAGCGGATCCGGGATGTCGCAGTCATCGGGAAGATGCGACTTGCCGGTCGGAGAATAGGGGTATTCACTCTCGGTGTCGGCGATGACCACCGAGTGCTCCACAGCCGAGATCTCGTCGAAACCCAACGATTCGGCCGCACGGGCGAATTGCAGAATCCATTCGGGGTCTCCACTTCGACCCAATTCGACCGGAACGACTACGCCGAGCTTCATACCGTTTCCTCCAGTGTCGCCATCAATTTCGGACCGTCCACCACGCGACCGAGGAACCGGTCCGCATCCGGATCTGTTGCAAGCCACACCGCCGCTGCAGCCGGCACGGATGCCGGTGTGGCAGCGAATCCGGCATCGACTATCGCGTCTGCGCCACCACGGGCTTTCCCTGATTCCGTAATGACAAATCCCGGACTCAGATTGAACGCCTTGACCCCGGCGCCCCGATATTCGGAGTTGATCGCCCCGGCGATACGTCCGAACGACGCCTTCGAGGCAGCGTAGGACAATCCCCAGCCGCCCTCCCCCGGCGGCGCAGGCGGATCCATTGTGGCCGAGCCCGATGCCAGGTTGACGACAACGCCGTTGCCACTCTTGATCATCGACGGCAGAATCACCTGGACCAGAGCGAGTTGGTGCAGATAATTCCCGATCACCATCGCCTGAGCGTCGTCGATCTCGATGTCGAGAACCCGGTCCATGTTTCCGACCGTCTGTGCGTAGGCGTTATTCACCAACACGTCGACGTGTCCCCACTCCGCCAGAACGCGTTCACCAGCACCGCGGACGGAGGCCAGATCGAGCAGGTCCATCGGGACGGCCAACGCTCGCACACCGATGGCCTCTATCTCTGCGACCGTCGTCTCCAGGCTGCCGGGCACCGGAATCACTTGCTCGCCCTGCCTGGTTCGCGGAGCAGCCCGCCCCTCTCCTTCACGAACGGTGCGAGCAGTGATAGCAACGTCGAATCCGGCGCGCGCGAAGGCAAGCGCGCACTCTCGGCCGATCCCCCGGGAAGCGCCGGTTACCAGCGCAACTCCACTCACAGGAACCGCGAACGGCCGTGTGTCTCGAACTCCTTCTCCAGATTCACCACGTCAGCTTCGGTCATCAACGTGTATTCGGGGGCGCCACGGCCCACCCAGTGGAACACCGGTTCGTCGGTACGCCAGCGGTCGACCTGCAATTCACGCTTGAGCACCTTGTTGGACCCTGTGACCGGCAGGTCCGTCGAAACGCGAACGAACCGCGGCGCCGCCTTCGTACCCAAATCCGCCTGCGCGGCAAGATAAGCCGCGAACTCGACCGGATCGAAATCGTCAAAATCGGCGACCTCGATCGCAGCCATCACCTGATCACCCGAACGCGGATCCGGCACCGCGAAGACACCCGTTGCAATCACCTTGGGGTGGCGACGCAGGATGTGCTCGATCATCAGGGCCGACGTATTCTCGCCGTCGACGCGGATCCAGTCACCCTTGCGACCGGCGAAGTAGATGAACCCGGCCTCGTCGACGTAGCCGAGATCGCCTGTCCAGTACCAACCGTGGCGAATCTTCTCGGCTATCGCGTCTTCGTTCTTGTAGTACCCCTCGAACTTCTTCGACCCGGCCTTGTCGACCATCTCGCCGATGGCTTCGTCGGGGTTCAGCACGTGAGAGTGCTCGTCGAGAATTGCGCGGGGTCGCTCTTCGCGGGTATCGGGATCGACGATGACGATGTTCTCGTTCGCGGGACGGCCCAGTGCGCCGGCAGGCTGGTTCGGATCGAGCACCACCGAACCGGCACCTTCACTCGAACCGTATCCCTCGAAAAGCTGTGCACCGAAACGGCGGATGAACTCCGCCTTGTCTCCTGGCGACGCCTCGGTTCCGAAGCCGTGAGTAAGGGTGTTCTCGATGTCGTCGGCCTGTTCCGGCGTCGCCATGAGATACCCCAACGCCTTACCGACGTAGGTGAAATATGTTGCGCCGTAGAACCGAACGTCCGGCATGAAGCCCGATGCGGTGAACTTGCGAACGAGGCAGACGGTGGCTCCTTGCGAGAGCGCCGGCGCCCAGAGGGCCATCAGCGCATTCCCGTGGAAGAGCGGCATGCAGCAGTAGCAGACGTCGTCGCGGTCGATGTCGTACTTGGCGCAGTTCGCGTAAGCCAACCGCGTCAAACGTCCCTGGCTGCACCGCACTGCCTTGGACATTCCCGTGGTGCCCGAGGTGAAGAGAAGCAGGAATAGGGTCGACGCGTCGACACCGAGGTCGATCTGAGGTGACTCGACCTGGTGAGCTGAAATCTTGTCCACGTAGGACGCATCGTCGACGAGGACAAAACGGTCTTCAGTCAGACCGAGGTCAAGACCGTCCAATTTCTCGTAGCCCGCTTTGTCGGTGACGATCAGCTGGCAGTCGACGTACCGGACCTCAGCCTCGAGTTCAGCTCCACGCCTGGTCGGATTGATGCCGACGATCGTGGCCCCGGTCAGAGCCGCACCGCCGAGCCAGAAGAGAAACTCGGGGTCGTTCTCGAGAAGTACTCCGATGTGAAACGGTCCAGGCGCGCGAAGCGACTTCGCAAGCGAGCCGCGCGCTGCGCTCTCGCGCACCACCTCGTCCCAGCTCCAGTCCTGCGTGCGCGTCCGCAGCCCCAGGTGCTGATCACCGAGACGGTCGATCAACATCTGCGCGACGTCCTCGCGCTGGGGTGCTGCAAGCGCTGCGTTCGAAGATGCTTCGGTGGCGGTGTTCGTCATCGTGTCCTGTGTCCTAGTCGATATCGGAATGTCGATTTCTCCAACTGCGATACGACTCGAACGTATCGACGCCTCAGAGCCGGAACCCTCCCAGTCTCGCTCAGTGGTAACCGCCGCCACAGATATGATTTTCTCGTGAGATTTTGTGACGTGAAAAGCGCCACAATACGAAAGGCCATTCCATGACTGCCCCCGCAGATCCGCAGTTGCTTCTGGACCAGGCGGTCTCACGCCTCACTGGTCCAGGTGGGCCATTCGAGATCGTCGAAGAAGAGGTTCTCGGCACCGTCATGCCCGTGATGAAGAACCGTGGTCGCGCCATCGGTGAGCTCATCTCGGCATCTCGGGCCTGGGGCGACGGCGACTATCTCGTCACCAGCGATCGTCGAATCTCGTTCACCGAGCACGCCGACTCCGTCGCCGCTCTGGCAACTGCCCTGCGGGACAAGTACGGGGTCCGTAAAGGCGACCGAGTGGGCATCCTCGCCGCCAATACTCCCGAGTGGGTCATGACGTTCTTCGCGACCCAGGCGCTCGGCGCGATCGCGGTCGGTCTCAACGGTTGGTGGGTTCCGCGAGAGGTAACCCACGGGATCGAGCTCTCGCGTCCGAAGGTTCTTGTCGTCGACGCCAAGCGCGGCGCCGCTCTCCCCGAGCTGCCGGCAGACATCACGGTCCTCACCATGGAAGAGGATCTGCCCGCGCTGATCTCGGAGTATGCAGGCTCCGACGTGCCGAGCACCGATATCGACGAAGACGACCCCGCCGTCATCCTGTTCACCAGCGGAACCAGCGGTCGTCCCAAGGGCGCACTCCACTCGCACCGCAACGTGATGGCCGTCGTCGACTACCACCGCTACAGCGACGCAATCGGCGCCGCATTCACCGGCCGTGAGTACGACGCTTCCAAGCCGAGCCCGCTGCGTTATCTGCTCACGTCCCCGCTCTTCCACATCGCCAGCCTGCACAATCTGGTGGTCCCCCGTCTCGCGACCGGCAGCGCCGTCATCCTGACCGAGGGCGGCTTCGACGTCGACAAGGTGCTCGGGCTGGTCGAACGCGAGCGCGTGACCAACTGGGGTGCGGTACCCACAATGGCGTCGCGCCTACTCGAACACGGCAACATTGCCAAGTACGACGTCTCTTCCCTGACTTCCTTCTCGCTGGCATCCGCGCCGTCGTCGCCGGCTTTCAAAGAACGACTCAAGGAGCAGGTGCCGTTCGCACGCAATGCTCTGGTCGACAGCTACGGCCTCACCGAATGCAGCACCGCCATCGCAGTGGCCGTAGGCGCCGAACTCGAAGAGTTCCCAGGCACTCTCGGCCGTCCGATCATCACCGTCTCGATGGAGATTCGAGATCCCTTCGGCGAGTGGCTGCCGGACGGCATCGAAGGTGAAGTGTGTGTACGCAGCCCGTTCGTCATGCTCGGATATTGGGAGAACGACGAGGCTACCGAGTCGGCAATCGCGCCCGGGCGCTGGCTCCGCACAGGCGATTTCGGCGTCATCGAGAACGGGCGTCTCCGTCTCACCGGCCGTCGTTCCGACCTGATCCTGCGTGGCGGCGAAAACGTCTACCCCACCGAGATCGAGCAGACGCTCGACGAACACCCCGACGTGATCGAGTGCGCTGTCATCGGCATGCCGCACCCCGACCTCGGCCAGGAAGTATCCGCTGTGGTGGTCCTGCGTCCCGGAGCAGAGACCACGGAGGCAGAGTTGCGCGACTACGCCGCCGAGCGCCTGTCCTACTTCAAGGTTCCGTCGAAGTGGCGCATCACTGGTGATCTGTTGCCTCGCAATGCAACCGGCAAGATGGTTCGGCGCGAGATCACCGTATGACCGCGGAGCTGTCACGGATCGTTGCCGAGTCGGCGATCCGTGACCTGCTCTGTGAGTACACGCATCTGATCGATCAGGGCAGATTGCGCGAAGTCGCCGCATTGTTCGCCCAGTCCGACTACGGGCAGTGCGGGCCGGACGGAGTTGCCACCACGCTCATTTCGTCCGACGCCGATGCCGTCTTTGCAGCATGCAGCGGGATTCATTCGGATGTACGGAGATCCGCCGATTCCGCGAACCAAACATCTGCTGACCAACACCCGGATTGCGGTCGACGGCGAATCGGCGTCGGCACTCTCGTACATCACGGTCATACAAGGTACTGAAGCGCTTGCCCTGCAACCTATCCTGTCCGGGCGCTACTTCGATCGCTTCACCTGCGTCGACGGAACGTGGCAGTTCAGCTCGAGACTCTTCTGTATGGACAACATGGGCGACATGTCCGCTCATGCCAAGCGGGCGCTGTAGAGGAGCATCTGTGGAGATCGGCGTCAACATTTTGGGTCTCGAGGCCCTGTTCGACGGAAAGGTCCGCCCGGTTCTCGACTTCGCCGAGCGCGCTGACCGTGCCGGGATCGATCTGATCTGCACCGGCGATCATCTCGGGTTCAACGCCGACGCACACGCTCAGCGGGTAGTCGAACACAACTTCCTGTTCCCTTTGGATCACCCTTGGTACGAACCGATCTCACTTCTGTCCGCGATCGCCGCGGTGACGGATCGCGCTCGCCTCGGGGTGTCGGTTCTGATCGCCACTGTTCGCCCGGCGGCTCTGCTAGCCAAGCAGGTTGCCACACTCGACTCATTGTCCGAAGGCCGCACCGTCATGGGCTTCGGCGTTGGATGGCAAGAAGCCGAATACACCGCCACCAACATGCCTTTCGATGCCAGGTTCGGCCGCATGGAGGAGACTGTCGCAGCGTGCCGCGAACTGTGGACCAATGCCCCGGCCACCTTCGCGGGTCGCGACTTCGCTTTCGAGAACTACCACAGCCTCCCACTGCCGACACAATCCCGTGTACCGGTGCTCTTCGGTTTCGGACCCAGTCAGCGGAACTTCGACCGCATCGCACGCGTTGCCGACGGCTGGACCGTGAACCCGACCGATCTGGAAACATTCACCGACAGTGTTGCGTTGTTGCGCAGCACGTTCGAGTCCCATGACCGCGAGCCGGACACCGCACGTGTGCAGGTGTCCGCGGCACCCGTTCGACGCGACAACGGGTCCGTCGACCTCTCGGCAACCGCAGACAAGGCCCGGCACTGGTTTGACCGCGGCGCGTCCGTCGTCGTGCTCCGACCTGCCCTATTCGATTGCACTGCTGAAGAATTGCCAGAATGGATCGACTGGATGTCCAACATCAAGGAGGCGTGACATGGACCGGGCACTGCAGGATCTCATCGACAAGCAGGCTATTCGTGAGGTGGTTCTGACATACTGCCGCGGCATCGATCGCCTCGACTTCGATCTCGTCCGCAGCGCCTATCATCCCGATGCGGTCGACCATCACACCGGTTTCGACGGCAACATCGACGAGTACATCGCTTGGGTCACACCGAAACTCTCGGCGATCGGCGGCACGATGCACCACATCGGCAATCATCTGGTCGAACTGCATGGCGACCAGGCAATCAGCGAGGCATACTCGATGTCCACTCACTGGGGCGGCGCTGAAGGCATCGGGATGGTCAACTTCACCAGCGGTGCGCGATTCATCGACCATATGGAGCGACGTGATGGACGTTGGGCTATCAAGGAGCGATGGGCCGTACGAGAGTGGACCCGCTCGGACGAGGGTCGCTTCGTCAACCCCGAGGGCCCTGGCCCGCGCGGGCGACGAGATGCCTCGGATCCTCTGACAGCATTACGGCGAACCCTTGAGATGCACTGAGATTCAGGAACCGGACCTTTCCGACTGATTTGAGGAATCTATTCTATTCGAACACGCATTCGAATAGAATCAATGGATGTTCAACCCCGCGACGGAGCTTTTCGGTATCTCAGCACAGCTGACCGGTACCGAAACTGATTGTGCCCTGGTTGATCTCATGACCGATCTGCATGCATGCGAGGCGATGCTGGTCGAACGCAAGCTCGCAGTCGTTGCCGAGTTCTTTTCGCGACGAAGCTCAGAGCATGTCGCGAGTGGGACCTGGTCGTCGACCGCACACGAGCTGGCGGAATCGGAAATCGGTGCGACGCTCACGATGGGTCGCGCAGCTGCCGGGAAGTTGATCGGGTTGGGTTTCTCGTTGAAGACCCGTTTGCATCGCACTCGAGCGGCGATGGCGCGTGGCGAGTTGGATCTGTACCGCGTGGGTTTGATCGATTCCGCAACGGCGAACGTGAAAGACGAGTTGATCGATGAGGTCGAACGACTACTGCTCGAGCAGGTCCTCGCTCCGCCAGTGGCCGGCGGAACCGGTCTGACGGGAAGGCGACTGACGGCGGCGATCGATCGGATCGTGGCGGCGGTGGACCCGGAAGGCATGCGAGAACGTCGACGTCGCGCTCTCACCGATCGGTTCGTCGGGGTCAGTGCCGCCGAGGACGGGATGGCCAAGATCTTGGGAAGCGTTCCGGCCGAGCAGGCTCGGGCCTTCGACGGTCGGTTGCGCGAGTTGGCGATGTCGGTGTGCCGACACGACTCGCGAACCTACGAGCAACGGCGAGCCGACGCGCTCTTCGAGTTGACCAACGGATCACCGTTCTTGCCGTGTAACTGTGACCGTGCTGATTGCCCACAGGATCGTAGGGGTGCTGTTGTCGTTCGCCGGCCCGTGGTCCACGTCGTGATGGCTGATTCCACTCTGCGCGGTGGCGGCGAGCCCGCCCACCTGGACGGGTACGGAGTGATCAGCGCTGAGCATGCTCGCGACATCGCGCAAGACGCCGTCATTCGAAAGGTCTGCGTACCCGCTGATGTCGCCACCGAACCGGTGGCTGCGTCGGCGTTTGTCTACCGGCCAGGTGCAGTACTTGATACCTGGTTGCGGATCATCGCGGGCAGCTGCCAGTGGCTGCATTGTGATGTCCCGGCCTGGAATTCCGACCTCGACCACAATGAACCGTTCCATCATGGCGACCCCAAGCGCGGCGGTAAAACAGTCGAGTCGAATATGAGTGCGTTCTGCCGCAATCATCATCGCCTCAAGCATTCCGACCGGTGGCGGTTCACGTCGAACGAGGATCGGACGATGTCACTGATGTCGCCGACCGGGCATAGTTACCGAACGCGGCCCGCAGGGTTGATGGCCGGCCTACTCGAGCCGATACCGCCGCAAGGTGGTCGAAATCGGCGGACCCAGGCAGAGAACAAGGCTGCCCGTATCCAGAGCGAACGCAATACCCAGCGCCGACGGATTCAGAAAAGAGCAGAGAAGCACGTTCAAACTGGGCGGTGGAATTCACCGCACGCCAACCGAGAACCCATCGATTACGGGGACGACCCGCCACCGTTCTGAGGTGCCGAGGCGCGTCGCCGGGGTCAGCCTGACGTTGGTTTGGTGTCGACGTCTGGTGCTGGATCGTCGTCTGTTGGCGGATTGTCTTCAGCAAGTGGATCGATGGTGTCGACGCCTTCGAGGACGGTCAGCTCTTCTTCCGCCTCGGCGAGGAGCCCCCTGGCTTCAGCTTCGACCTTCTTCACCCATTCGGACATCCCGAGCCTCTTCTCTTTCGAAGCGAGTTCCCGCTGTATCTGAACTCAGACTACGTCGCCGGCGACGAGTTTCGCCGTCCACTCGAGACGGTACCCACGCCACCCTCCAGAGGGTAGCGATGGAGCGGTGCCCTTCGTGGGATCCGCGCCACACGCCACTGGATTCTGCGCGAGCCGCCAGGAGAATCTTGAATGACGTTCCGAGTCCGCGCGAGGCGGTGAACATAATCAACGAGGTCGCAAACCAGGCACGCATCAGTGCGCACACGATGGCCAGCACCCGGCATTTCACCTCCAACCCGGCACCCACGGTGCCTGCGCTACCGCCAGCGGCAACCCCGCCAATGACAACCGCACCCGACGCGATCGAGCAGCTCACGAAGCTCGGTCAGCTCCGTGACGCTGGAATCCTCACCGAAGACGAGTTCGCCCAGAAAAAGGCGGACATCCTCGCAAGAATGTGAGATCAGAGGGTTGATGGATCCGCCCGCCTCCGAATTGGCGGGCGGAAACACAAGCCCAGCGACAGTCGTTCAGTCAACCGTCGGCGCCCACTGCACACCGTTGATGTGCCCACCACCGTCGACGAAGAGGGTGTTGCCGGTGACGTAGCGGCTGTCGTCACTCGCCAGGAAGGCCGCAACGGGACCGATGTCGTCGAGAGGGTCCCCGATCCGCCCCATCGGATTCTGTGCGGCCATGACGGCCACGTTCTCCGGATTGGCTTCGGCAACACGCTTGTACGCGGCGCTCTGCGCGCCGGGGCAGATGACGTTGCAGGTCACCTGCCGAGGAGCCCACTCACGCGCGGCGGTTCGAGTGAGCGTCCGCAGAGCTTCCTTGGCCGCGTTGTACTGCACCGAATACATGTGGGCGTTGACGCCATTGAGGCTGCACATGTTGATCACGCGGCCCGTGCCGTGACGCTCGAGTTCCGGTAGTGCAGCCTGCATGGCCCAGAAAGCCGCCATCACTGCCATGTCGAAACCGCCGCGCAACTGCTCGTCGGTCATCTTCTCGAACCGAGCGAAACCGAAAGTCCGCCAATCATTGTTGACCAGAATGTCGAGGCGTCCAAACCGCTCGACGGCCCGGTCAACCATGGAAACAACCTGTGCTTTGTCAGTGACGTCGGTGCGGATGAACTCCGCCTCCACGCCCCATTCGTCGCGCAGCCACTGCGCCGTCTCGATACCGGCTGCCTCGTCGATCTCGGCAACCAGTACCGCCGCACCTTCACGTGCAAACGCGCCTGCCACTCCGCGACCGATGCCCATACCGGCACCGGTGACCACTGCTACACGTCCGTCGAGCTTGCCCACGGGGGCCTCCTTCATCAGAACCCCTGTGCGCCTTTTTGGTAGTTCCCACTACCAAAAAGGCGCACGGGGGCGAAGCCCCTACCTGGGGCGTGGCACCGTCTTGTCGATGAACAATCCCTCTACGGACACGCAGACTTCGCCGTCCGCCGTCTTGATCTCGCCGACGGTGTGAATCTTGCGGCCGTCCTTGGAAAGGAACTTGCCGCTGATGGTGAGGGGCTCGAACAGCGGAGTCGGGCGGTGGTAGCGAGTGCTCAATTGTGCTGTCATACCGGAAGTTCCACCCCAGGCATTGGCGACACCGAGAACGTGATCGAGCAGCAGCGCCGAAACGCCGCCGTGCACGTGACCGGGAGGCCCCTGGTACGGCAGAGTCAACGTGACGACTCCCTGCACCGAACCGTCAGCGAGCCCTTCCAGGACGAGCGGCGGCGCAATGGCGTTCTCGGGACCGGTCACTGGATCGTGACGGGTCACGCCCTCACCGTTCCACATGTCGATCAACCGCTCGGCCACCTCGGGCGAGTGCTGCTCGAGGTGCTCGGCAATGCTGTTGAGCTCCTCCGCAACCCGGTCCAGATTGGCGTTTCCGCGGTCGGTCCGCAGCATCGCGTCGACAACGCGACGCGCCGCTGCCGTCGCCCGGTCGACCGGGGCGTCCTGCGGCGGCGACGTCAGAATCGTGCCGCCCGGATGTGTTGCTGCCGTGGGGTGCGTACCGAGGTCCATCAGTTGATCTCCATTGTTGCGTGTGTGAGAACCGGGGAGTTCTCGCGCTCGGGGCACGTCGCCGCCAAGGTCAGTGTGTTGCCGTCCTGCCATACCGAGGTGGTGATGGATTCGCCGGGGAACAGCGAACCGGCAAACCGAACCGAGTAGTTCTTCACCCGGGTCGGATCTCCGTCGAGAATCCCGTCTACCACTGCCTTGCAGACGATCCCGTACGACGCGAGACCATGCAGGATCGGTGCGTCGAAGCCCGCCATCTTCGCGAAGGCAGGATCGGCGTGAAGAGGGTTCATGTCTCCGCTGAGTCGGTACACCAGCGCCTGCGAGGGACTGGTACTCGACGTCAGAACCTTGTCCGGCGCTCGATCAGGCACCCCGGCAACAACTTCGGGTCCGGCGCTGCCGCCGAATCCGCCTTCGCCGCGCGCCCAGATCTGCATTCCTGTGGTCCACAACGGATTCCCGTCAAGGTCATGCGCTGCGGTCTCGAGAACGATCACAGCCGCCTTTCCCTTGTCCCAGACGTCGGCAACTCGGGAGGAAATACGCGCCGTACCCGTCGACGGGATCGGGGCGTGAAGTGACAGCGACTGCCCGCCGTGCAGGATCTTGCGTAGGTCGATGTCGATTCCCGGCATGCTCATCGACGGAGCCGGCAGTACACCCGCCGAAACTCCCTGGCCTGCAACCATTGCAAACGTCGGGAGTACCTTCAGACCCTTTTCATACACCCAGGTGAGTTCAGCAGGATCCAGCGCGTTCACGGCGGCCCCGAGCCCCAGTTGATAAAGCATGACGTCGCGATCGGTCCACGACGCTTCGCGCACAGTCGGTTCGGCGGCCAATGCCACCGCAAGATCGATAGCCATCAGTTCTCCAAAGTTCCAGCTCGGTAGACTGTCACGACGCACGCGCCGCCCAGCCCGAGGTTGTGCTGCAGTCCAATTCGAGCGCCGTCGACCTGACGGGCATCTGCCGTCCCGCGGAGCTGCCACGTGAGTTCGGCGCACTGTGCCAAGCCCGTCGCACCCAGCGGGTGTCCCTTCGAGATCAAACCACCCGACGGGTTGACGACCCATCGGCCGCCGTACGTGGTCGCGCCTGATTCGACGAGCCTTCCGCCTTCTCCGACCGAGCACATCCCCAGGCCCTCGTAGGTGATGATCTCGTTGATCGCAAAGCAGTCGTGCAGTTCGATGACGTCGACATCTTCGATGGTGATCCCGGCCTGCGCAAAGGCCTGCTCGGCCGCGGCGGCCGTCATCGGTGCACCGACCACATCGATCATCGACTTCTCGGCGAACGCCGCCTCGGTGTCGGTGGTCAACGCCTGCGCGACGATCTCGATCGCCTGGTCTTCGAGACCGTGCTCACGCACGAACTTCTCGCTCACCACGATGGCAGCTCCGGCGCCGTCCGAAGTCGGCGAACACTGCGAACGCGTCAGCGGCTCGTGAATCATCTTGTCGCCGAGAACCTGTTGGAGGGTGTACTCGTCGCGGAACTGTGCATACGGATTGTTGACCGAGTGCTTGTGATTCTTGACCGCCACGGCTGCAATTTGCTCGACGGTTGTGCCGTACTTCTTCATATGTTCGACGGCAGCGTTACCGAACAGCTGAGCGGTCATGGGCGAGCGGGCGAAGCCGTAGTCCTCGACCATGATCTTCAGCTGTGAGTCCAAGGTGGTGACCTTGGGCATCTCACCGGTACCGGTCAACGCCGTTTTGGTCATCTTCTCGAACCCGACAGCCAAGGCGCAGTCCGCCTGTCCTGCCTGGACCCATTCGCGCGCCATCATCAACGCCGTCGAACCCGTAGCGCAGTTGTTGTTGACGTTGAAGATGGGGATGCCGGTCAGACCGATCTCGTAGAGGGCTCGCTGGCCGGCAGTCGACGCATTGAACACGTAACCGACTGCAGCACGCTGGATCTGGTCGTAGTTGATCCCGGCATCGGTCAGGGCATTCGAGACTGCCTCGGTCACCATGTCCGGGTATTCCCAGTCGCGGGTCTCGATCTTCTCGAACTTGGTCATGCCCACGCCGATGACGAAGGTGCGATTGCTCATGTGCGGGTCACTTTCCCGGTTCGGGGTCTCGAGGCAGACCCAAGATTCGCTCACCGATGATGTTGAGCTGAACATTGGTTGTACCACCCGCGATGGACATGCACTGCGAGTTCAGGAACATCTGCGTCGCAGACATCCGATGCTGATCGCCCAGAAGGGAACTGGGACCAGCCCACTCCATCGCCACGTCCCAGACCTGCTGGATATGCTCGACGCCGATCAGCTTCGCCACCGAGGACTCAGCCCCCGGTTGCGCGCCGGTAAGCGAGCGCAGTGTGGTGCGCAGACCGAGCAGACCGCCGGATTGCGCGTCGCACAGCACCTTTCCGAGAACCGTCAGCTGCTCGTCGTCGATACCACCGGGCAGTCCATCGACCAGGCTCAGCAGAGCCTCGCCGCCCGATCCCAGAGACGAGTCGTTCGACAGCGAGACACGCTCGTTGGCCAGCGTGGTGCGAGCGAGCTTCCAGCCGTCACCCGGCTCGCCGACCAGGCACTCGTCCGGAACGAAGACGTCGTCGAAGAACACCTCGTTGAAGAGTGCCTCGCCGGTGATCTCGCGCAACGGGCGAATGTCGAGACCGCTGTTCTTGATGTCGATGAGAAAGTAGGACAAGCCCTTGTGCTTTGGGGCGTCGGCGTCGGTGCGGGCGAGGCAGATTCCCCAGTGCGCGTCGCGTGCCATCGACGTCCATACCTTCTGGCCCTGCAACTTCCAGCCACCGTCCACCTTGGTGGCCTTCGTGCTCAGAGCCGCGAGGTCGGAACCTGCGCCGGGCTCGGAGAAGAGCTGGCACCAGACGATGTCGCCGCGCAGTGACGGCGGGACGAACTTGGCGAGCTGCTCTTCGTTGCCGTGCGCGATGAGAGTCGGGATGACCCAGTTGCCGATGATCATGTCGTGCGGCTTGATCTTCGCAGCGCGCAGTTCTTCGGCGATGACCAGTTGGCTGACGGCATCGGCGGACTTGCCCCACGGATCCGTGAAGTGTGGTGCGGTGTAACCCTTTTCCGCGAGATACGTCTTCTGCGCGGCACCTTCGAGGTCCAATGCCGGTGCGAGCTCGGCGCGAACGTCGGCGCGGATCGCCTCGGCCTCGGGCGGCAATTCGATACTGAGCACGCGACGGGTGCCGGCAATGGTCAGCTCGGCAACGCGACGACGCCAGGATGCCGTGGAACCCAGCAGAATTCGCAAGGACTGCGCACGACGCAAGTAAAGGTGTGCGTCGTGCTCCCAGGTGTAGCCGATACCGCCGAGCACCTGGATGCAGTCGCGCGTGACGGAGAAGCCGGCCTCCAGAGCAGTTGCACCGGCGACGGCTGCTGCGAGAGAAGCCTCTTCGGCACCGACACCGTTCGCCGGCGTCAGGGCACGTGCAGCATCCCAGGCGCAGACGCGTGCCTGCTCGGCGAGAGCGAGCATCCGGGCAGCCTTGTGCTTGACGCCCTGGAACTGTCCGATCGGACGACCGAACTGCTGACGCACCTTCGCGTAGTCAGCTGAGGTCGTTACTGCCCAGTCCGCCAAGCCGGATGCCTCGGCCGCGAACAGCGTTGCGGCAATGTCGAGTACACGCTGGGTGTCGATGGTGAGGATTTCCGCATCAGCGAGAACTAGTCCGTCGACGGTGACCTCGGAGTTACGACGTACAACGTCGTAGCTGGCCAGGTCTGTCACCTCGAGACGATCGCGTTCGAGCAACACGAATCCGCTGTCCGTAGCGAGCAGGAACACGTCGCCGACATGACCGCCGAGAATCTGACTGGACGTACCGCTGAGAGTGGCAGTGTCACCGTGACGCGCGATCTTGAGCGAACCCGGCTGCAGTGCAACAGCTCCGAGAGTGCTGCCGTCCACGAGCGCCGGCAGTCTGCCCGATACTCCGGCGTCACTGAGAACAGCGCTGAGCACTATCGTCGGCAGGAACGGACCGGGAACCATGGAGCGTCCCAGTTCCTCGACGACGATAGCGAGTTCGACCAGTCCGTACCCGGCGCCACCGAATTCCTCGGCGATGTGCAGTCCGAGAAGCCCCTGCTCGGCAAGCCCGTTCCAGAGTTGCGGGCGGGTTTCGATCTTCGCCTCGACAGCTTCACGGATGACGGTGGGTGTTGCGTGGCGCGCCGCCCAGCCCCGTACGGAGTCGCGGAGGTCGCGATCTTCTTCACTCAATCCAATAGTCATGTCTACCTCGTCAATTCGACAGTGTCAGTACGGGTCAGATGCGTTCGATGATGGTGGCGGTCGAGAGAGCGCCACCGGCGCACATCGTGACCAGAGCCGTCGACTTGTTCGAGCGCTCGAGTTCGTGCAGCGCCGTGGTGATCAGACGAGCGCCCGTGGAACCGACGGGATGTCCGAGCGCGATCGCACCGCCGTTGACGTTGACCTTGGACAGGTCTGCGCCGTGAACCTGCGCCCAGGAGAGCACGACCGAGGCAAACGCTTCGTTGATTTCGACGAGATCGATGTCGTCCAAGGTCATTTTGGCCTTGTCGAGCACCATCTGGGTGGACTCGATCGGTCCGTCCAGGTGGTAGAAGGGATCGGATCCGACCATGCCGGACGCGACGATCCGCGCGCGGGGCTTCAATCCCAGTTCCTGTGCGCGCTCTTCACTCATCAGCAGTACCGCAGCCGCGCCATCACTGATCTGCGACGAGTTGCCGGCGGTGTGGATATGGCCTTCGATAACCGGCTTGAGCCCGGCGAGCGCTTCGGCCGTCGTCTCACGCAGGCCGCCATCGCGAGTGACGGTGGCGATCTCGCCGGTACGCACGCCTTCCTTGTCCACCACGGGACCCTTGACGGGAACGATCTCCCGGTCGAAACGGCCTTCTGCCCAGGCCTGGGCTGCGCGGCGCTGCGACTCGAGACCGAAGGCGTCGACGTCCGCGCGTGTGATGCCACGCTTCTCGGCAATACGCTGAGCAGAGGTGAACTGGTCACCCATGTCGATGGTCCAGTCGTCCGGGTACGGGTTTCCCGTTCCGGGCGCATTGGCCTGGCCCAGGAACACACGACTCATGGCCTCGACGCCGCAGCCGATACCGGCCGAGATCTGACCCGACGAAATCAGGCCGGAAATCAAATGCACTGCCTGCTGCGCAGATCCACAGGCGCAGTCGATGGTGGTTGCGGCTGTGCTGTACGGCAGGCCGGCGTGCAGCCACGCCTGACGCGTGACGTTGTTGGACTGTTCGCCCGCCTGCGTGACACAGCCGCCGATGATCTGTCCGATGTCTTCCGGTGCGACGCCTGCCCGCTCGAGGACCCCGAGCTGCGCTGCTCCCAGAATCTCGGCGGGGTGCAGTCCCGCCAGGGCGCCGCGACGACGTCCGATCGGTGTCCGCGCGGCCTCGACGATGACTGCATGACCCATGATGTGCGCTCCTTCGTGGAGTTTTCGGTCGGTGAGCTGGCTCACCGTCAACTTTTTTGCAATGTATTCTATTGATGATAGGAGGGCAATGCCCCCACAAACGGCAACTTCGGCGCCATGACACCTTCAATAATAGAATTGATTTCAATTTTGAAGCTATGACGAACTCACCCCCGAGGGGGCGAGGTCACGTCAGTGTCGTGAGAGATTCACCAGGAGCAGGTCGCACCCTTTGCGGATGTCGTACTCCGCATCGGGGATGGAGATTCGACCATTGAGGCAGGACTGGATGACCCCGAACCACAGCTGCATCAGCAGACGCAGACCTGTGTTGTCTTCCTCGGTGGGGTTCTCGATTCCGGCCGCATCGAGGATGATCTGCCGGAATCCACGATCGATCTTGCCCACGTCCGGCACCGTCGCGACATTGGCGGTACTGGACGACTGCAGCATCGCGGTCGAGAGAGCCGGCCGACGCAGTAACCCGCGAGTGGCGCGAACCAACACCTCGTACACCGCGTCCTGCGGATTGTCCGACTGAACCTGATGCTTGGCGAAGCTGTCGCCGATCTGATCGATCTGCTCGACCATCACCGCGACGAATAGGTGCGTCTTCGAGGGGAAGTAGCGATAAAGGGTGCCGATGGCCACGCCCGCCCGCTTGGCGACTTCGTGCATCTGAACCCGTGAGAGTTCCTTCTCGGTCCCCAATTCGGCAGCCGCTTCCAACATTCGCACATGGCGCGCCCGCTGCTCGTCCGAACTGGGCTCGGCAGCGTCCCTGACCTCGGCAATTCTCGGCAACGTCGCCCCCATCATCGATTCTGTGTCTCGGTCGCGAACGACCTCGCCAATTCTCGCATCTCGATCACCCATCTCGGCATATTGCCCGCTCAGTGGGACCTGGCATGGCCTTCTCTCTCCGTGCGGTATTCCGTGGACACCCCACCCTCTTGGAGTAAGGACGCAATGATGCAGGACTGGACCACCGAGTGCGACGTGTTGGTAGTCGGCTCCGGCGGCGGCGCGCTGACCGGCGCATACACCGCGGCAGCTCGAGGATTGACGACGATCGTCCTCGAGAAAACCGATCGCTTCGGCGGAACTTCCGCGTACTCGGGCGCATCCATCTGGCTGCCGGGAACCCAGGTACAGGAACGCGCGGGACTGCCTGACTCGACGGAGAACGCACGCACCTATCTGCGCGCGCTGCTCGGCGACTCCGAGTCCGATCGCCAGGACGCCTACGTCGAGACCGCACCGGCAGTGGTCGCGTTCCTCGAGGAGAACCCGAACATCGAATTCGAGTTCCGGGCGTTTCCCGACTACTACAAGGCCGAGGGCCGGATGGACACGGGACGCTCCATCAACCCGCTCGATCTTGATCCCGCCGACATCGGTGATCTCGCCGGCAAGGTGCGTCCGGAACTGGACCAAGACCGCACCGGTCAAGGCCATGCTCCCGGCTCGATGATCGGTGGGCGCGCACTGATCGGCCGTCTGCTGGCCGCAGTCCAGAGCACCGGCAAAGCAGAACTTCGAACCGAATCCGTTCTCACCTCCCTGATCGTCGAAGACGGACGAGTCGTCGGGGCCGAGGTCGAATCGGACGGCGAAACCCAGCGAATCAAGGCCAACCGCGGTGTCCTGATGGCAGCGGGCGGTATCGAAGGCAACGCCGAGATGCGTGAGCAGGCCGGCACCCCTGGCAAGGCAATCTGGAGCATGGGCCCGTTCGGTGCCAATACCGGCGACGCGATCTCTGCCGGTGTCGCTGTCGGTGGCGCAACCGCGTTGCTCGATCAGGCATGGTTCTGCCCCGGCGTCGAGCAGCCCGACGGCAGCGCCGCCTTCATGGTCGGCGTTCGCGGCGGTCTCGTCGTCGACAAGGCGGGCGAGCGCTACCTCAACGAGTCGCTTCCGTACGACCAGTTCGGCCGAGCCATGGACGCTCACGACGACAACGGTTCTGCCGTACCGTCGTTCATGATCTTCGACTCACGCGAGGGTGGCGGGCTGCCCGCAATCTGCATCCCGAACACTGCGCCGGCCAAGCATCTCGAAGCTGGAACCTGGGTGGGTGCCGAAACTCTCGAAGAGCTCGCCGCCAAGACCGGACTACCGGCCGACGCTCTGCGCAGCACTGTCGAAAAGTTCAACGATGCAGCAAAACTGGGCGTCGATGAAGAGTTCCATCGCGGAGAGGACCCGTACGACGCATTCTTCTGCCCGCCCAACGGCGGCGCGAATGCGGCGCTGACGGCCATCGAAAACGGTCCGTTCTACGCAGCTCGCATCGTCCTCAGTGACCTCGGCACCAAGGGAGGATTGGTCACCGACGTCAACGGTCGCGTTCTTCGCGCCGACGGCAGCGCTGTCGACGGTCTGTACGCCGCCGGCAACACGAGCGCGTCACTGAGCGGGCGTTTCTACCCCGGCCCCGGAGTTCCACTGGGGACGGCGATGGTCTTCTCCTACCGAGCAGCCCAGGACATGGCGAAGTAACGTAGTTCAATCACATTGTGTGGCAACAGATCGTGGGGCAGCCGATATCGCAATCGTCTGCCCCACTTTCTTTCTCACGGCCTTTCTTTCTCACGGCCTTTCTTTTCTCACGGCGTCGCGATGTTGAAATTCGGGTTGAACACGTCCATGATGTCGGCGAAGCGCGACAGAGTCGAGACGTCGCCGTAGTGCGTGACCTTTCCGCTTTCGAGAATCGCGGACGCCTTGCCCGGTTGGAGCAGGATTCCGGCAAGTAGCGGCTTCGGACCCGTGAGCGTCAGTTGCGCGTCGGATGCCCGTCCGGAGCGTGCGTTCAGCACCGCCCGACGAACCCACATGTTCCAATCTTGTTTGGTGTCGACAAAACTGAAGTTGATGGAGATGTCGACGTCGTCTGCCTTCTCGGCAACGAGGTGCACGCCCGCATAGTCGAAAAGCAGATCGATCGGCATCGACAAGATCGTGTCCGCGCTGTCGGTGTTGACCTGGCCGGCACCGGTCACCCCGTTCCTCAGTTCCATTGCGGTGGCGAGGAAGATCGACCGATACTGCGGAACTTCCTGCTGATACCCGAGCTGCTCGTAGGCGTCTGCCTGCAGATTCTTCGCTTCCTCGTCGCCAGGATCGGCGAAAACCAGATGATGGAGAAGCTGCACCGCCCATCGATAGTCGCCTGCATCAAAAGCATTGCGGCCCTCGGTAAGTATCTTCTCCCGCCCGATCAAGTCGACGTGCCGCTTGGCGTGATCCTCGGGCAGCAACGGCAAGATCGTCGCAGGGTCTCCGTCCCAGAAGCCGAGCTCCTTGTGGAACACTGCGCGCACGTTGTGGTGCAGTCCGCCGTGGTAGTAGCGGTTGTACCACTTCTGGCCGATGGCCTCCGGCAGTCGCACGACCTCTGCAGCTTCGAGCGGCGTGTAACCCTGGTTGGCGAATCGAAGAGCCTGATCGTGAATGAACTTGTACATGTCCCGTTGTGATTCAAGGAATTCCACCACTGTGGCGTTCCCCCACACCGGCCACGTGTGCGGGCCGTGGTGTACTTCGACGTCAGCGCCCCATCGCACCAACGTCTCATCCAAGTACCTGGCGAAGTTGCGCGCGTCTCGGGTACGCGCGCCGCGGATCGTCTGGATGTTGTGCATCGAGTGGTTGGCGTTCTCGGCGCACGTGAGCGCTTTGATGGCGGGGATCCAGATGTGCATCTCTTCCGGCGCCTCGGTGTCCGGGGCATACAGGAACTCGAATTCCCACCCGCCGAGATTACGCACCTCGCCGGTCTTGGTGATGCCGTCGGTGGGCGGAATGTACGTCATGTGGATGTTCATGTTGTCGGCACCCGAACCCAGACCGACTGTCACCAGACCGCAATCGCATTGCGGCAGAATCAGACCGAAGGTGTATCCCATACGTCGCGACATCGCATTGCCGGTGATGACGTTCTCACCGATCGCGAACTTGTTGAACGATTCGATGGTTCCGGGTGCGACGATCGGAATCTTGCCCGAAGCTACGTCTGCCTCGTCGACGAGGCCTTTGACGCCGGCGTAATGGTCGAAATGCGTATGGGTGTAGATGATCGCGACGATCGGCTTGTTGTTGCCCAGTTCACGACGGAACAACTCCAGCCCAGCTTTGGCGAGATCGGCACTGGTGGTGGTGTCGATGATGACGAGTCCGTCGGGAGCGTCGACGATGGTCAGGTTGACTGCGAATCTGACCTGGTACAGACCGTCGACCACCTTGTAGAGCCCACAGCGCCTCACCAACTGCGACTGCCTCCACAGGCTCGGGTTCACCGACTCCGGAGCCTGTTTGTCATCGGCGATGTATTCGAGCGGTTGACCGTCGTGGATCAGATCACCGTTGTCGTTGAAGACCTGATCGTTCTCCCACCCGGCGATGAATCCGCGGTCCGCGTCGCCGAAATCCTCGCGGTCCGACATCGGATAATCGTCGACTGCCGCGCGGTTGACCTCGACCGTGAACGGCGTTGCGGGCTTGGTCTCAGCACCCATGAGTACTCTCCTCCGGTTCTTGTCTTCTCGCCCACGCAAGCACGCGATGCCATCGGACCGTGACCTGACGCGGAACCCTCTGCAGCCAATCTGGCGGCCACGCGGAATTCGCGCATCACCCGTCACAGGTGAGATGGCGACTGAGCGAAGGACAGAACCAGCGCGTCACTCCGGGTCGATACCGGGCAAACCGTCCACACTCTTCGCGTTCTTCTCGGCGCGATAGGCGATGAGCCGCTCCGGGCCCTTCTTCTCCGCTACGCGGTCGAGCACGTCACGGTCGGATTGGTAGTCCATCAGCGGTACTGCGTATCCGCACGAATCCGAGACGCGCGTCAGATCAACCACGACGATGGACCGCAGCCCCGGGTGGTCGGGGAACTTACCGACCAACTCGTTGAACGGTTCCGACCCTGCCAGTAGAACGCGCGCATTGCCGTGAAGCCGGACAATCTTCGGCGGTCCGCCAAATGCCATGAACATCAGAGTTATTCGCGAGTTCTCACGCACGTGCGCGATAGTTTCCACTCCGCTACCAGTCAGGTCGAGGTACGCCACCCGGGTGGATGTCAGCACCACAAACGATCCGACTCCACCTTTGGGTGAGCAATTGATCAACCCGTCAGCAGACAACGGTGCGGTGGCAACGACGAACAGCGGTTGAGCCTGCAACCACGTGGTGAGCTTTTCATCGATGCCTTCGTAGACGCGCCCCATGCCGAAAGTGTAGATCGCGCCGACTGGACGTCACGGGGCAGACGCTGCGGCGGTTCGGAGCTCCTCACACATCGCTGTGAAATCTCCGTCGTCGGCGGGATCCGTCGGCACTGCCAGTGCAATCCCGTCGCAGAGGTGCGCGTACTTCGAACTCAGCGCTTCGGGGAGTTCGGCGTATGTGCATTGCGTGACCAAGATGTCGAGAACATCGTCGGTGAGGACTGCGGGGAGTCGAGCCCAATCGCCCGTTCGCGCCATCGCAGTCAGCTTCTCCCCGAGCTCGGACAATCCGAGGACCTCGAGCGCAACTCGGTACGCCGGTGTGGAGTAGAGAAAGGCAAGCTCACTGCGCACCGCTTCTCGCTGCGCAATTATCGCAGCACGATCTCTGCCGGTGATCGTCTTCGGAACGGCGATCAGTCTCGGTTTCCTTCCTCCTGCCGCCAAAGCTGGAATGATCTTCTCCGCGAGCACCTTCGGATGGGAGCTGGTGGGGTGAGCAACAAAACCGTCGGCGACAGCTCCGGCCAGTGAGCACATGCGGGAGTTCACTCCCCCGGTCCATATCTCGGGTGCGGGGACGCCGATCGGCCCCGGGTTGAAATAGGGTTGCAGCCGGTTGAAGGTGTAGTGCGTTCCGGCGTGATCGAGTTCACCGCCCTCCTGGAACACTCGGAAGATCTCACGTACTGCGCTGACGTAATCACGCAGTTGCGCAACAGGATCCGTCCACGGCATCGAATACCGCCCGACGATGTTTCCCTGCACCTGCGTCGCGAGCCCCAGTTGGAATCGTCCACGCGAGAAGTCCGCCAGATCCCACGCAGCCAAAGCCGTCACCATGGGGCTGCGTGCAAACGCGACAACCATCGACGTCCGGACAGTGAGGGTGGTGCTGTGCTCGACGGCGAGTGCCGCCACCGCAAACGGATCGCGAATGGTCTCGGAGATGTGTACCGTGTCGAAACCGAGGTTCTCGATGCGTCTGACACGCTGAGCTACCTGCCGCAGCGGGATATCGGCAGGTAGCGAGGTCACCAATTCCATGTCAGGCCAACGGCTCCAGACGAATCGACAGCAGCTTTCCTTCGGTAGCCACCTTGCGAGCGTGTTCGTTGAAGTCCGGGGCGGCACACACGAACAGCGTACGACCGTCGGAACCGCCGAGCCCACAGGCGAAGACGCCGCTGTCGAAGGCAATTTCATCGATTATTTTGCCAGACGGGTCCACGTGGAGAATTCGACTTCCGAGGGCATCGGCCACCCACATCGAATCGTCTCCGTCGATGCAACAACCATCGGCCGCTACAACAATCTGTGCAAGCGTGGTCTCCATCTCGGGGCCACCAGGCACCGATCCGAACGACGCCCAGTCGCGGCGCTCCCCCAGCGAGCCATCCGGTTGGACGGCAAACGCGCTGATTCGATTCCCCAAGGTTTCGTCCACGAGCAGATCTCCGGTTGACGTCAAAGCCATTCCATTGGGGAAGTGGAGATCTCGTGCCACAACGTGCACCGACCCGTCCGGGTCGATTCGGAGTAGATCTGCCGTTTCGACGGGCGCCAGGTTCATCAGATCGAACCCGAAGTTGCCCACGTACGCTCGTCCCTGCGCGTCGACCAGCATGTCGTTGACGTTGGCACTGACGTACCCGGACAAGTCTGCGTGCACGACCAACTCGCCGTCGGATTCTCGCCGTAGAATCTTCTGGTCCCGCATGGAGACGACGAGCAATCTGCCGTCCGGAAGCCACCCCAGCCCGGACGGCTGCCCTGGAACCTCCGCCTCGACGCGTATGTCGGTCCCGTCCTCGCGGGCCGAAATCACCTGGTAGGTGTAGAAGTCCGACACCCAGATCCGGTTCTCGTGCCAGCGCGGGCATTCGAAGTAGGTGTATCCCTCGAGAACTACCGCAACTTCTGGTGCCATCAGGCTCTCCTGAGTCGGTGATGAATGAAGTATCAGTCTCATTCAATCACCGGCACCGCTGTCGCGGTGTCCGATTCCCGACTAGTCGCCGGCTCGAACTTCTTCCAACACGTCGAAAGCGGATTCCCATCCGTCGTACACATTCCCATCGCCCTTGAATCCCGGAATTCCTACCAGGTGGAAGGTCATTTCGGTTTTGTCACCCCGTTCTGCGAGCGTGACCGTTATCCGAGGCGCGGCGCCTACCGGATCACCTGGATTTCCCCAGGTGAAGACAAGCCTCTTCGGCTCGTCGACCTCGAGATAGGTTCCGCCGGTGGGGTACTCGGCTCCGTTCTCGTCGTTGATCATCAGGTAGCGGTACGTTCCGCCAACTCTGGGATCGATCGTGACATGCTCACGGGGGCTGCTGACGCCCTCGGGATGCCACCAGCGGGCTGCCTCGTCGGGATCGGTCCACGCTTGCCACACGAGTTCACGTGGTGCGTCGAAGATTCGGGTGATGGTGAATTCTGCGGTGGCATCGCCGTTCTGGTCACTCATTGTCCTTCTCCTTCTTCGGTCGACGTTGCTTCAGCTCACGTAGACGCTCGTCGAGGAGATCGAAGCGTTCGTTCCAACCCCGCCGATGTTCGTCGACCCAGGCACTGGCGTCGTCGAGCCCCTCTGCGCGAAGGGTGCAGGTGCGCCATTGCGCAGTGGCGGTCCGTTCGATGAGACCGGCCTTCTCCAACACCTTCAGATGCTGCGAGATGGCGGGTCGACTCATCTCGAACGGCTCAGCCAACTCGCCGACGGTCATCGAACCATCCGTCAGGCGAGAGAGCATTTCACGCCTCGTCGGGTCGGCCAGTGCACTGAACACTGCATCGAGCCGGACACTTCGCTCGTCCATGTAAGCAACTCCTTAATTAAGGAATAACTTAAACATAGAACTCAGCGGCCTGGGCGTCAACCCTTTTCAACCCCAGGTGTATCGAAGCCGCTCGACGGTTGTCACCTCGTCCATCTGGGAGAACGTCTTCCGCTCGGCTCCCTTCACAGACACCATCGCTTCGATGATCGACTCCCCGAAGATTTCCTTCGCCACCGAGGAGGAGTTGAACTTCTGCACTATCTCGCGCAGATCGGTGGGGACTCGGGTCACCCCGCGCTCATCACGTTCCGCCTCCGTGAGAGTCGACGGGTTCACCACAATTTCCGGCGGCAATGGCGCGGCATTGCCGATACCGATATGCGAAAGGCCAAGTATCGCAGCGGTCGCCAGATACGGGTTGGCCGACGGATCGACGATTTTCACTTCGGCGTTGGCGCCGTGCGGATTCGACGGCGACTCTGCGCAGAACCTCAGTGCCGCTTCGCGGTTCTCGAGCCCCCAACAGACGTAGGCCCCCGACCAATTGTCCGGGCGCAGCCTGAGGCCGGAGAGCGGTGAAGACGCGAAGACGGCCGTGAACTCCGTCAGATGAGCGAGGATTCCGCCCAAAGCGGAAGCTCCAGCGTCGGTCATTCCATGCTCCCGACTGCCGCCGGAGAAGACCGAACTACCATTCGCGGTCAACGAAAAGTGCTGGTGTGCGCCGTTTCCTGCGCCGCCCAGGGTGGGAATCGGCGAGAACGAGGCCGCCAATCCGTGCGCTCTGGCCGTACGGCTGATCAAGATCCGAGCCAACACCACGAGATCGGCGGCTTGAACAGGAGCGCTCGGAGCGATCGATATCTCGAATTGATCGGGCCCGTATTCGGCATGGACTTGCTCGATATGTAGTTGTGCGCGTTCGGCATTGTGCAGGAGGTCCTTGAGAAAGTCCTCATGCCGAACGACCGCATCCAGCCCGTAGGCCGACCATTCACCGCCACACGCGTCACCGAAAAGCGTGAACTCGACCTCATGGCCGACACGGGCTTCGAGGCCGTCGGAGGCGAGCCGCGCAACGACAGCAGCAAGCGCGGATCGCGTGCACACGGCAGCCGTCGAACCGTCCTGCTCGTGCACAGTCGCGGGCGCCCAGGACACACCACCGCCGAGATCCCGGAGGTCGGATCGGTCGATACGTAATCGGAGATCGCCCACGACGGAGAAGGAATCGGTGAACGCAATCCGATCATCGCTACAGAAGACGTTCCAACTCGGTGAGACGCCCGCACCGACTTCCTCGAAGACACCGGTTCGGGCCGCAGGCATCACTTTCGCTCGTGTGACACCTGCCATGTCGACGAGCGAGCCGATGGTCAGAGCCGGAACTTCCCTCATCCAGAGGCAAATACCCCGCCCGGCGTCGCGCCAACCCGTCAGATCAGGTTGTCCTCCACCGGCAGCCCGAACGCTGCCCGGCCGTACAGCGCCAACGCGCGCTCCGGTTCGTTGGCAACGTGAACGCTGCCTGCGTGCACGTCGCGCCACGCGCGCTCGATCGGGTTTCCACGGGAGAGGGAGTTGCCGCCTGCCGTCTTGAACAGCATGTCGATCGCTTCCACCGAACGTTCCGTCGCGCGAACCTGATCACGACGAGCCCGAAGCCTCATCGAGAGCGGCAACTCCTGGCCGGCCACAGCAAGTTCGTACATCTCCCGGATGTTGCGATCCATCTGCAGAATCGCGGCGTCGATCTCCGACGACGCACGTGCGACGGCGACCTGCGCGAACTGATCCTCACTGAACCGTCCACCACCCAAGCTCAGACGGACGCGCTCACGCATCACGTCCAGGTACCCCTCGTAACAACCGGCAACGATGCCAACGCACGGGGCGGCCACCGTCGAGGTAAAGATGCTCCCGAACGGAAGTTTGTACAGCGGACCAGGATTGACTGCTTGGCCGGGTCCACGCAGTTGCGCGGTTTCGTAGTTGCGCTTCAATCGGTGCTCGGGAACGAACGCGTCTTTGACCACGATCTCGTTGCTCGCGGTGCCTCTCATTCCCACGACGTCCCAGACGTCGCGGATCTCGTAGTCGGTGCGCGGCACCAACACCGTCATGAAATCGACGGGACGGCCGTCCATGCCGACCACCATCGCTCCCAGCAACGCCCAACTCGCGTGATCACAGCCGGAGGAAAAGCCCCACTGGCCCGAAAGCTCGTAGCCGCCGTCCACCGCCGTCAGCCGTCCGACCGGTGCGTAGGCGGACGAGATGAGCGTCGTCTGATCCTCTCCCCACACGTCGGCCTGGGCTTGGTCGTCGAAAAGCGCCAGATGCCACGGGTGCACCCCCACCACCGAGGCGACCCAGCCCGTCGAGCCACAGGCAGCGGAGATGGCCCGGATCACTTCGTAGAAGTGGACCGGGTCGCACTCGGCGCCTCCGTATCTCTTCGGCGCCAGCATCGAGAAGACGCCGGCTTCGGACAGTTCTCGGATGGTCCGTTCGGAGATCTTGCGCGAATCGTCGACCTTCTGAGCGCGGGCCGCGATCTTCGGAAGCAGATCACGGACTGTGCTCAGAACCTTGTTGACCATGGGAGACACTCCTCGCACCGAACCGTGAGGGAGCGGATCGGCAGATAGACATAACGGCTGCCCCGTCACGATATGTCGATCATGCGTTCCGGTGATCCGAAGTCCCGCAGGCCGGGATCAGCTGCCCGATCCTCGTGCTCTCCGCTGGTCCCGGCCAGTGAGACGACGGCCCAGAGGCAATTCACGCTCCCCTAGCGTCGGGCGTCGACACTGCCCCTGGAAAGGACGGGACTCATCGTGACGATCACTCAGTCCGACAACGACGAGGTTCGCGAGATCCAAGCTGGAACCGCGCCCACTCGCTTTGCACGTGGATGGCACTGCATTGGACTCACGGAGTCCTTCAAGGACGGCCAGCCGCACTCGATCGAGGCGTTCGGCACCAAACTTGTCGTCTTCGCCGACAGTGAAGGCAACGTCAAGATCCTCGACGCGTACTGCCGTCACATGGGTGGCGACCTCAGCCAGGGCACCGTCAAGGGCGACGCCATTGCCTGTCCGTTCCACGATTGGCGCTGGGGCGGCAACGGCAAGTGCCAGAAGATTCCGTACGCACGCCGCGTTCCCCCGCTGGCCAAGACGCGTGCTTGGCAGACCCTCGACCAGGATGGCATGCTCTTCGTCTGGCACGACCCCGAGGGCAACCCGCCGACCGACGACGTGGCCATCCCCCGCATCGAAGGCGCGCTCAGCGACGAGTGGAGCGACTGGGTCTGGTACACCACCACCGTCGACACGAACTGCCGTGAAATCGTCGACAACATCGTCGACATGGCGCACTTCTTCTACGTGCACTACTCGTTCCCGACGTACTTCAAGAACGTCTTCGAAGGCCACGCTGCAACGCAGTACATGCGCGGCGTCGCTCGCTCGGACATGCGTCCCCACGCAGCAGGCACCCCGAAGATGGTCGGCAGCAACTCGGTCGCCACGTACTTCGGGCCCTCCTTCATGGTCGACGACCTGACCTACGAGTACGAGGACTACAACGTCGACTCCGTGCTCATCAACTGCCACTACCCGGTCAGTGCGGACAAGTTCGTGCTCCAGTACGGCATCATCGTCAAGAAGTCGGATCGTTTCCAGGGCGAAGCCGCCGACGCGATGGCCGCGAACTTCGGCACCTTCATCGCCAAGGGCTTCGAGCAGGACGTCGAGATCTGGAAGAACAAGACTCGCATCGAGAACCCGCTCCTGTGTGAAGAAGACGGCCCGGTCTATCAGCTCCGCCGCTGGTACGAGCAGTTCTACGTCGACGTGGCGGATATCGCCCCCGAAATGACCGAGCGATTCGAATTCGAACTCGACACCGCGCGCCCCGTCGCCGCCTGGCAGAAGGAAGTCGAAGACAACCTCGCTGCGAAGAAGGCCGAAGAAGATGCAGCCTCTTCAGTGCGCTGAGTGCAAGGCGCAGGTCCTGGTCCAGAAGAACAGTTGGGAACACACCACTGTTCAGTGGAGCGACCAGGCCCGCGCCAAGTGCCTTGAAATTGCCGACGAACGTGAATTCGGGCAAAGAGAGGGCCGACCCGGTGCTCCCCGCAAGGAGTGTGGCGCCTTGATCGCGTCCATCGTCGATGCTGCGAATGCCGGGGAGATCGAAATCCTCGACGAAGACCCGGTGCCCAAGCCGATCGTCGACGACAGCGAACCCGTACCGGCTCCGTTTCACTAGTCAAGTCAACATCTTTCGAAGAAGGTAGTAATGATCGATCCTCAGTACTACGGTCCGTGGGCAGTCATCGCCGGCGGTTCCGAAGGTGTCGGCGCGGGGTTCGCCGACGAGCTCAGCAAGATCGGCATCAACCTCGTTCTCATCGCACGCAAGCCGGGCCCACTCGAGGAGACCGCAGCCAAGGCACGCGCCAATGGCGTCGAAGTACGCACTCTCGCATTGGATCTGCTCGTTCCCGACGCGCTCGATCAGATCAAAGCCGTCACCGACGACGTCGAGGTGGGCCTGCTCATCTTCAACGCCGGCGCCAACAGCTACGGCCACGAGTTCGTCACCGGCGATCTGAACGGATTTGCCGGGGTTATCGAGCTGAACATCAACAAGCAACTCGAACTCTCGCACCACTTCGGCGGTTTGATGAAGGAGCGCGGACGCGGCGGCATCATGCTGCTCGGTTCACTTGCGGGCTTCATGGGTTCCGAGCACCAGAGTATCTACGCGGCGTCCAAGGCATTCGGGCGCATCTTCGCCGAAAGCCTGTGGCTCGAACTCCAGCCGTACGGTGTTCACGTCGTCGAGTTCATTCTCGGTGTCACTCGCACACCGGCTATGATTCGCGCGGGACTGAACTTCGACATCCCGGGTATGAACGTCGCAGAGCCCGAAGATGTTGCACGTGAAGGTCTCGAACACCTTGCCGACGGCCCGATCTGGGTCGCCGCAGGAAACTACGAAGGCGCCAAGAAGCGCAGTGGCTTCCCCCGAGACAAGATGGTGAAGGGCGCTGCCGAAGCGATGCGCAAGCTACTGAACCGCTGACTTCTGCTGTGCGCCTTTATTAACCCCCCGACGTTAAGAAAGGCGCACAGCATGAGCATCGACATCACCACTCTCCTCGACGAACGCGAGATCACCCGCGCCGTCTTCGAGTTCGCGCGAGCCATGGACGCCCGCGACTGGGATGAACTCCACCGGATCATGACGCCGGACGCTACGGCGGAACTGGGCACCGGAACTCTCCGCGGACCCGCCGAGGTCGTGGCGTCCATCCGCTCGTTCCTCGACGAGTGCGGACCCACCCAACATCTGATCGGCAACGTTCTGGTCGAGGTGGTCGGCGATCTCGCCACCAGTCGCTCCTACGTCAGCGACATGCATGTGGGCACCGGGAGCAAAGCTCACCTGAACTTCTTCACCCTCGGCGACTACCACGATTCGTGGGCTCGGGTGGATGGCACGTGGCGAATAACGCACCGCACCAAGCATTCACACGCCAGTCAGGGATCTATCGAGGTTCTGGGCGCCGGCCCCAGCGGTTGGCGGAGCTGACTCAGCTCAACATCGACAAACGGCCGGTCGCGAGCGGACTCTTACTGGTGAGGCCGCCGTCGACCACCAGGGTCTGCCCCGTCATGTAGCGAGATTCGTCCGACGCCAGGTAGACCATGGCGTGTGCAATGTCTTCGGGTTCGCCGAGGTAAGGCAGGGCGTTGGCCTGCTTCATGCCTTCGATGACGTCAGCTGGGATGTTGTCCACGAGTGCGGGTGTCATGATCGCACCCGGCGCTACGGCGTTGCACCGAACACCGTTCGCTCCGTACTGGACTGCAATGTACTGAGTCAACCGGATGACCGCCGCCTTGGCTGATCCATAGGCAGATTGCAGGGAATCGCCGATCAATCCACCCACCGAGGCCGTGTTGACGATCGATCCTCCGCCGGCGCTGTTCATGTGCGGAATGGCAAGGCGTGAAGCGACCACGGTGCTACGCACGTTGAGCGACATCACGCGATCCCACTCGTCCAGGTCCATCCGGAGCAGGTCGAGATCCTTGCGCGGATTACTACCGCCCACGTGATTGCACAAGACGTTGATGCCGCCGAATTCGGCGACCGCCCTTTCGATCATCGCAGCCAAGGAGTCCTCGTTCATGACGTCGACGCCGAAACCCAGTGCATTGCCACCGGTCTCGCGAATCGCCGCCGCCGCTTCCTCTGCACGCGCCGGATCGAGGTCGGCAACCAGCACTTTGGCGCCTTCTTCCGCCATGAGTTCTGCTGCTGCACGCCCGATTCCACTGGCGGCGCCGGTGATCACTACGTTCTTTCCTTCGAGCCTGTTCATATCCGTTCCCTTCGCGGAGAATCGCCATACCCGGATCTCACATGCCCGGAATTGACAGCTAGGCGATTACCCGATCACTACCAGTGAACGCAGGTTCGACGGCGGCGTCCAACTTTCTTGAATGAACTCACAAGTACGTGACCACGGCCCGCGCACCTGCTACACCGCCGAAATCGAGTGGCGACGTCAGGCTCGACTGTGCTGAAGTGGCGCTATGCAGAATTCTGTTCGACCGCTGTCCACCGACGACCTCGACCGTGCCGCCGAGGTCCTCGGTGAGGCGTTTGCCGACTACCCCTGGACGAACTGGTGCGTCGCCGAAGACTCCCACGTGGAACGCGTCGCGGCTCTGCAACGGATCTACCTCGAACACCTGGCACTACCGTTCGGGCGTTCCTACATCGATGATTCCGGCAACGGCGTCATCGCCGTCCTGCCGCCGGACACCCCCGAGCCTGATGGAGAGACTGTCGAGAAGATCGTCGAACTGCACGGAGATCGGTTCGAGCGCGTACTTCAGGCTGACGAACAACTGTCTGCGCTTCCCGTACCCGAACACGCGTGGTCGTTGGCAACGATCGGTACGACCCCGCGCTCACGCGGAACCGGATTGGGTTCCGCGCTACTGAAACATGCTTTGGCGGAACTGGATCGAACCGAACAGGATTGCTGGCTCGATACGTCGACCGAACGAAATCTCCCGCTCTACCAACGATTCGGGTTCACGATCGCAGGCAAAATCTCACTGACCGACGGACCGACGGTCTGGCGGATGCACCGCATTCAGAGCTGATTCGCCGATTTCAGTAGTCGCCGAATCATTTTCGACAAAGACGCATATTGGGTGATCGTATTGACGGCGATCCACCTCGACACCGGCCACGTCCTGGTCCACGAGAAAACCCCGACCGACAGCAGTTGATCGTCGTCGAGGGTCTCGACGTAGCTGCGTAACAACGCCACGGCAGCTTGCAATCGATCGCGAAGCACCGGAATCGGAACGTCGGTGCTCGCGTCGACAACCGACTGATTCAGTGCGGGAGTTTGCGTCCACTTGTAACCTGCAGCCGGCGTTTGTGGTGTCTCGTCACGCAGTCCGGCGCCTATCCACTCTACGACGGCCTCTGCCCACCAGACACGCACCGCGAGTACGTCGTGCACCGTCCACGCATCGACGGCAATGACGTCGAACAAATCGGCCTCGGCGGCGCCGTCAAGTAACACGTCGAGTTTCGAATATGCCGAGTCCAGCTCACTCATCAGTTCGAGGCGTGAAAAGATCTGCGCCACAATGCCTCCAAACGATCGGTAGAGATGGAAGAAGCGGAGCCATCGCAATGCGATGACTCCGCGTTCAACTCAACGTCTACCAAATCTAGTTCAGCTCGCCCAAGAACCTGTTGACGTTCTCGGCGATCTCCTTTGATCGGGTGTGGTGCAGGTAGTGGTCCCCGTCCAGCAAGATCAACTCTCCGTGATCAACGGAGGCGGCCTGCCCTTCGTGCAGCGCAGTCCAGCCCTCGACTTCGGAATTCTGCACGGCGAACAACAGAATCGGAAGATCGGCCGGGAACGTCCTGCCGATTGCTTCTGCGAAGTTGCTGGAAAGATGGTCCATCTCGTTGAGGTAGGTGTCGCTGAAGTTGTTCTTCGCAGTCAACTGTCGCATCTCGTCCTTTGCTGCAGCGTCGAGGTACTCGTCCGAGTTCTCACCACCGACGAACTTGGACAGCAGTTCCGACAAGCCCAACTGCCTTCCCACTCGGAGTGCGTCGATCGGAAATTTGGTATCCATATTCGGCTGCCCTGGAACACTGCTGTCGATGCCCACGAATGCGGTGACCTCGTCGCGGTACTTCGCGGTGTAGTCCAGTGCATAGACACCAGTGATCGAGTGTCCCATGAGGATGTATTCCTCAATCCCCAGCGACTGTACTGCCGTATGAATCTCTTCGACGATGTTCGCAGTCGTGCGGTCCTTGTCCGTTTGGTCACTGTGCCCGTAGCCGAAGGGCTCGATCGTGACGACGCGGTAGTCAGGCGCCAGCTCGTTGACAAGCGGTGTGAAGTCGAGAATCGGTGCGGACGTTCCGAACCCGGGCAGCAGCACTATGGTCTGATCGCCGTTGCCGCGGATCGAGTAGCTCATGTTCTTTCCGTCGACGGACACGAACTGGTTGCCCGTGTCCCCGGTCGGGACGCTCGCCTTGCTGGAGCTGACATTGAACACGAGCGCAATCGATACCAGCACAACTAGAACTACGGACACCGAAGCAACCACCTTCAGTGCAACGGTACGAATCTTCTTCATTCTCATCCTCATCTTCTCGGGCGTCGATACGGCTAGTAAAGGCTCGATATCGAGGCCGCACTGGTCTCGTCGAGCACACGCAACACGTTGTTGCCCATCAGCTTTGCCAAGTCCTCCGCGGACCAACCGCGTTCCGCCAGACGGTCTATCAACACCGCGAAACCGGATACGTCCTGCATACCGTCCGGAAAGTCGTCGAACCCATCGTAGTCACTACCCAAACCGATGTGGTCGATGCCCGCGACGTCTCGGGCATGCTCGACGTGATCGGCCAGATGGTCCACCGTCATCGCCGGCCGTGGGCCGACCCGTCCGCCCTTGAACCACTCGTTGTATTCGGTAGAAAGGAACATGGGCACAAAGGCGATCATGATCACACCACCGTTGTCCGCGAGCAACCGCATGACGTCGTCGGGAACGTTGCGGGGGTGACCGCATAGCTGAGAGCACGACGAATGACTGAAGACCACCGGTGCCGACGACGTCTCGATGGCATCTCTCATCGTTTCCACCGAGACGTGCGACAGGTCGACGAGTACGCCGAGCCGATTCATTTCGCGCACGATCTCGCGACCGAAGTCGGTGAGACCGCCGTGCACTCGCGTATCCGTCGCGGAGTCCGCCCACCCGGTGTTGTCGTTGTGCGTCAGGGTCATGTACCGAAGACCAAGGCGCGCCATCATTCTCAAGACACCGAGCGAGCTGCCGATACTGTGACCGCCCTCCGCGCCCAACAAGGACGCGACTTTGCCCTCACTCCAGATTCGACGCACGTCGTCGCCTGTGCGCGCGAATTCGAAAGTATCCGGGTACCGCTCGATCATCCGATACACGAAGTCGATCTGTTCGAGGGTGTACTGAACCGCCTCTGGCTCGGTCATGTCACACGGGGTGTAAACCGACCAGAACTGCGCACCGACGCCACCGCGACCGAGTTTGTCGATGTCGGTTTGGAAGATGGAATCCTTCTCGAGATTCTTCACCGAGTAGGCGGCAGTCTCGCGAGCCGTCCATGCCAGATCGTTGTGACCGTCGATGACCGGCGCAAGGCCGTAAGCGTCCAGTGCCGCTGGGTGATTCACGTCGGGAAAGGGAGCGAGAGGTTTCATCATGAGTTTTCCTCGAGAAAGTAGTGCGGGCAGGTCGAGGGCCCTCATCGCCCTCGACCTGCCCGAGATTTCATTCAGCGGAGAGAATCATCTCGCCGCGGCTAGTCGGAAATCTTCTTGAAAAGCCTTGTCATGTACAAGTATTCTTCGCCATCGATCGTGAGATGAGCCATCTCCCCCGAGGCGCTCTCGTTACTGATCGAGAACCGGGAAGCAGACAGCGGCACGACCTTGGTGGGCGGGGCCGGGGGCTCGCCGTCGATCTCGACCTTGGCGAAGTTCTGAACCTGGAATCCGCCGTCGTCGCCGCGCGTGAGTTCGATTCGAACGGTGGTCGATTCATAGGTTCCGAGAATGTGCGACAGGTCGATCTCAGCCGCATCTGCCTCGGACTTCGGTTCCGGCAGAACGAGATCAAGCTCCTGAGCGATCTCTTTCTCGATGTCGTGGGCGAGTGCACCGCCGCCACGCGAATTGGTGACAACGGCCATGGCCAGGCCGAGTTCGGGGAAGGTGTGAAAACGAGTGATCTGGCCGATCGTCGCACCACCGTGCTGCGCGGACGTCACACCGCCCCAGTCGGACAGGATCCAGCCGAGACCCCAAGCCTGATCGACGCTCGAGACCGCGGTCAGGTCGAACTGCGGGGTGCGCATCAGACGCGCGGATTCTTCGGACAGAATGCGCTCACCCGTCAGAGCGAGTCCGTCACGCATGTGTGCAGCTCCGAACGTCAGCAGAGAGCTGACAGATCCGGTGATGATGCCGGCCGGTCCGATACCGCGCGGGAGCAGCCACTGTTTGGTCGGAACCACCTTGTCCGGCGCCGTCCGATCCGGGTTGGCCACGTGGCCGACGGCGGTGCGGAACAGCGGGGCGTCCTTGGCCTTGGTGATGATGTGCGTCAATCCGAGTGGCTTCCAGAGGTATTCGACCAACGCCTCGTCCCACGTCATCTCACGAAGGACCTCGACGATGCGGCCGGCAACGGCAAAACCCGCGTTGCTGTAACTCAGATGCCCACCGGGCTTGGTGACGCTGATCGCCGTAGCGAGTTCGTCGACGTACTTCTCGACGCAGTCGTCACCGTCACCGGTGTCGTTGAACAGGTCTCCGTCGATACCGCTTGTGTGCGTGAGCAACTGGCGGATCGTGATTTCCTTCGTGTTGGAAGGGTCTGCGATCGTGAACTCCGGAAGCACCTCCACCACCAGGGTGTCCAACGTCAGCTTGCCCTCGTCGACGAGTTGCATGGTCAGCGTCGTCGTCCAGATCTTGCTCGCGGATCCGTACTGGAACAGCGTGTCTGCGTCGACGTCGACGCGCGTGTTCAGGCTCGTCACTCCGGTGGTGATGACACGAATGTCCGCAGTGCCGTCTTCGCCCAGCGCGATCACACCGACCTGCGCACCCGGTACCGAATGCTTGGCTGCCAGTTCGTCGAGGCGTTCCTGCCACTTCGGGGCGACAAGTAGGTCCTTGGGCAAGTCGGTCACAGGTCGAACTCCTTCGATCATGGAAGCGAGTGGCTTGGACGGTGTTGCTGCGATCCGCTCGGGTCTCACTCGTCGGGACGTGAGGTTGCGGAAGCGATAACCGTCCACCCATGATCTCAGTGTGCTCGCAGTCACGTCCTGGTCGATTGCACCGAAGTTGCACCCGAAAATGGTGCGATCGGACGAGCCTGTGTTCAGGTCTCGCCATTCGAAGCGATCAGCGCTCGAAGGTTCCTTCCAAGCGATTGCGTGAACCCGGATGGATCAAGCGCGCCGCACTGACCAACCCGTTGGCCGACCAGGTGCGGCGGCGAATCAGCAGGCACGGTTCCCCTCGATCTATGCGGAGCAGTTCGCATTCGTCCGGGCTCCCCAACACCGCTTCCACGACGTGCTCGCCGCGAACCAGAGGCGCAACGTCACTCAGGTAGTTGTTGGGGGTGATCGCAGTGAAGTCCTGGCGCAGATAGTCGGGCGCCTCGTTCGGATTCACGAACCGGTCTTCCACCTGAATCGGAGTTTCGTCCTCGAAGTGCACCATCAGCGAATGGAACACCCGTTTGCCCACCGATTCACGAAGGAACGTCTGCCCGTGGTCGGTTTCTTCCTCACGAACGAACACGACCTCGGTTCGATGACGGTGGCCGCGCCGCTGAATCTCGTCGGCGATGTTCTTGACTTCGAACAGCGGGGACGCGGTCTTCGTGGCGGCGACAAAGGTACCGACCCCCATCATCCGCACGATCAGACCGTCGCTGGTGAGTTCGCGAAGCGCTCGATTGATCGTCATACGTGACAACCCCAGCGCACTGACCAGTTGATTCTCCGAAGGCAACTGATCACCTTCGGTCCACCGACCCGAATTGATCTGCGAGATCACGAGGTTCTTGACCCGTTCGTAGGCAGGGGCGGACTCGCCGCCTGCCTCGTTGAACAGCACGGCGAGTTCTGCGTCCACTTCAGCAATCGCCATCGCCACCACCCGTTCGTCGAAAACCACCGAGTCGGTTCTCCCGTTCGGCCTCCGAAGTCTATCCGCCTGGTGCACCTTTCCGATCCAACCGCGAGTGCCGGCGCCCGACCTAGCCCACCATGCGCCGCAATTGGCTCGTCGCAACCGAAAGCGCAGCAAGATCGTGTTGCCCGGATGCCTCGATCTCTGCGAGCGCGAGAGTCGACCTCTCTATTCTCGACGCATTCCTTTCTTCCCACCTCGCAAGTTTTTCCGCTGTCGAGTCACCTGTTTCCGCGTCGGCCAAGACGTCGAGGGTCAAGGCTCGCACCGTCGAGTACAGCTCGTCACGCAACGACAACCTCGCCAACGCATTCCATTTTCCGTCCTTGCTCAATGCAGACACTCGGTTAAGCATCGGCACGAGCCCGACGTGCTCACCGAGCCGGAAGTAGAGTTCGCCGGTCTCCGAGATCGCGCGATCGGCGAGGTCCGCGATCTCCACGACGTCGAGCAGTCCGAACTGATCGAGCAGGATCTCCACTCGCCTGACCAGGTTCTCGGGTGCGCCCTTGTCCGTGATGAGGACCGTTCGCGCAGCCAGGTTCCGCTGATCGGCGCCCACCAGCCAGCCACCGAGTTCTGCCGACGCCTCCGCGATGCGATCACCGAATCGGCTGATCTCGGCCCCGACGGCCAGCGGTTGAGGCCGACGCGTCAGCATCCACCGTGACGCCCGGTCGAGCAGTCGTCTGGTGAGCAGGATCAACTCGTCGGACACGGCAGTCGAGATCGAGGCTTCGCTGATGTCGTTCCACAACTCCCAGAGTCCGAATACCTCGGAGACCACGGTGAATGCACGTACTGCGTCTTCCGGATCAGCGCCGACTTCTTCACCGAGCCGATACGCATAGGTGATGCCGCCACGATCGACCACGTTGTTCGTCAGCACGGTCGCAACGATCTCGCGCCGCAGCGGGTGCCGGTCGAGGGCGTCACCCCCGGCATCTCGAACACCCTCCGGAAAATAGTTCGCCAGCGTCTGGCGGTAGATCTGATTGTCTATCGAACTTCCCGCCAACAGCGTGGATTTCAGATCGAGCTTGACGTGCGCCATCAGTGTGGCGAGTTCCGGCGACGTCAGCCCCGTTCCCGTCTTCTCGGCCGCGGCGAACTGCTTCTTGGTCGGAAACCCCTCGATTGCTCGGTCGACGATCCCTCTGGATTCGAGGCTGGAAATCACCCTGCCGTGCACACCGATCATCGCCGCCGCGTCCGCACGCGTGGTGCCCATCAGTTCGTTCTGTGAACGGTTGTCTGCAAGAACGAGTTCGGCGACCTCGTCGGTCAACGATTCCAGTAGTTCGACACGATGCGAGTCTGCGACGGCGCCTGAACTGATGAGGGAGTCGAGAAGAATCTTGATGTTCACCTCGTGATCGGAGCAATCGACTCCCGCGGAATTGTCGAGGGCGTCTGTGTTGATCCGCCCGCCGCCGCGTGCGTACTCGATTCGTCCCGCCTGGGTGAGGCCGAGGTTGCCTCCCTCACCGATCACCCGAGCACGGACTTCGTTGCCGTTCACCCGAACCGTGTCGTTGCTCTTGTCTCCGACTTCGAGGTCGGACTCACCGGACGCCTTGACGTACGTCCCGATGCCGCCGTTCCACAACAGATCTGCCGGTGAGCACAGAATCGCCCGAACCAGCTGCGGTGGAGTCAGTTCGGTGACGTCGTCTTCGAGACCGAGTGCCTGACGCATCTCGTCACTGATCGGGACGCGCTTCGCCGAGCGTTCCCACACTCCGCCGCCTGCACTGATCAACGCCGGGTCGTAGTCGGCCCACGAGGATCGTGGGAGAGCGAACAGACGTGATCGCTCGACGTACGAGCGCTCCGGCGACGGGTTCGGGTCGACAAACACGTGCCGATGATCGAACGCCGCGATCAGGCGAATGTGCTTGCTGCACAACATGCCGTTGCCGAAGACATCGCCGCTCATGTCTCCGATCCCCACCGCAGTGAAGTCGTCGTTCTGGGTGTCGACGCCGAGCTCACGGAAGTGCCGCTTGACACTTTCCCAGGCGCCCTTCGCGGTGATACCCATGGCTTTGTGGTCGTACCCGACCGACCCACCGGATGCAAAGGCGTCGCCGAGCCAGAATTCGTACTCCGCGGCCACCTCGTTCGCGATGTCGGAGAACTTTGCAGTTCCCTTGTCCGCGGCGACTACAAGATACGTGTCGTCACCGTCGTGGCGAACGACCCTTCGCGCCGCAACAACTGCGCCGCTCTGCTTGTCGACGTTGTCGGTCAGATCAAGTAGTCCGCTGATGAAGGTTCGGTAGCAATCGATCCCGGCCGCCAACGCAGCTTCCCGGTCTGCGTCTGCACCCAGTCCTGGAACCGGTGGGCGTTTGACGACAAATCCACCCTTCGCGCCGACAGGCACGATGACTGCGTTCTTGACTGCCTGCGCCTTCACCAATCCCAGTACCTCGGTGCGAAAGTCCTCTTTCCGGTCCGACCAGCGCAAGCCGCCGCGAGCCACCGTACCGAAGCGAAGGTGCACACCTGCGACATCGGGTGAGTACACGAATATCTCGAACTTCGGTCGAGGGAACGGCAATACGGACACTTTCTCCGAATCGAACTTCAACGAGAGCGCACCGATCGATTCAGTGGGATAAACGAAATAGTTGGTACGCAACGTGTTACGGACCAGTTCGGACAATGCGCGCAGGATCCGATCGGCGTCGAGTCCTTGCACTTGTGCCACGGCCGTTTCCACCTCCGCTGCTGCACGTGTACCTCTATCGCCGTCGACGACGTCGGGATCGAAACGGCTCTCGAACAATTCGCACAATCTGCCGGCGATCTCGGGATGATCGGCAAGCACCTCGGCGACGCGACTGGTGCTGTACGGAAATCCCGCTTGCTGCAAGAACTCCGCATATGCCCGCAGCACCACTACCTGTTTCCAACCGAGTCCCGCGATCGCGACAAGTTCGTTGAACGAGTCCGGCTCGGCGGAGCCGTTTCGAACTGCGGCAAACGCCGCCCCGAACCGCGCGGCAAAGTTGTCGAAGCGCTCGACCGGAGCGCTCGGATAGTCGAGCGTGAACTCGTAGATCCAGGACTGTTCCGATCCCACCGGTGCGATCTCGTACGGCCGTTCGTCGACCACGTCGACACCCAGGCTCTGCAATACCGGCAGTACCTCGCCCAACGAGAGCGGGTCACCCGATACGTACAGTCCGAGTCGGTGAGTACCGGGTCCGTCGACAGATCGGGCCAGTCGTGGACTCACCTCTCCGGGCGCGAGGCCCTCGAACAACACCATGTCCTCGGCGGCTCGGGCGGCGTCGAAATCCTGCTTGTACGCCACCGGAACTCGCTCGGCGAACTGAGCACGCCTGCGCCGCTCTTCGTGATTCGAAGCATCCAGAACGAACCGCTCGTCCCAGGTCAGGCACGCGTCGACGACGAGGTCCCGAATCTCCCGTGCTTGTCGCGCCGACGCGAAGTTCGCGCCGCCGCCGACCGTGGCCGTGAAATGTACGACGGCCAAGGGGGATTCCGAGACTCGACTGGAGAACTCGATATTGCGGGCACCGAGTGCGTCGGCGAATACCGACTCGGCCGTTGTCCTGATCGTCGTACTGAATTTCTCGCGCGGAACGAAGAGCAAAGCCGACAACTCTTGATCTCGCCCCGTCGCCGGGGAACTTCCCACCGGTTGCAAGAACAGATGGATCGACGTTCGGCCGTCCACGGAAGTGAGTTCGTCCAGCGCGTCCGCGATTCGGGCCGGCTCGGCTGCCAGGAGCACTGTGACCGGAATCGACTGGATAACTGCCAGCATCGATTGTCCGACAAACGAATCGACGGTGGATCCGGAGGCATCGAAGATGTCTGCGACGCGTCCTCGCACGAGCGGGGTTCGCCTGACGTCGGCGACCAGACCGGTCGCGGTGAAGAACCCGATGAATCGGTACGCACGGTCACCGATGGACATGTCGATCTCGGTGGCGTATTCGGATCCACCGAACCCTTGCCGGAGGTACACCACTGCGATCGAGAGGGGCGCCGCTTTCGCATCCGAAGAGCCGGTCGGATCGGGGAGCACGCCGAGGGCGTACGGCTCGTCACTGTCGACAGTCCGCACACCGCCGACGACACTGAAGTTTCCGGCGCTGCACCACCGGAGAAAGTCAGCTTCTTCGGCGTAGCCGTTCGAGTCCAGTTGCTCGCGCGCCTCGTCGACGAGATCCCACAGGGGCACGGAATCGCGGAAGGCACGCGCAATACGGTCGAGGATTCCGGCGACGTCGTCAGCGATCAACTGCGCCTGCTCGTCCGAACAATGCGCGGGTAGTCCTATGTGGATCCATGATTCGGTGCGCTCCCCAACCAGGGCGTCTTCAGTGCTGGGCGCCTGTTGCACGACTGTGCGAAGCACGGGGTGCACCACGAATTCCGGTTCCACGCGGGCGCGGGCAAGTGTCGCCAGTACCGCTTCGACGAGCTGCGGCATGTCGTCGCCGACGTATTGAATCGCCGGGCCATCCCCTAACTCCCCGGCCGGCGCGAGTCGCGAGATCGACGAATTGAGTCCTCTTCGGTGCGAAAGGTCCATGTGCGCGGCGACAATCGCAAGCTTGCGGTCTTCGGCAAGCGCCGCGTATCGATCAGCCGACAAGCCCTCGAAATACGTACTGGACACCCTCCTCACATGCTCGGAGTCCGGTGTCGTGTCGACTGAAACGAGGCTCATGTCAGCACCTTCCGCCGAAAGCCACGCTGCTTCCGACTGGTAGTGGGTTCCATCCGCGATCAACTTGTCTATACAGGCTTAGACAAGTTGATCATTGCAGAACGTGAGCCGCGACACAACAGCTTCACCCCTGGACAAATTCGCCACCCTCAGCCATAGTCAAATCATGCCGACTAGTGGCAATTAGATTTCATTAGATGAAATTCGTAACTACCTCGCCTCGAAGGAGCCCCCGTGACTACCCAGACCGCGCACGACATCGACAGCGTTGATCTCGCAGAGTTCCGCAGTACCGTCCGAGCCTTCGCCAACGCCGAGATCCACCCGGGAGCAGCCGCACGCGACGAGTCCAAAGAGTTCCCGGCACGGTTGGTCAAGCGCCTCGGGCAGCAGGACCTCATGGGCATTTCCGTGCCGGAGGAATTCGGCGGACTGGGTCTGTCGACACGAACCCAACTGGTCGCCATCGAAGAAGTTGCACGCACCGATGCCGCGCTGGCATCGATCTACACCGCCCACTACCTGGGCCTCGAGCCGATCCTCGTCGGCGGGTCCGAAGAACAGAAGCTGCGCTGGTTGCCCCGGCTCGCCTCGGGCGAACTGCTGGCAGGCTTCGCACTCACCGAACCCGATGCCGGCTCCGACATCGCCTCGATGCGTACCGTCGCCCGACGCGAGGACGACGGCTGGCATCTCTCCGGATCCAAGACGTACATCTCCAACGCCAAGGAAGCCGACCTGGTCGTGCTCTTCGCCAAGACGGACCCGAGCGCAGGATTCCGAGGCATCACCGCCTTCGTCGTCCCCAAGGGAACTCCGGGAATCAGCTACTCGGAGCCGCAGGACAAGATGGGAATTCGTTCGGCTCCGACGTACACCGTCTACCTCGACGACGTCGTTCTGCCGCTCGACTCCGTGATCGGTACCGAAGGTCGCGGCGGCAACATCGCCTTGACCGCCCTGAACCGCGCGCGCATCGACGTGGCGGCAATGGCAAACGGCATCGCTTTGCGCGCTTGGGAATTGGGACGCGAGTACGCAACGGAGCGAAGGCAGTTCGGCACGCCGATCTTCGACTTCCAGGCAATCCAGCTACTTCTCGGTGGCTGCGACGCGCAACTTGTCGCATCACGCGTCACCGCCGACTGGGCCGCCGACGTCAAGGACGCCGGCCAGGACATCCGCCGCGCCGCATCGATTTCGAAGTACGTCGCCACCGAAGCCTGCTTCTCGATCGTCGATCAAACCGTGCAGATCCACGGTGGCGCAGGTTTCATGCGCGAATCGGAAATCGAACGCCTGTACCGCGATTGCCGCATTCTCCGCATCTTCGAGGGCACCTCGCAGATCCAATTGCTCACCATTGCCGGCAATGCTCCGTCGCCGCGTTCCACCGAATTCTGAAAGGCGCGGACATGACTGCACTTCCCCCACTCGACGGCATCCGGGTCATCGACCTCTCACGTGTCCTCGCCGGGCCTTACTGCACCGCATTGCTTTCCGATGCCGGCGCAGACGTCGTCAAGATCGAATCCGAACACGGTGAAGACTCTCGGCACCTCGGCCCGTTCCGCGACGGCGAGAGCATCTACTTCAACGTGCTCAATCGCGGCAAGCGTTCGGTGGCGCTCAACCTCAAGAACGACGAGGACCGTGAGGCGCTGCTGACGCTCATCGAGACCGCGGACGTCGTCGTCGAGAACTTTCGCCCGGGTGTCACCAAGCGCCTGGGAATCGACTACGAGGCTGCGCGGGCTCGCAATCCCCGGATCGTGTACGCGTCCATCTCCGGTTTCGGACAGGACGGACCGATGTCCGGAGCCGCCGCCTACGATCTTGTAGTCCAAGCTCTTTCGGGAATCATGAGCATCACCGGTTCGGAAGAATCCGGGCCGACCCGGTTGGGTGAGTCGTTCGGAGACCTGGTCGCCGGGCTGTTCGCTGCCTGGGGAATCAGCACCGCCCTGCTGAGTGCACGGGCGACAGGACTCGGGCAGCACCTGGACGTCGCGATGTTCGACAGCATGCTCGCCATGCTGCCGACAGCGCACAGCCAGCTGCAGTCCACCGGGCTCACTCCCCCACGCGTCGGCAACCGACATCCGGTCTCCACACCCTTCGACACCTACAAGGCCGACGACGGACTCTTTGTCCTCGCGGTTGCGAGCCAATCGGGCTTCGAGAAATTGGCGCAGACGATGAATCGCGTTGACCTGATCGCAGATCCTCGTTTTGCCGACGACACCGCCCGGACCGAGAACGAGCCGGCGTTGCGTAAGGAGATCGAAAACTGGGCTGCCGGAAAGACCGTCGCCGGCGTGGTCGGCATTCTCGGCGACGCGGGCCTCGCCGGCTCGGAGATCTGGGACGTCCAGCAGGCACTCACCTCCGCGCAGGCCGAGTATCGGGGGGTCGTCGAATCGTTCGAGCACCCGGTAGCAGGAAAGATCTCCTACGTACGACAACCCGTCGTGTTCGGTGAGAGCCGACGCCCGCGGGTTCGCCGCAGCCCCCTGCTGGACGAGCACCACGGTGAGGTACTGCCGGGCTCGCGATAGATTCAGCGCAGACATCCCTCGGCACTTGGAGTAGGACATGGCCCCCGGCGACGTGACCCGCAGCGCGAATCGCACGTTCGAACTTCTCGGTGCGATCGTCGAGCACGGTGGGTTGACGCTCGGCGACGCCGCCAAGGCGACCGATCTGGCAACCAGTACCGCGCTTCGCCTGATCAGAAGCCTCGAACAAACCGAGTTCGTCGTCCGCGGCGAGGACAACGTCTATCGCGTAGGCCCGCGGCTACTACAGATCGGGGCTCGCGCTCTCGGTGACAATCAACTGTTGCCGAGAGCCCGGCCCGCGATGAAGGCCATCGCCGAAACCACGAGAGAGTCGACCTACCTGTCGACGAGGGGACCGAAAGACACTGCGCTGTATCTCGATCAGATCGAGGGCACGCACGCGATCCGCCACATGGGGTGGGTGGGCCAGAGCGTTCCCTTGGACGGCACCGCCGTCGGCGCAGCGTTGAGCGGCAAGGTAGGCGAGAGCGGGTACGCCATTGCGCACGACACAATCGAGGATCACTCGACCGGGGTTGCCGCGCCGATCTACAACGCGGTCGGTCAGATAGCCGGAGCGCTCAGCGTCGTCGGCCCGACATTCCGTCTGACGGACGAGGTCTGCGCCAGCCACGGTCGTGTCTTGGTGGAGCACTGCGCCCGGTTGTCCGCGGAACTCGGCAGCCAGACTCCCTGACCGCCCCGAACACTTGGCGATCCAGTCTCGTATCCGAGACAATGTGATTCCCCCGCTCCGCCTTCCGACCTACCTGTAAGGACATACCCACATGAGCACGAGCCGCGTGAAATCCGCTGAGCGTGTTCTCGACGTGCTCGATCTCCTGGCTCGCCGGGGTGTGCCGCTGGCGACCGCGGAAATCTCCAGCGCCCTCGAGCTACCGAAGAGCACGACGCATCATCTTCTCAACGTCATGCGAGATCGACGGTTCGTCTCGTACTGGGCTGATCAACGCGCCTGGACCCTGGGTGTCTCGGCGTTCGAAGTCGGTGCGTCGTACATGCGGTCCGGCCCACTGCACCGCGAGGGCCAACGATTCATGCTGGCCCTTACTCAGTCGACGGATGAGACGTCCCATCTGGCGGTACTTCAAGGTTCCGATGTCATCTACCTCGACAAACGTGAACCGCTCAAGCCGGGCGTGCGGTTGGTGACCGAAATCGGGACACGCCTTCCGGCTCACCTCACCGCAGTCGGGCGGGCGATTCTGAGCCGTCTGGATGCAGAACAGATCAGCGCTCTCTACGAGGGATACACCTGGCCGACGCGGACCGGAACGGGACCGTCGACGCTTCCCGAACTGCGAGAACTGCTCGCCGCAGCACGCGAGAGCGGGTATGCGGTCGAAGAAAATGCGACGACATCCGGGATCAATTGCATCGCCAGTCCTGTGATCACGCGGGACGGCCGTCCGGTCGCAGCTCTCGGCGTCACCTTCCTCTCCGGCTCCAAATCCGCCGAGGAGAGTGCACTGATCGCCGACCGAGTACGCACGGTCAGCGCCGAGTTCTCCGCCGACCTCGGCGATCGAATGGTGGAGACTCCGCCCGCCGACATGTAACAAATTTCTCCGTTCCGGCCTTCTCGGGTCTTGTTTTCGTCTCATATTCCAGACTAGAGTCTCGTATACAAGACTTTATTAGACAGCCATCGCATCATCATTGGAGTCCCATGAACGCCACCCCTGCCACCCGGACAGCCACCCGAACCATCGAGGTCGGAATCGGCGCTGTCACCATCGCCGACGTCGTCGACGTCGCGCGCAACGGTCACGGCGCCGCATTGACCGCGGACTCACTGGCCGCGATCGCCGAAAGTCGCGCACGCATCGAGGCCCTGGCTGCAGACCCCACGCCGGTCTACGGAGTTTCCACGGGATTCGGCGCACTTGCCACCCGCCACATCCCAGCGCATCTGCGGACGCAGTTGCAGCGCAGCCTGATCCGCTCACACGCGGCAGGTTCGGGCCCGGAAGTCGAACGCGAAGTGATTCGGGCTTTGATGCTCCTGCGTCTGTCGACGCTCGCCACGGGACGCACCGGAGTGCGCCCCGTGGTCGCGCAGGCCTACGCCGACCTACTCACTGCAGGCATCACCCCGGTGGTCCACGAATACGGCAGCCTCGGATGCTCGGGAGATCTCGCGCCACTGGCGCACGTGGCGATGGCGATCATCGGAGAAGGTTCCGTCCGCACCGCGGACGGTGAACTCACCGATGCGGCAACGGCATTGGCTGCCCATGGCCTCGAACCGGTGGTTCTGGCCGAGAAGGAAGGCCTCGCACTGATCAACGGCACCGACGGGATGCTCGGCCAACTGGCCCTCGCGATCACCGATCTCGATCATCTGCTCAAGTTGGCCGACATCGCGGCCGCGATGAGCGTCGAAGGTCTGCTCGGCACCGATCAGGTATTCGCCGCCGATCTTCAGGCTCTTCGTCCCCACCCCGGGCAGGGCGCGGCGGCCTCGAACATGGTGCGCCTGCTTGCCGACTCCCCGATCGTCGCCAGCCACGCGGGCCCTGACTGCACCCGAGTTCAGGATGCGTATTCACTTCGCTGTGCCCCGCAGGTAGCCGGCGGCGCACGCGACACCGTCGATCACGCCCGCCTCGTCGCCGGACGCGAATTGGCCAGTGCTGTCGACAATCCCGTCGTCACCCTCGACGGAAGGGTTCGTTCGAACGGCAACTTCCACGGAGCTCCCGTGGCTTACGTCTTGGACTTCCTCGCCATCGTGACCGCGGACGTCGCCGGTATCAGCGAACGCCGCACCGACCGATTCCTCGACGTAGCACGCAATCACGGCCTGACCCCCTTCCTCGCCGACGATCCCGGAGTGGACAGCGGACTGATGATCGCGCAGTACACACAAGCTGCCATCGTGTCCGAACTCAAGCGACTCGCGAGCCCCGCCAGTGTCGATTCGATTCCCTCCTCGGCCATGCAGGAAGATCACGTCTCCATGGGATGGTCGGGTGCGCGCAAGCTCCGCCGGTCCATCGACGGTCTCACCCGAGTACTTGCGATCGAGATACTCACTGCAGCACGAGGAATCGATTTGCGCTCCCCACTCGAGCCCTCCCCCGCCACCGGAGCAGTACTCCGAACCCTGCGCGAGAAGGTGCAGGGACCGGGTACCGATCGCTTCCTGTCGCCCGAGATCGAGGCGGCAGTGGACTTGGCCGCATCCGGCGCACTCGTTGCCGCCGCGGAGAACGCGATCGGTGCCCTGGCATGACCGCGTCCGGAGCGCTGAGGCCTCGCCCTCGACCCGAGATCGAAGCACTTCCGCGATACTCCAAAGCAGCCGGCCTCGAGCAGGTTCGGTGGCGGGCGTCGAGCAACGAGTCGACGGTTGCACCCTCGGCCGCAATTCTCGACGCCGTCAATCTCGCTGCGTCACAATCACACTTGTACCCGTCGTTGTTCGGCGACACGCTGATCGCCCGGTTGAGCGATCGCCTGGGCGTCGGCGACGACCAGGTATTGGTCGGCGCCGGGTCGTTGGCACTGCTCCAGCAGGTATTGACTGCGTACACGGGTCCGGGCACCGAGGTCGTCTACCCGTGGCGCAGCTACGAGGCGTACCCGATACTGATCGGAATCGCCGGGGCGAGCGGTGTCCCCGTCGCACTCGATTCCGAACATCGGCACGATCTGAGTGCAATGGCGGCAGCCGTGACCCCGCAGACCCGCGCGGTACTCGTCTGCAACCCTAACAATCCGACCGGTAGCGAGTTCTCGACCGCCGAGTTCGTCGCGTTCGCCCGCGCGATCCCGGGTGACGTCCTCATCCTCCTGGACGAGGCCTACCGGGAGTTCGCGACCAGCGACGTCGACGGCGTCGATCTGCTTCGAACCTTTCCCAACATCGTCGTCTTCCGAACCTTCTCCAAGGCTTACGGATTGGCCGGACTTCGTGCCGGCTATGCCGTCACCAAATCGGCGATCGCAGCCGATCTTCGCAGCGCTGCACCGCCCTTCGGACTCAGCGCAGTTGCCGAGGCCGCGGCCTGCGCGGCCTTGACCGATCCGGCGCACACCGATTCGATAGTCGAAACGGTGACTGCGGGTCGCGCTCACCTACGTGAGCAATTGACTCTGCGCGGCGTCGAGACCGTCCCGAGCGGCGCCAACTTCGTGTGGATCCCTCTCGGCGAGAGAGCGTCTGCACTCGAAGCGGCCTGCGTCGCGCAAGGTGTCTCGGTCCGGATGTTCCCCGGCGAGGGAGTGCGGGTCACCGTCGGCGAGCGGGCAGCAGAAGACGCCGTGATCGCCGCTGTGGACACACTCGCACACAACCTTTGACCGACTGGAGAAAAGAATGTCCGTCCACGAACTCGCTCGGTCGATCGGTTCGAGTCGCCTGATCACCGACCCGTCGGTAATGGACTCGTACCGTCGCGACGAGGCCCATCTCGCCGAACCCGGCCAGCCGGCGGCCGTCATGCTCGCCGGAACTGCGGCCGACATCTCGGAGGCTCTGAAATGGGCTACTGCTCACCGGGTCCCGGTGGTAACTCGCGGCGCGGGAACCGGTTTGGCGGGCGGGTCGACAGCCGTCGAGGGCTGCCTGGTCATCTCGACCACTCGCATGCGCTCGATTCTCGAGGTCAATCCGGACGATCAGCTCGCTGTCGTGGAAGCCGGGGTGATCAACGCCGACATCAGTCGAGCGGTAGACGAGTACGGGCTGATGTACGCCCCCGATCCGAGCAGTTTCGAGATCTCCACGATCGGTGGAAACATCGCCACCAACGCCGGCGGACTTCGATGTGTGAAGTACGGCGTCACCCGCGATTCTGTCTTGGGTCTCGAGGTGGTGTTAGCCGACGGTCGGATCGTACGGACGGGCCGAAGGACTGTCAAAGGTGTTGCGGGATACGACTTGACCAGTCTTCTCGTCGGCTCGGAAGGAACTCTCGGAGTCGTCACGAGCGCCACCCTCAAGTTGCAGCCCAAGCCCAAGAGAGCACCGGTCACCGTCGTCGGCAGTTTCGATTCTCTCCGCTCCGCAGCGGACGCCGTTGCCGCTGTCGTTCGTGACGGGATCGGGCCGAGCCTGTTGGAGCTGATCGATCGCGCGACTCTGCGCGCAGTCGACGACTGGAAACGGATCGGATTGGAAGACAACACTGCCTCGATGCTGATCGCACAGGCCGACGGGGTCGACGCCGACGCAGCAGCAGCGGCGATGGAGAAACACTTCGAGCAGGCCGGCGCAGATTTTGTCGCCGTCTCCCAGGACGCAGCGGAAGCCGCGCAGCTACTCGAGATCCGCCGGCTCGCCTACCCCGCGTCCGAACGACTCGGGCAATGCCTCGTGGAAGACGTCGGGGTTCCGCGGTCGAAACTGCCCGACATGCTCGAAAGTATCGACCGGGCGGCGGCCGAGCACTCGGTGAAGATCATGACGGTCGCGCACGCCGGTGACGGCAACGTCCATCCGACCTTCGTCTTCGACCGCACTGCCGACGGCTCGGTCCCCGACGCCGTGTGGACCGCCGCGGACGAGGTCTTCCGGCGCGCTCTCGAACTCGGCGGAACCCTGACGGGCGAGCACGGCGTCGGCGTTCTGAAGCGCCGGTGGCTCTCTCTCGAGATCGGCGAGGACAGCATGCAACTGCACCGATCGATCAAGGCCGCGTTCGATCCGCTCGGAATCCTCAACCCGGGTAAGGGTTTCTGATTCCCGAGTGGTGTTACACAGCATTTACGTGAAAACGGGCCGCGGGTATTGACGCCTGTATATACAGGCATATACATTTATCCGCAGTGACAGTGACCCAGCGCACAGAGCGCCGAGCAACAGGCACAAAGCACGAAGAAGGTGGGCAATACCCCGACGTCGATTCCGTCGCTCGACGGGCTCGCAGCAGAAAGACAGGCCTATGACTCACGATGGACCGGCCGAGGTCATCCTCACTCCGGAACGACGCACTATCGACGTCGTCCCGGATGCAGAACGACACGGCACCCCGCGCAGCCAGTTCACTCTCTGGTTCGGCGCCAACATGCAGATCACTGCAATCGTCGACGGTGCCCTCGCCGTCGTATTCGGCGCCGACGCCATCTGGGCGATCGTCGGACTTCTGATCGGCAATATCTTCGGTGGCGCTGTCATGGCGCTGCACTCGGCACAGGGTCCACGCATGGGCCTCCCCCAGATGATCTCGAGTCGCGCACAGTTCGGCGTCAAGGGAGCCGTCGTCCCGCTCGTTCTCGTCATTTTGATGTACCTCGGCTTCGCTGCCACGGGCACCGTGTTGGCCGGACAAGCCGTCAACAAGATCCTGCACATCGACAGCCCCACCGTCGGCATCGTCGTCTTCGGTCTCCTCACCGCATTCGTCGCGGTCACCGGCTACAAGCTCATCCACATCGTCGGCAAGGTCGCGACCGTCGTCGGCATCGTCGGATTCTCCTACCTGGCCGTTCGACTGTTCCTCGAGTACGACGTCGCCTCGTACGTCGGCATCAAGGGCTTCGACATCGTCACCTTCCTGCTCGCGATCTCGTTGGGTGCCGGTTGGCAGCTCACCTTCGGCCCGTACGTCGCCGATTACTCGCGTTACCTGCCGCGCAGCACCTCCGAGAGCACTACCTTCTGGTCGACGTTCCTCGGCAGCGTCATCGGATCGCAGTGGTCCATGACCTTCGGCGTCCTCGTCGCGGCCTGCGCCGGCGATGCGTTCCTGGGTAACCAGGTCGGCTTCATGGGAGACCTGGCCGGGCCGGCCGCCATCGCCTTCCTGATCTACTTCGTCATCCTGGTCGGCAAGCTGACAGTGAACGTGCTCAACGCCTACGGCGGATTCATGTCGATTCTGACCACCGTCACAGCCTTCAACGGACAGTCACGAATCTCGAGCACCGCGCGCACCCTCTACATCCTCGGTTTCACCGCGATCTCGGTACTAATCGCGATCGCCGCCAGCGCCGACTTCCTGGACAACTTCAAGAACTTCGTCCTGGTGCTGCTCATGGTGTTCACGCCGTGGAGTGCGATCAACCTGATCGACTACTACCTGATCTCCAAGGAGCGCATCGACATTCCGGCGCTGTACGACGTCAACGGTCGATACGGCGCATGGAACTTCACCGCGCTGGCCTGCTACGCCGCCGGCGTTCTCGCCCAGATCCCGTTCCTCGCACAGAAGCTGTACACCGGCCCCGTCACGGACATGCTCGGCGGCGCCGACATCTCCTGGATCGTCGGAATCGTATTCACCGGCCTGATCTACTACCCACTCGCCAAGCGCACGAGCAATCCGCCTGCGTCGATGATCTACCCCGATCACACCGCGATGACCGACTCTCGCATCTGATCCCCCACCACTTTTCGAACAGCTCGAACTTCAGCAAGCTAGGAGAACACAATGGAAATCAGCACCCCCGGCCACGAGCCGCGCCCCGTCCGTGCTCCCCGCGGCCCCGAGCTCACCACGCTCGGTTGGCAGCAAGAGGGCGCCCTGCGCATGCTCATGAACAACCTCGACCCCGATGTTGCCGAGCACCCGGACAGCCTCGTCGTCTACGGCGGAACCGGTCGCGCAGCACGTAGTTGGGCTGCCTTCGACGCCATGGTCGCCACGCTGAAGACGCTGAAGAACGACGAGACCATGCTCGTCCAGTCAGGCAAGCCGGTCGGTGTTTTCCGCACCAACGAGTGGGCACCGCGAGTGCTGATCGCCAACTCCAACCTGGTCGGTGACTGGGCGAACTGGGAAGAGTTCCGCCGTCTCGAAGACCTCGGCCTGACCATGTACGGCCAGATGACCGCAGGCTCTTGGATTTACATCGGCACCCAGGGAATCCTGCAGGGTACGTACGAGACCTTCGGCGCCATCGCGAAGAAGCGCTACAACGGATCGCTCGCCGGAACGATCACCCTCACTGCGGGTCTCGGCGGCATGGGCGGCGCTCAGCCTCTCGCCGTCACAATGAACGACGGCGTCGCGATCTGCGTCGACTGCGACATCACCCGCATCGACCGTCGTATCGCCCACAAGTATCTCGACACCAAGGCCGACAGTATCGAGCACGCGCTCGAATTGGCGACCGCGGCACGCGATGCGAAGAAGCCACTCTCCATCGGCCTCGAAGGCAATGCGGCAGAGGTCTTCCCGGCGCTGCTGGAGATGAAGGCCCCCATCGACATCGTGACCGACCAGACCTCGGCGCACGATCCCCTCGCCTACCTGCCGATCGGCATCGACTTCTCCGACATGAAGACCATGTCGGAGAAGGATCCGCAGAAGTTCACCGAAGATTCCCGCAACGCGATGGCCGCACACGTCAAGGCCATGGTCGGATTCATGGATGCCGGCGCCGAGGTGTTCGACTACGGCAACTCCATCCGCGACGAGGCTCGCAAGGCCGGCTACGACCGCGCTTTCGACTTCCCCGGATTCGTTCCCGCCTACATCCGTCCTCTCTTCGAAGAAGGCCTCGGCCCCTTCCGCTGGGCAGCCCTCTCCGGTGATCCCAAGGACATCGAGGCCACCGACAAGGCCATCCTCGAACTCTTCCCCGAGAACGAGCACCTGCGCCGCTGGATCACCATGGCAGGCGAAAAGGTTGCCTTCGAGGGCCTTCCGGCTCGCATCTGCTGGCTCGGATACGGTGAGCGTCACCTCGCGGGTCTCAAGTTCAACGAGATGGTCGCCTCGGGCGAGCTGTCCGCACCGATCGCCATCGGCCGCGATCACCTCGACTCCGGATCGGTCGCCTCGCCGTACCGCGAAACCGAATCGATGATCGACGGGTCCGACGCGATCGCCGACTGGCCGCTGCTCAACGCCCTGGTCAACACCGCATCCGGCGCTTCATGGGTTTCACTTCACCAGGGTGGCGGCGTCGGTATGGGACGCTCCATCCACGCAGGACAGGTGTGCATCGCCGACGGCACCGAACTCGCAGCCAAGAAGCTCGAAGCAGTTCTCACCAACGACCCCGGTATGGGCGTCATCCGGCATGCCGATGCAGGATACGACCACGCCATCGACACCGCAGCCACCCGCGGCGTCCGTATCCCGATGACCGAGAACTGAACCAGCTCCACCACCTCACCCTGAGTTAGGAATTACATTGACTACGAATGGTTCTCGAACCACAGTTCTGACCAACATCGGAACCCTCGTCACCAATGACCCGACTCTGGGTGAGGGCACGCTCGGCGTACGACACGACGCGGCAATCGTCTTCGACGACGGCGTTGTTGCTTGGGTCGGCGATTCCGCCGACGCCCCGGCTGCCGATATCGGTCAGGATATCGGCGGCCGGGCACTCCTGCCCGGCTTCGTGGAGAGCCACTCGCACTTGGTGTTCGGTGGCGAGAGGGCCGAGGAATTCGCAGCTCGGATGGCGGGCGAAAAGTACGCTGCCGGCGGCATCCGCAACACCATCGAAGCGACACGCTCGGCCACCGACGAACAATTACAGGCCAATGTTCGACGCCTACTCGACGAATCCCTGCGCTCGGGCAGCACAACCGTCGAATGCAAGACCGGGTACGGGCAGAACACCGAGAGCGAACTACGCAGCGCGATGATCGCCGGGCAGTTCACCGACGAGGTCACACTGCTGGCGGCCCACGTTCCACCACCCGAATATGCCGGTCGCGCCGATGATTACGTCGCCATGGCGTGCGACGAGATGATCCCGGCCTGTGCGCCACACGCGAAATGGATCGACGTCTTCTGCGAGCGCGGTGCGTTCAATCGCGAACAGGCACACGCAGTCCTGAGCGCAGGCGTCGCCGCCGGACTGATCCCCCGCGTCCACGGAAACCAACTCGGCGAAGGACCAGGAGTCCAGCTTGCCGTCGAGATGGGTGCCGCATCCGTCGATCACGTCACGTACGTCACCGCCGCGGACATCGATGCCCTGGCTCAGAGTTCCACCGTCGCAACACTGTTGCCAGGTGCCGACTTCTCCACCCGCAACAAGTACCCCGACGCCCGCGCCCTGCTGGACGCCGGCGTCACCGTAGCTCTCGGTGCCGACTGCAACCCCGGCACCTGCTACACCACCAGCCTCCCGTTCTGCATAGCAATTGCGGTGCGAGACATGCACATGACACCCGCTGAGGCAGTCTGGGCAGCCACTGCAGGAGGCGCCCGGGCGTTGCAGCGCTCCGACGTCGGAACCCTTTCTCTCGGAACACGTGCCGACGCCATCGCGCTCGATGCACCGTCGTACCTGCACCTCGCCTACCGCCCGGGCGTGCCGCTGGTGCGCGAGGTCTGGAAAAACGGCGCACTCGCCACAAGCTACTGAAATACACTCACCGGGAGGCCGTCGTGGCACATCAGATCGCAGTCGACATCGAACCCACGCCGTGGACGGGGCGCTCCGACGGCACCACTGCCGAGCATTTGCGTTGGCACCATGCCGTGCAACCGTATTCGGTGGACCAGGCGCCCGGCGACTGCGTTCTGATCGGTTTCTCCAGCGACGAAGGCGTCCGGCGCAACAAGGGACGGCGCGGTGCCGCAGACGGCCCGGACGCTTTGCGAGCGGGGTTGGCCTCCATGGCGCTGGCCGAAGCTCTGCAGATTCAGGACGCGGGAACCGTTGCCGTGTCGGGTGAAGAGCTCGAGGCCGGTCAGGCCTCGCTCGGGAACGCCGTCAGCGCTGCGCTCGATTCGGGACACTTCCCTGTCGTTCTCGGGGGAGGACACGAGATCGCCTACGGCACGTACCTCGGCGTCGCAGGATCCGAGATGCGGACCGCCGGAGCCAAACTCGGAATCCTCAATCTCGACGCACACTTCGACCTGCGGGGTGACCCGATACCCAGCTCAGGCACGCCCTTCCGTCAGATCGCCGAGGACGAAGCAGCGGCAGGCACGTCGCATCAGTACAGCGTGATCGGAATCAGCCAGCCGAGCAACACCACTGCATTGTTCGACACTGCTCACCGCCTTGGCGTTCGCTATCTGCTCGACGACGAATGCGGAGCGATCGGTCGAGGCGTCGTGGATCAGTTCCTCGCAGGCTTCCTCGACGACGTCGATCTGGTCTACCTGACCATCGACCTCGACGTCCTCCCTGCTGCCGTGGCGCCGGGCGTCAGCGCACCTGCGGCCTACGGAGTCAGCCTCGAAACCATCCAGTACGTCTGTGATCGAGTCACGTCCAGTGGCAAGCTCGCGGTTCTCGATGTCGCCGAACTGAACCCGAGCCTCGACGTCGACAATCGCACTGCCCGAACGGCTGCTCGCCTGATCCACCGGATAGTCACGAAGCACGTGCCGATTCAGCGCTAGCCTCGGCGTGCCTCCAACAAATCTACGGGGCTGCCTGAAAACTGATTCCACGAGTTCTGTCCGAGCACTCCAAACTATGTCCTTCGACCTCGCTGGCGGTTGCAGTCAAGACACTGCACAGCCAACCGTCGAACTCCGCTGACCAGGTGTTTCCGGCATGGCTGAGCGACGTGTCGTTCAGGTACCTTTCGGCGACATCCATTGCCACCTCACAATTGATGCCGCCTTGCAGATTGTCGATGGAGGCGATGGCGCCTGTCTGGGGGTACGTGATTGTTCCGCACTCCTCGGATGTGGACGCCGTCGGCAATTGTGAAGGCAAAGTCGACGAATTGCCCGAGCAGTACTCGAAGCCGGGGACGCCACCGACCACGGGAGGCCCGACCGTGCCGTCGTGAATCGAAAAGCCGATCAATCCTCCTGGGTCGCCATTGCCGACTTGACTCGGATCACCGGTGGTGACAAAGATCGATTGGCCTGACTCAGTCTGAATCATCCTTGTCGAATGATCGTTGCCGTAAGCCGATTCGATCTGAGCGACGGTGGAGCCGTCACCAACGCCGCGGTCGGTCAGCGTTCCCGGCGGTGATTCGATGACGGTGACGCCCGCGCTGGTGAGAATTGCCCGTCCGGTGCCACCAGACATCGTGAACGGGACCACCGTGCAACTCGAGAATTGAGCAACCGCTCCGGCTTGATCTCCCAAGGACGACAATACTTCTGCTTGTGTCATACCGAGCGTGAGCGGACCGAATTTCTCTGAACTTGCTTCTGCCACCGCCGATACACTCACGAGGCTACTCGAAACAACAGTGCTCGGTTCAGACGCCGGCGATGACGTTTCGTCTGTGCTGTCGCGACTGTCGGATGAACAGGCACCGAGCGAGAACACCAGGCACACGCCGGCCACTACAACCCTGGTTGTAGTGGGTGCGTCGTTCCGAACTCGTCCAACGGGTGTGCGCGGTCGGCTTCTCGGCATGTGGAAATCCTTGGTCTGAACGGCTCCCCGCGAGGCCGAGGCACGCCTGACTTCGCGACGTTACCCCGGCCCGCGTCCTATCGATATCGTCTGTTCGACCGACGACGAGAACAACACCGGGCCTTCGATCATGGCACCAGGGAGTTCTCCTGCAACCAGTCCTGAGCGATGTCACTCATGTCGTCGAGATCAGCGACGCGCTGGTTCATCTCGATGAGGTCCTCGGTGGTCAGCGCCGCCGAAACCCCCGCGAGCACGGAGCGGACGTCATCGCGAGCCTTCAATTCGTTGATGATCGGCGTGATGTTCTCGGCGAGAAAGAGGTGCTTCGTGTCCTCGAGCGCGACCAAGTTCTCCGAGCGCATCGCGGGATCGGTACTGAAGACATCGGCTACCTGTATCTGCCCGCTCAGAAGCGCGTTGAGCGTCAGGGGCCCACCTGCATCGAGCGCCAGGAACTCCCGGAAAGTCAGGCCGTATTTGGTCTTCAACCCCGCAACGCCGTTTTCACGCGTCTTCCATTCCGGGGGTCCGCCGAGTGTCAACTCGTCGGCATACTGCACCAGATCCTCGATGGTCTCCAGCGAATACTTGTCCGCTGTCTCCTGTTTGACGGCAAGTACGTCCTTGTCCTCTGCGGGTGACGGCTCGAGAGCTACCAGGCCCTTGGGTAATTTTGCATCGATTTCAGCGGACACTTCATCTGACGCCGTCGCCGTTGTCTTGCTGTCCAGATATTGCAACAAGGCGCCGGAATACTCGGGAATCAGATCGATGGAACCGTCGCGCAATGCCGGTACGTAGAGTTCTCGACTACCGATGTTCAACTTCTCGGTAACGTCGATACCGTTGGCACGAAGCGCTTCGGCGTAAATGGTCGCAATCAGTTGACTCTCGGGAAAGTCGGCGGATCCGATCACTATGGCGCCCTCAGCACTACCACCGCCGTCCGCAGCCAAGGGGTCCTTGCCGATTCCGCAGCCGGACAACGCAACCGCTGTCACACCGACCAACGCGGCGATCAATACCTTCTTCATCTCGAATGTCCTCAGATCGGTGCGGGCGCAGGCACAGCAGTGCGCTGTGATGGGGCGGCGGTCTTCTCTGTCTTCTTCTTCCGATCGCGCCTGGTGATGCCGGGCGAAACGACTCGCGCGGTCAGTGCACCGATTCCGAGATCGAAGACCAGGGCGATCAGCGATACCAATACGGCTCCAGCCGCCATCTGGCCGTAGTCGCTCTGGGCCTTTCCGTCGATCAGCAACCGGCCGAGTCCACCCAACGAGATGTACGCGGCGACAGTCGCAGTGGAGACGATCTGAAGAACAGCACTTCTGATGCCGGACAACATGAGTGGCAGGGCGCACGGAATTTCAACCTCGGTCAAGATCCGCATCGACCGAAATCCCATCCCACGCGCGGCGTCGACTGCAGCCTGATCGACCGCTCGCACACCAGCATACGTATTGGTGAGAATGGGAGGGATCGCGAGAAGTACCAGGACGATGAGACTGGGAATCAGGTACGCGAGTTTGTTCGGAAAGGAGGGCGCGATGATGAGAACCAGCAGGATCAGCAGACCGATGGTCGGCAGCGCTCGCAGCGAGTTTGCCAGTCCAGCAACCACAACGGATCCCCGTCCGGTGTGTCCGATGTAGAGACCGAGCGGGATCGCGATGACCGCAGCCACCGCCAGCGCAGCGAATGTATACATCAGATGTTGCACGAGAAGGGTGGGGATGCCGTCCGGCCCGGTCCAGTGGGATCCGTCGAGAAGGTAGTTGATCATGATGTAGTCACTTTCGGGGTCCACGGCGTCAGCAACCGATTCGCCAACATGATGAGGAGATCAAGGATCAACGCCAGCACCAGGCACAGAGCGATACCCGCGATGATGGGCGTGTAGAAGCGCAACTGAAATCCCTGAGTGAACAACGAACCAATCTGCGGGATCCCCAGAAGTGCGCCGAGTGAGACAAGACTGACGTTCGAGACGACTGCTACGCGCAAACCCGCGCAGATCACCGGAACTCCAACCGGCAACTGCACTTTCAACAGCGTCTGGTATGGCCGGTAGCCCATCGCCGTTGCCGCCAGAACCGTTTCCGGCGGAACCGAATCGAGCGCATCGGCCACTACCCGTACGAGCAGGGCAACGGTGTACACAGTGAGCGCCACGATGATGTTCATCGGATCGAGAATCTTGGTACCGAGAATCGGAGGCAGGAGGACGAACAGCGCGAGCGAAGGGATCGTGTAGAGCAATCCAGCCGTGCCCACCACGTAGGGATGCAATCGGCGACTGCGATAGGCGACCCAGCCGATCGGCAACGCGACCACCAAGCCGATCACCAAGGGAATCAACGACAGAAGAATGTGCCAACCCACCAGGTCCATGATCCGATCGGACTGGCGTCCGAGCCATTCGAAGTTCATCGGAGTGCCCTCCCCGCCTCGGCCAGGTCGGCGGCTTCGATGGCTTCCACCGCAGCGTGCGCGGTGACGGTTCCCACCAGCCGCCCGGCATCGTCCACAACAACGCCACGCTTGCTCGGCGCTGACAGCGCCGCGTCCAGCAAAGCGCGCATCGTGCCCTTGGAATCTGCAAGTGTTCCACTGAGATTCAAGTCGTCCGGGCGAATTCGATCCGTGAGTGCGTCCGGCTTCACCCACCCGAGCGGCTTGTTCGCGGGGTCCACTACCAAGAGCCACGTATCGCCTGTGAGTGCGCGGGCCGCCGCAGCGGAATCGCCCAGATGTGCGACGGGTTCTGAAACTGTCGGCAGCTCGCCGTCCAAAGTCGTGAATCCCAACGATCGGTACCCACGATCCCGCCCGACGAAATCGGCAACAAATTCGTCGGCAGGTTGAGTCAGCAACTCGAGGGGTGTGGCCGCCTGCGCAAGAATGCCTCCGGTACGCAGAACCACCACTTGGTCCCCGAGTTTCAGGGCTTCGTCGATGTCGTGGGTGACGATGATGATCGTTTTTCCTATCTCCTTTTGCAGGCGGAGAAACTCGTCTTGCAGTTGGCCACGGACGACCGGATCCACGGCGCTGAACGGTTCGTCCATCAGCATGAATGACGGGTCCGCGGCCAACGCTCGCGCGACACCGACTCGCTGTTGTTGTCCACCGGAGAGCTGCCACGGATAGCGGTCGGCAAAGTTGGTTGTCAGACCAACCGTTTCGAGCAGTTCCATAGCGCGAGTTCGTGATTCCTTCTTGCTCGCCCCTAGCAAGCGAGGCATCGTCGCAATGTTGTCGACGATGGTGCGATGGGGAAAGAGACCTGCGTGCTGAATCACGTACCCGATACGTCGACGCAGAAGAGCCGGATCCATTCCCGCCGTGGACTCACCGTCGAGCGAAATCGCCCCCGATGTGGGTTCGATCAGCCTGTTGATCATGCGAAGTGAAGTCGTCTTACCACAGCCGGAAGGACCCACCAATGCGGTGATCTTTCCCGTCGGACACTCCAGATCGAGAGCATCGACGGCAATCGTTCCGTCTGGATACGCCTTGGTGACTTTGTCGAATTTGATCATCTACGAACTACTTTCGTGTCGACCTGAGTCCGGACGCACCCAGGAGAAATGGTCGAGTTCTGTTCGAGCACACACCTACTTGTAATTCAGTCCACCTGCTTACGGGCCGATCGGCTGAGAAAGAAAGTTCACACCGGCACTCAGATCTGCACTGAGCGAACGATCTTCGGTCCTCGCATCCAGCACCAATCGCGCACGCGCAAGGTATGCGCCGAGCTCGGTCGCCGGATCCAACTCACGCTGCTGTTGCGAAAGTGCGCGAACAGCGGAGATCAGTTCGCACGCCAGCACCAATCGAGATTGGCCGAGGATGTCCGCCAATTGAGTTGCAGCTTGGGATGCGAAACTTGCATGGTCCTCGGTACCGCGCGAAATTACCGTGTGGCCCAAAGACCCCGGGGCTGCCGACGAGCGGATCTCGGCGATAGCAGCAGAAGTCGTGTATTCGAGAAGCATGGTTCCACTGCTGCCTTCGGGACCGTCGGCAAGGAACGCGCGCAGGCCGGTGACTGCAGGATCGGAGAGGTTGGCGAGCCTACATTGCGAGAGCAGGGCTGCACTGGCGACCGCCAACTTCGCCTCGTCTACTGCGAGGGCGATCGGCATCGCGTGGAAATTCCCGTTGTGGAACACCATGTCGTCTTCGACCGACACCAGCGGATTCTCCGAAGACGAATTCATCTCGATGGTCAGCGTGTTCTGCAGTCGATGCACCGCTTGCCAGGTGGCACCCAAGATTTGCGGTAGGGCGCGAAACCCGAACGAGTCCTGAACCCTCACAGGTGTGATGTCGTGTGGTGCCAGCAGATCGCGAACCCGCTCTGCGACTTCCGCTTGACCGAAGTGCATTCTTGCCGACTGCACCTGTGCAGCAAACGGTTCGACAGAACTCCGAGACGCGAGCACGGAAAGGACGCTGACAATCAAGCAGTGCTGAAGCCACCCCGCAACTTCGATACTGGTGTCGCCGGCGATCGCCACCGTCATCGCGTTGGTGGAGATGAACGGAAGTGCATCACCGTGGTGCGGAGTCCAACTGACTCCGCTGCGTCCGTCGCGAAGCGGGCTCTCACCGATCAGCCCCATTGCGATTTCGGAGAAGGCACTCAGGTCACCCGTTCCGATCGCGCCGCGTGCGTGCACTGTCGGCAGGTTCTGCGAAGCAACAGCAGCAACCAAACCGCCGATGATGTCGGGATGCATACCTGAGCCGCCGTTGAGGATCTGATTGGTGCGGATGACGATCGCGGCGCGCACCACCCGGTCGGGGAGCCTGGGGCCCGATCCCGTCGCGTGACTTCTCAGAAGCCTCAGATCCTGCTGCACACCGTCGGAGACGGATGTTTCGCGATTCCCGCCTACCCCGGTGGTACGCCCGTACACCGCCTGACGAGAGGAAACCCGAACCGCGGTCTCCCATGACCGCTGAGTGAGCTCGAGTGCGGCGTCGGCAGGTCTGATAAAGGCCGGCTCTCGAGCAATTTCATTCACCCGATGAACCGAGAGCCCCCTCCCGTCGAGCAGGACACTGTTGTCTCCCGTCTGGTCTTCCGCAGGAAGACGTTCAGTCATCAGAACTCCATCGATCGAAGGACTCGGCCACCGCGGGCGTGCATCACATCATCTACGCAATGTGCCTTGGGTCACTTTTAATGAATGTATAGTCCTGTATATACAGCCACCTGTCAATAGGGACACTGCAGCTCATCCGCGTGCACACACCGTGCGTCACCTCAGTAGGAGTGAGCAACTGGACACGAATCGTCGCTATTCGAGGACCGGTGTCGCCGATCCTCGACGCGCCTCCAGCGCATCGAGGATGAGATCGAGGCCGTAGGCGAACTCACTCGTGTGGTCGTAAGCCGGACTCAGACCGTGATCGACGATCATCTCGTGAAGGAAGGGCAACTCGTCAGCCGGAAGGCGCTCGAGGATGTCACTCGCAACTTCTTCGACGCCGCCGGGCCCGCCGATCGGTAGATTCGCCTCCTGGAGAACATATCCGCCGATGTAGCTGTCGATCAGCGAGACTCCGTGAGCGGCCATCGGCACCGTGAACCCGGCCTTCCGGAGAACTCCGAGCACAGCGTCGAGGTGACGCAGCGTCGCCGGGCCAGGGTTGCGCCGCGAATCCAGCAGACCGAGAGCCCAACGGTGCTGCGACAGGACTCGGCGAGCGGAAGACGCGCGTCCACGAATTGCATCTCGCCAATCCGCACACTCGCTGTCGGGTAGGTCGATCGCCTCGAACACCGCGTCGACGACGCCGTCCAGAATCGCGTCCTTGTTCGGCACGTGGTGATAGAGCGACATCGCCTCGATGCCCAGTTCCTGGGCCACCCGTCGCATCGTGATGGCCTCGACGCCACCCGCGTCGGCAACGCGGATCGCACCCTCGAGCACGCGAGCTCTGTTCAGCGGCTGCCGCTGTTCTCGTGACACACAGACCCCCTCCGAGGAACGAATACGTTGACAACCTTACAGGCGTAAGTCATCCTTACAACTGTAAGCCTGCCTTACGCCCGTAAGGCTCTCGCGAAGGGAGATCACAATGCCGATGCCGAAATGGTGGGGACACGTCAACAAGCGAGTGTTCAATCCTCGTGCAATCTCGAGCGGGAAGTGGCCGGTGCTGACGCACGTCGGGCGCACGTCCGGCGCAACGTATCGCACGCCTCTCGACGCCTATCCGGTCGACGGTGGCTACGTCTTCATTCTGGTGTACGGATCGGACTCGGACTGGGTACAGAATGTCCTGAAAGCGGGAAGCGCGCGACTGTCGGTCGACGAGACGGAGGTGAACCTAAGCGCCCCGCGTCTCGTCGCGAAAGACGAAGCATTTCAAGCACTTTCCTCAGACGTATCCCAACCCCCGAGACTGCTCCGCATCACCGAGTACCTCCGCATGGATGTCACAGAAACTCGAGCCTGACGATAAGGAAACTCACCAGAGTCGACTCACACGACCCCTACGGGCTTGTCGCCGACTATCGAGATTCGGTCCATCACGCGTCTCGCGGGGAAGTAGTCGCTGGCAGCATAGTGCTGGCACGTCCGATTATCCCAGAAGGCAACGGTATTCGGCTCCCACTTGAGACGGACTTGAAACTCCGGACGGTTGACGTGGCGGTACAACATCGTGAGGAGTTCGTTCGACTCCTCTTCTGACACACCGAGGATCCGTTGAGTGAATGTCATGTTGACGAACAACACCCGCCTGCCGCTTTCGGAAATGACCCGAACCACCGGATGTTGCACAGCGGGGAACTTCGGACGCAACATCTCGACCGCATCCGCCGGCATCGACCTACCGAACGAATTGATCCAATCATGTTCTGCAACAAGTGGGTCGATACGCTTCTTGATGCCTTCCGGGAGTAGGTCGTAGGCGGCTGCAGTATCCGCCCACAACGTGTCACCACCTACCTCGGGCACCTCGACTGCACGAAGCACTGCTGCGAACGACGGAAACTCGTGCCACGTGACGTCGTTGTGCCAGTTGTTCTCGACTCCGCCGACCATCGCATCCTTGGCCAGTGTCGTGACATCGACGTCCGTCTGCCCGGGTTGCGTGTACTTGAAGAACGGATGCTGCTCGAGATCGCCCCAACGCTCGGCAAAAGCTCGATGATCCGCTCGGTCGAGGTCCTGATCTCGGAAGAAGAGGACTTTCCATTCGAGGAGGGCCCGGCGAAGTTCCGCAATCACGGAATCGGACAGGTCCTCACTGAGTCGAATACCGGAGATTTCCGCTCCGATCGTCGGAGTGACCGCCTTGACCACAAAGTGTTCGTACGGCGCCGGGGTAACCGACTCGGGATTCCGGCGAGCAACGAGAGGACCGTAGGCCGCAAGCGGATCGGTGGGAATCGGAAAGATAGTTGCCGCAGGAAAAAGGGTAGCCATCAGGGCACTTCCTCGAAATCGACGATGTCGTAACGGACAGAATCCAGGTTAAGGTTATGTCCTTAACGTGTCAACGATCACGTTCTTCATTCGAACCTTGACCCTGACGCCGCGTCAGGGTTGGAGAATGGTTTCCACAGACGGAAACCGCTTCGATCACGGGAGGGCAGAACGATGATGACCATCGGCGAGCTGGCCAATTTGGCCGGCACGACAGTCAGATCCGTGCGCTACTACCACTCGAACGGGCTTCTCGAGGAACCACAACGCCAACCCAACGGCTACCGCATGTACCGGGCGGTGGACCTGGCACGACTGAGCCGGATCCGTCGTCTGCGCGATCTGGGGATCCCCGTCGCCAAGATCGCCGAACTCCTGGACGGCGATGCTCACGACACTCGGTCCGCGCTCGACGCCCTCGACAAGGAATTGGCAACCAAAGCCGAACAGATCGCTGTTCAACGTGCCCACATCGAGTCACTACGACGCAACGCCGATCCCGAACTACCCGATGCATTTTCCGAAGTGCTCGCACAGTACGTCGTGGCCGGTGCGCCGACAGCATGGATCGACAACGAGCGCGAACTTCTGATCCTCGCGCTCACGGTCTCCGGGGGCGATCCCGAGGTCTGCGATTCACTCCTGAGCGCACATCACCGAGCGTTGGCCGAGCCGAACCGCGAGCAGGCAATCGAATTGATCACTCGCATGGACGCCCTCGCCGACGCCCCGGCGGACGCGGACACGATTGCGGCCCTTGCCATTCAGTTCTGCGACTTCACCGAGAGCGTGCTACCTGAACAGGCTGCACCGGAGAGTGCTTCACCCACTCGTCTGGTAGCGGTACTGCGCGAACACCAAGCGGATCGACGAACCGCCACCCAGGAAAGATTCGCGAAGGCAGTGGCGGCCGAGTTCGCCGCCCGCCAATCTCGACCCTGAAACCCCTCATAAACCCCCACATTCGAAGTGGGGTGATCAACGCTGCCCGAATCGGGCTCGACACAAGGACACGACAATGACTGGATCCATCATGCCCAGAACACGCATGCCTCGACCGCGAAAATGGCTGGCTTTCACAGTCGCCGCTGCCGCACTCGCCGTACCCGCCTTGGCTGCATGTTCGGAACCTACTGCCCCGCAAACAGATCCACAACCAAATCTCAGCGCGTTCTACGACCAGGATGTCGAATGGGGACCATGCGCCACAGACACCGGAACGTCAACGGCAAGTGACTGCGCCATGGTCACAGTGCCTTTGGACTATTCTGCCCCTCACGGGAAGACAATCGAAGTGGCGATCTCTCGGGTCGCGTCAACCGACCCAGCGCAGCGACGCGGGATCCTGCTCACCAACCCTGGCGGCCCGGGTGGCCGCGGTCTGGGCTTGCCCGAGATTCTGAATGCGGGCATGACACCGGAGGTCGCGGCGGCGTACGACGTCATCGGCATGGACACCCGGGGACTCGGCAAGAGCACGCCGATCGACTGCGGCGTCGAGCAGATGTCATGGATGCGTTCACCGGGTACCACGGACGAAGGGTGGAACGAGAGTGTCGCGCTCGCACGTGAGGCCGCTGACAAATGCTGGGACAAGTACCCGGACTATCTGCCGCACATCAATACTCAGAATATCGCCCGCGATCTCGACGTGATTCGCGGCGCCCTCGACCAGGAGAAGGCGTCGTACTTCGGGTGGTCGTACGGCACCTATCTTGGTGCGACCTACGCTCAAATGTTCCCCGACAGGATCGATCGTGTGGTTCTCGACAGTGCACCGGACCCGAAGAAGTACGGATACGAGATGTTCCAGGACATGGGCCCGGCCAACGAGAAGGCGATCGACGGATTCTCGCAGTGGGCAGCGGAACGCAACTCCACCTATGCGCTCGGATCGACGCCCGCCGAAGTTCGCGCCCTCATCGAGAAGCTGATCTCGGACGCAGCCACCACTCCGATTCGGATCGGTGACTACGCCGTCGACGATCACGTCCTTCCATTCCTGTTGTACGTCAACGGAACCGGGGACACCGAGAAGGAAAGTGAGGCATTCGCACAGGTATTGGTTCAGTTGCGTGATCTCGCGTCCGGCAAGACCGTCGAGAGCATCCATCCCCAGCTGACAGGTCTGATGCAGGCGTGGTTCCAGACCGAACTGGGCACCGGCCCCGACTATGCCGGAACAATCGCCATCGTCTGCGGCGACGTGTCGATGCCGAGCGATCCCCAGTGGTATCGCAACCAGTTGGAGGAGCACCGGGATGATCAGCCGATCTTTGCCGGCACCCACAACACGATCATGCCCTGCGCGTTCTGGCGCAGTGAGCCCCCGAAGCGGATCGACATCGACAGCAATGTTCCGGCATTGCAGATCCAGGCAACCGGAGACACCCGCACGACGTACGAGGAAGGACTTGGTATGCATGAAGCCATGAAAGGCTCACGGCTGGTGACAGTTCCGGGTCGTACTCATGCGGTGTTCCCCAGCTATGCGAACACTTGCGCTAACGCCGCAGTCAACTCGTATCTGCTCGACGGCTCACTGCCGGCAGAAGACGTGTTGTGCGAGTCGTGATCTCAGCCCGTCAGTTCGCTCTTGATCTCGTTCTTGAGAACTTTGCCGACCTTGGAGCGAGGTAGATCGTCCCAGACGATGACTTGCTTCGGAGTCTTCACACTCCCGATGCGAGCCTTCACGAAAGCCATTACCTCGGCGCCGTCGATTTCGGCGCCGAGGTGTGGCTGCACCACTGCCACAACACGTTCTCCCCACTTGTCATCCGGCAACCCGATCACTCCGCAGTCCTGAATCCCCGGGTACGCCATGAGCGCCTGCTCGACCTCGACCGAGTAGACGTTGAAACCGCCCGTGATGATCATGTCCTTGGCGCGATCGACGATGAACAGGAAATTGTCCTCGTCCAGGTACCCGATGTCGCCGGTGTGATGCCAGCCGTGGGCTGACGCTTCCGCGGTTGCGTCGGGGTTCTTGTAATAGCCCGCCATCACCAACGAACTGCGAATCACCACCTCACCACGCTCGCCACGTCCGAGCAGTGTGCCTTTGTCGTCCATGATCCCCACGGTGACCAGAGGTGACGGTCGACCCGCCGAGGAAAGTCGTGACGTTGCGACAGTGCCGTCGGAGCCGAAGTGCTCCTTCGGTGACATCGTCGAGATCATCATGGGGGCTTCGCTTTGCCCGAACAGCTGAGCCATGACCGGGCCGATCTTGTCGATCGCCTCCTCGAGCCTGGTCGGGGAGATCGGTGCCGCGCCGTACCAGAAACACTGCAGCGGGCTAAGATCCGTTGCCGCGAGGTCCTCGTGCTCGAGCAGCATGTAGATGAGCGTCGGCGGCAGGAAGGTGTGAGTCACCCTGTGCTTCTGAACATTCGCGAGGAAGTACCCGAGGTCGGGCTTCGGCATGATCACCACTTCGCCGCCGAGGGCCATGATCGGGAAGCACAGTACGCCGGCGGCATGAGTCAGCGGCGCCAGCGCCAGATACACCGGTCGTCCTTCGAACGGATAGCTCATCAAGGTGATGGCCGTCATCGTCTCGATGTTGTGCCCGGTCAGCATCACACCCTTGGGCCGACCCGTCGTACCACCGGTGCCGACCAGCATGGTGACGTCGTCGGGCGCAACGACGTCGAGTTCTTCTTCCCCGAGCCAGCTTTCGAGAGACTGAGCCGAATCCCATTCGCCGTCGATGCAGACGAGCGTCACCAACTGGGGAAGCGCATCCTTGATCTGGTCGACCAGCGGGGCGTACGACTTCTGGAAGAAGAGAGCGCGACAATCGAACAGATCCAACAGATCTCGGTTTTCCGCAGCTTCATTGCGAGGATTGATCGGACACCAGACGCCGCCGGCCCGGCTTATTCCGAATACGCACGAGAACGAGATCGGATCATTGCCGGACAGAATCGCGACCTTCTCGCCCGGCGCGATGCCCGATGCCGCTAGCGAAGCTGCGAAGCGACGGCTGAACTGTTGCACCTCGCCGTAGGAGAGCGTGCGCTCCCCCATCGTCAAACACGGTGCGGTGGAACCAAGAGAGGCTCCCTTGTCGAGATAGTCGGTCAAACGCATGGGGAGCCTCCAGGGCGGGGCTCCCGGCGCGATGTACGCCGGGAGCCGTGAACGTGATGACGAGGGCGTGGACTAGGTGTTGATGGTTACTTCCGGTTCCAGTGCCAGCCCGAAACTGCGGAGCGCGCCGAGCAGTTCGCGATGCCCGAATGCCTGGCAGGCCGAGGCGAGTCCGGTGCGCTTGGGCGCCTGCTGAAGCAACGAGTGCGCTGCGTATGCGTGCAGGAGTCCGGTCTGCTTGTAGTTGCAGTTGCCGTGGATCACGACGTGTGAGCGACCGAGCGGGCCGGACGCGTAGACGGAGTCCATCGAGGTGTTGATGCGTGGGTTCTCACGCGGTGGCATGCCGGCCTGCACCGAACCTGCGATCTCGGCCAAGGCGGCTTCCTGCTCGTCGGCGGGCAGGGTCTTGATCTGCTCTTCCACGATCTTCTGAGTCGCGACAACGCCTTCCATCACGGTGCGGTCGAACACACCGCCGGCAGCCTTGACGTTGGAAACCCGAGGATCGTTCTTGAACCACACCGGGTGACACGTTCCGCCCCACGGCAATGCCAGCGCGGTTTCGTGCTGGCCGGGAACGACGACGTCGAAAGTTTGGCCGGGCGCCCACTGCACGTACTTGTTCTGCTCGAGGTAGTACCAGTTCGCCTTGAGGATGGTGAAGATCGTCTGAGTGGACGCGTAGGTGGGAAATCCCTTCCACAGCACCAGAATGTCGAGTGTGTCGAGGCCCGGCGTTTCCAATGCGATGTTGGCCGCGATCTCACCGGTCGTGTACATCTGAGCGATGCCGGGCGAGAGGAGCAGGCCCTTCTCCTGGTACTTGTCGCTGAACTTCTCCTGGACATCGAGTACCCAGTCCTGCTCACCGGTGGTGTCCATGTAGTGGCAACCGGCATTCAAGGCGGCCTCGACGACGGTGCCGCCGAGCTTGATGAACGGGCCGACCATGTTGCTGACAACCTGTGCACCGGTGAACAGTTCGGTGAGCGCCTCGACCGTGTGCTCGACCTCGACGACCTCGTGATCGACGGTGTCCAAACCGGGGATCTTGTCGAGAACCTCTTGAATGCGAGCGGCGTCGCGGCCGGCCGCGATGAACGGGATGTTGAACTCGCGCAGGTATTCACACACCAGACGGCCGGTGTACCCGGAGACGCCATAGACGATGACTGGCTTCTTTTCGGACATGTTCGTGGAACCTTTCGGAGACGTGAGAAGGGGACGAGAGGAGGGTGTACGTACGAATTGGGGGGCGCGTTACATGCCCATGCCGCCGTCGACGGGGAGGCCGATACCGGTGATGAATCGTGCGGCGTCGGAGGACAAGAACACCACGGCGTCTGCCATGTCGTTCACTTCGCCGAGACGGCCGAGCGGGGTGAGGCCGATGACGTCGCCGACGGCTGCTTCGGCACTGGGCCAGAGGCCGAGCTTCTCCATGTCCGCTGCAAGCCCGAGACCCATCTCCGTGGCAACAAGACCCGGGTAGATGCAGTTGACGCGGACTCCGTAGCCGAGCTTTCCCGACTCGGCCGCTGCAACCCTGGTGAAGCGGTCGACCGCGGACTTGGTCGCGGAGTAACCACTGATGCCGGGAAATGGAATGGTTGCTGCCACCGACGAAATGTTGATGATGGATCCGCCGGTTCCGGCGACGCCACCCGGACGCATGCTGCGCAGCCCGTGTTTGGTTCCGAGCGCCGTTCCGAGGATGTTGACCTCACACATGCGGCGGATGTCGCCCGGATCGAGGTCCACCACCAGCGAGGAAATCTCGATGCCGGCGTTGTTGACGAGGATGTCGAAGCCGCCCAAAGTCTCCGCGGTTGCAGCAACTGCTTCTTCCCAGTTGGCGTCGTCGGTGACGTCCAGCTTCACGAAGCCGGTCTTGACTCCGCCCGAACCGACGGCTTCCGCGGTGGCGCGACCCTCGTCTTCGAGAACGTCGCCGATCATCACCGACGCTCCCGCCTTCGCCAACGCCTCAGCCATTCCGGCTCCGAGCCCCTTGGCACCACCTGTGACCAGTGCTTTTCGTCCCTCGAGATCAAACACGCTCATTTTCGACTGCCTCCATGACTGAAACGACTCTCGCGATGCCACCGTTCACAGCGACGCTGCCAAGTGGTGTGAGTCACAGAGTATTCAACTTTGGACGAGTGTCAAGAGAAATCTTGACGACTGTCAAGATTTTGTTACACGCTCGTCAAAGACCAGGGGTTACACTGATTCGGACGCGGCGATCGTGCCGCTGTGGAAATCGCAGGGAACAGGACGTGCCATCGTGACCACGACAGTCGAGAAGCCTAGTGAGGCAGGGAAAAAGGCTGCACCTATCGCTTCGGATAAGCGGTCGAACACAGATAAGCGGTCCAACGCCGACAAGGTGTCACGTCGTCAGGTCGACAAATTCTCCGAGCGGCGCGATCAATTGGCCGAGGCCGCACTGCAAACGCTGGCCGAACTGGGCTACGCGCGCACCAGTCTGCGCGAAATCGCCCAGAATTCGGAGTTCTCACACGGAGTCCTGCACTACTACTTCAGCGACAAGGTCGACCTGATCACCCACTGCGTCCGCCACTACAAGGCGCGCTGCGTCACCCGCTACGACGGCATCGTCGCCACCGCCCGGACGCCGGAGGAACTGAAAGCCGGTTTCGGGGCACTACTCGCCGAGACCATGATCGACGAACCGACGATGCACCGCCTCTGGTACGACCTGCGCGCGCAGTCGATGTTCGAGGAGTCCTTCCGAGCCGACGTCGCCGCGATCGACGAGAGTCTCGAAAACATGATCTGGCGCATCGTTTCTCGTTATGCCGAGCTTCTCGACGTGGAGCCCTCGGTCACCTCGCCGGCGATGTACGCGATTTTCGACGGCCTGTTCCAGCAGAGTCTGCTGCGTCATCTGTCCGGCGATCAGACTGCTGCGAACTATCTTTCGGAGAGCGTCCAGCAGATGCTGCCCCTGGTAGTGCCCACTCCCTGAATCAGCGAGCAGCGATGCCTTCCGCGACGTACCTGGCTCCGCGATCGAATTCGCCGACCACGTCGTAGTCGGCGTCTTGCCGCCAGAAGCGAACCAACGCGCCGTACGTACCGCCGATCATCTGCGCGAGAAACAGCGGCGGGTAGTCCGATCGCACTTCGCCGGCTTCGATCCCGGCAGTGACGATCCGCAGAAGTTCCACGTGGAACCGATGATCGTGGGCCGCCCCCGCTCCGGAGGAGGCGAAGTCGCGCTCGAGTTCCGCAGTCACCATGCGCAGATAGCGCGGATGCATGATCGCCTGTTGCGCAAAGTCCTGAAAGATCCTGGAGATCCGATCAGCGGTCGGCATCGGCGAATCCATGAGCTGATCCACCAGTGCCGCAAGCTGATCGAGATGATCACTGTGCAGCGCTTCGAGAACCGAGTCCTTGCCCTGGAAGTAATTGAAGAAGGTGGCTCGCGACACCTCGGCGCGCTCGGCGATGTCGTCGACAGTCGTGCTGGCGAAACCCTGTGCCGAGAACAGAATTCGAGCAGCCGAGAGCAACCTGTCGTTGGTATCGCGCTTGTTCTGTTCTCGTTTGGAAATCACGTCGACCTGCCTTTCTCCGCCTCAGCACACAGTCTTCGCCACAGTCCGGAATGTGTCCAATGTCCGCACCGTCAGGTAACGCACCACCCCTTCGATAAATGGACTACAGTCCAATTATGTCGACTGTTTCCACCGAACGCCACGACCGCGTCCTCATCGTCAGGATCGAACGCGAAGAACGTCGTAACGCGATCAATCGCGAAACTGCCGAGGGAATCGAAGACGCACTGAACCTCCTCGACGACGACCCGTCCCTGTGGGTCGGCATCATCACCGGAACCCCCAACATCTTTTGCGCCGGAACCGATATCCGCGAACGAGCCGACCTTCGCATGCCCCGCGGCGGTGAGTACGGCGTGATCCGGCGTCAGCGGAACAAGCCTCTGATTGCTGCCGTCGAGGGATACGCACTGGGTGGAGGTTTCGAAATCGCTTTGGCCTGCGATCTCATCGTCGCCTCCGCCACAGCACAATTCGGCCTTCCCGAAACCAAGCGTGGTTTGGTTGCAACGTCCGGTGCACTCTTTCGGGCACCTCGGGCACTTCCGATCAACATCGCCCGCGAACTCCTGATCACCGGCCGCACACTCGATCCCGAACGGGCCAGGGACCTCGGCGTCGTCAACGTGGTCACTGCGCCAGGCAAGGCACTCGACGAGGCGTTGGTGATGGCGGCCGAGATCTGCGAGTCCTCCCCCACCTCGGTGAGCTTGACCCTGAAGGCGATCGACGCTCTCTACGCCGAAGCCGATGCCGTCGGATGGAACGTCACCGACGATGCCAAGGAAGCAGTGTTGCGTTCACCGGACATCGCCGAAGGACTCGACGCTTTTGCGGGTCGTCGGACACCCCGGTGGAGCGGACTCTCGCCTACATGACGGACCACGATCCGAGACAGATTTCCTATACATCTGGTCGGAAAGGGTGTGAACCGGTTACAGTCTCTCCTGTGACGGGAACTGGCGCATACGAGACAGGCACGCTGCTGACGCGGCGACGCCACGTCGACTTTGCGCATGTCTGTACCTCCGGGTGTCCGATCTTCTGATCGGACCTACGACGTGAGCGCCGCTCGCGTCGATACTCGTATGTACGCCCAGATCAGGGGACATTTCTGTCATGACCACCGCTTCCATCTCCCACCTTAGTTCCGTCGTAGCAGCCAACGCCGACGCCATCGACAAGGACGCGAGCAAAGCGCACGTCGTCTTCAAGGCTTCCGCCCAGGCGCACGACGCCGTTGCCAGCACCATTTCTCTCGGTAAGTACAGCGTCGAGGTCGACGAGCCACCGGCCCTCGGCGGCGAGAACACCGCAGCCAATCCAGTCGAGTACTACCTCGCTTCTCTTCTGTCCTGCCAGGTGGTCACCTACCGCGTCTGGGCCGACAAACTCGGTATCGCGCTCGACGACATCTCGGCCAGAGCCGAAGGCGATCTCGACGTTCGTGGATTCTTCGGCTTCGACGACGCGGTCCGTCCGGGATTCTCCGAGGTCCGCGTGGTCGTCACCCTGACCGGTCCGGAAACTCGCGAGCGCTACCTGGAGCTGCAGGAGACGGTCGACGCCCACTGCCCCGTACTCGATCTCACCCGCAATCCCGTCCCAGTGCATACAGTCGTCGAAACCGCCTGACCCGCATCAACCCACCCTTCACCACGGAGTATGAATTCATGAGCGAGAACACCCCCGTCGACACCGATCCGACCGCCGATTGGTCGTTCGAAACCAAGCAGGTCCACGCCGGACAGGGCCCGGACAGCGCCACCAACGCTCGGGCACTGCCGATCTACCAGACCACCAGCTACGTCTTCGACAACACCGACCACGCGGCAGCGCTCTTCGGCCTCGCCGAGCCGGGCAACATCTACACCCGCATCATGAACCCGACGCAGGATGCCGTCGAGCAGCGCATCGCCGCCCTCGAAGGTGGAGTCGCAGCTCTACTGGTTGCGTCCGGTCAGGCCGCCGAGACCTTCGCGATCCTCAACATTGCCGAGGCCGGCGACCACATCGTCTCCAGCCCTCGTCTGTACGGCGGCACGTACAACCTCTTCCACTACACGCTGCCCAAGCTGGGTATCACCGTCGACTTCGTCGAAGACCCAGACAATCTCGAGCACTGGCGTGCGGCCATCCGTCCGAACACCAAGGCGTTCTACGGCGAAACCATCTCCAACCCCAAGAACGACGTGTTCGACATTCCCGGTATCAGTGCGGTCGCCCACGAGAACGGCATCCCGCTGATCGTGGACAACACCGTCGCAACGCCCTACCTCATTCAGCCGCTGAAGCACGGCGCTGACATCGTCGTTCACTCCGCCACCAAATACCTTGGCGGACACGGCACCGCGATCGCCGGCGTCATCGTCGACGGTGGCACCTTCGACTGGACCCAGGGACGCCACACCAACTTCACCACCCCGGATCCCAGCTACCACGGCGTCACCTTCGCCGACCTGGGTGCGCCCGCCTACGCGCTCAAGGCACGCGTCCAACTTCTCCGTGACCTCGGTTCGGCGATCGCGCCGTTCAATGCCTTCCTCATCTCGCAGGGCATCGAGACCTTGAGCCTGCGCATCGAGCGCCACGTGTCCAACGCACAGAAGGTTGCCGAGTTCCTCGACGGCCGCGCCGAGGTCACCTCGGTCGCCTACGCCGGATTGCCCTCCTCGCCGTGGCACGAGCGCGGAAAGCAGCTGGCGCCCAAGGGCACCGGCGCAATCGTCGCATTCGAGCTTGCCGGTGGTGTCGATGCGGGCAAGAAGTTCGTCAATGCTCTGACACTGCACAGCCACGTCGCCAACATCGGTGACGTTCGCTCACTCGTCATCCACCCCGCGTCGACGACGCACTCGCAGCTCACCCCCGAAGAGCAGCTCGCTTCGGGCGTCACCCCGGGGCTCGTCCGCCTCGCGGTTGGCATCGAAGGGATCGACGACATTCTCGCCGACCTCGAAATCGGTTTGGCAGCAGCAGCTTCCTGATCGAACACACGAAAAAGCTCGGCCCCGTTATGCATTGGGGCCGAGCTTTTTCGTTGCGTAAGAGCTAGCTCTTGGGAGTGAACGCAGCCAGCGGTTCACTGTCGGACCAGTCGTGGCCCCAGTAGCTGTCCGCTGTGATTTCCTCAGCGGTGTAGAAGGCTTCGTCGACGAGCATGCCCTCGCACCCGAACTCCAGATCCCAGCCACCCGGTGCACGCACGTAGAACGACACCATCTTGTCGTTCGTATGGCGACCCAACGTCGAGGAGATCGAGAAGCCCAGCTTGGCAACACGATCGAGAGCCTGACCCACAGCGTCGAGAGTCTCGGCTTCCATCATCAAGTGCACGAGACCGGGCTCGTCCACGGGCGGCGCCGGGCACAGCGCAAGGCTGTGGTGACGCTGATTGACACCCATGAAACGGACTCGACGGGCCGGCGGCGGCGCGTCGATTCCACCGAGACGGATGGAACCGCGCGGGAGGAATCCGAGCACCTCGGTGTAGAAGGTGTATGCCTCGTCGAAACGCGTAACCGGAAGCACCACATGGCCGAGGCCCTGATCGCCGGTGACAAAACGGCCGCCGTGCGGGGTCACCAACGGGCTGTGGTCGAGCACCGGTCCGAAGAACACCTCGACGCGGTTGCCGTTGGGATCGTCGAATGCGATGACCTGCTCGGCATCGCGGTAGCTGGCGTCGACCTCGGAGAGAACTTCGACCTCGACTCCGGCCTTCTCGACCGCTTCACGAACACGCTGGAGCGCGAACTGATCTCGCACTTCCCAGCCCACTGCGAGAGCCTTGTCCGTCTCGCCGGGCAGGACGATCAGTCGCGCACGACGCTCGTCCAGGCGCAAGTAGAGGCCGTCGGCTTCCGGGCCACTACCGACCGCGAGGCCGAGTCCGTCGACCACGAGCTCGCGCCAGCGAGCCACGTCCTGCGTTTGGATCCTGAGATATCCCAAGCCCCGAATTTCAGTCATGCCTAACCGTCCTTGCTTCGAGAATGTGTGTGGGACTAGATCATCGAGCGGTGGATGCCCTGCGGCTCGCCACCGAGCTGCGAGAGCGTCGACGAATGGAAAATGGAACCGGGCACGTGAATCGCATGCGCCAGACCGGCATGAGCATCACGCCAGAACCGCTGCATCGGAGTGTTCAACTGCAAAGCGCCACCACCGGAACGAGCAAATATCTCGTCCACCGCCCGCACCGCACGCCACGCCGCAGCAGTCTGCGTACGCCGACCGATCGCACGAAGCTCGAACGAAACTTCCTGCCCCTTCTCGGTCATGTCCCAGAAACGATCCACCGTCTCCAAGATCGCAGCCCGAGAAGCAGCGATCTCGGCAGCCGCCTCACCGATCGCGAAGAGCACATACGGATCTTCCTTGATCGGAACACCACTGACCGTCACCCGCTCACGCTGCGCCGCCATGTTGCACGCCAACGCACCTTCGGCGATACCGATCAACGACGAGGTGATACCGAGCGGGAAGATGCACGAGAACGGGAACTTGTACAACGTCTCCGTACGACCCGCTTCCTTCCACGCCGTTCCGTCGTACACCTTTCCGGCGTCGATCGTGCGGTAGGTGGGCAGGAACGCGTCCTTGACGATCAGATCCTTCGAACCGGTTCCGCGCAGGCCCACGACGTTCCAGCTGTCCTGGTCGATGTCGTAATCGGAGCGCGGCAACAGCACGTGCAGGTGCTTCGGCGGCATCAGCGGCTTGCCGGATTCGTCACCGACCATCGCACCGATCATGATCCAGTCACAGTGATCGGTTCCCGAGGAGAACGACCAGCGGCCGTTGAGGATGTACCCGCCCTCGACCGGCCGCGCGACACCCATCGGCGCGTACGGCGACGCCATCCACGTATCGGGATCGGTTCCCCAGACCTCTTCCTGAGCCTTGCGGTCGAAGAACGCAAGCTCCCACGGATGAACACCGACGATGCCGCTGACCCAGCCGGTGGCACCGTCCATCGCGCCGATAGCCATTGCCGTCTCGGCGAATTCACGCGGATGCGCCTCGAGGCCGCCGAACTCCTTCGGCTGGAACATCCGGATGACGCCGGAGTCGCGCAGTCGCTTCGCGCTGCCGTCCGTCAAGCGCATCAGCTTGTCGCCCTCGACTCCGTCGGCGCGGATCTCGTCGGCGAACTGTGAAATGTTGTCTAGAACCTGACCCATGATCTTCCGGCTTTCTGGTTTCGGTACCCGGCGAGCGCCTAGGCAGAATGAAAATCTGTTGATGAAACGGTGGCAGGGAGCCCGCCGAAGTGCAGAAACGCTTCCCGGTGAGTGGGAGCACCCCTGTGCGCCTTTTTGGTAGTGGGGGCTACCAAAAAGGCGCACGGGGGGCGAAGCCCGTTACTTGCCTTCGGGCCGGGTAAGGAATGCCAGAACGGACGCAACCCAAGCGTCGCGGGCCTCGATCATCGTCCAGTGTCCGCAGTTGGGGAAGATGTGAACTTCGCCGTTGGGGATGTCGCGCATCGGCAGGATCGCCATGTCCACGGGGCTGACGCGGTCGTCGCGTCCCCAGGTCAACAGCGTCGGCGCCTTGATCTTGTTCAACTGCGCCCAGTACGGCACGGCGGTCGACGCAGCAGCAGCCGCGCCCATAGCTGCCATGGCCTTGCTGCTGTACATACGGCGGGCGATCTCGAGCGTCGTCGGCTCGGTGGCGAGGGCCCAACGCTCTTCGATGAGCTGCTCGGTGACAACGGCACGGTCGAAGACCATCGAATGCAACCAACGGACCAGAGCTTCGCGGGTGGGATTGTCGGTGAACTCCATGAGGAGTTTGATGCCTTCACCGGGGCCGGGAGAGAAGGTGTTCTTGCCCATGCCGCCGATGGTGACGAGCTTGCTGACCCGATGGGGCTCGTCGATCGCAACCTTGGTGGCGACGATGCCGCCCATGGAGTTACCGATCATGTGGACCGGTCCGAGGCCCAGGCCATCGAGGAACATGCCGACCGATGCCTGCGCCATCATCATCGGATGGTCGGGGCCGGGATCGCTGACGCCGAATCCGGGAAACTCGAGAACGTAGCAGTGGAAGTGCTCCGCGAAGTCCGCGAGAACGCCGCGGTAGTTACGCCAACCGGTGACTCCAGGGCCCGATCCGTGCAGCAGCAGGAGCGGCGGGCCGTCGCCGGCTTCGTGGTACCGGAGCACACCGAGATCGGTCTGCAGTTCCTTCAGGGTTCCCTCGTAGCTCAGTTCAGTCGTCATGGTCCGAACGGTGCCATCAGTACCGCTGAGCTGCTATGACTCGTCCCGATCAGCGAGACAAGTCGATCAAAATACGTCAGATCCAGTGGTCGGACGACGCTGCCAGCAGGCGATCCATCGTCTCCGCGGAGAACGTATTGGTCGGAACAGGAGGGGTTTTGCGGCCACGGCGGGGAGCGCCCAGTTCGGGGTACAGCGTGCGGGAGACCTCGCGAGCCGCGTCGACGACCAGCGGAGCAACTCGCTCGAGCTGAGCGGTCCGCATGTCCCCACACAACGCGATGCTGCCGACAGGACCCTCGTGTCCGCGAATTGCCGACGCCACACAAGCGACCCCACGCGCCGACTCACCGCGCTCGAAGGCCAGTCCCCGACGCTGACGGATCCGGTTCAGTTCCTGATGGAGCACCGCGACGTCGGTGATCGTGTTCTCGGTGCAGCGGGGAAGAGCCGACCCGAACAGAGCGTCGACACGCTCGGGGTCGATCCACGCCAGCATCGCCTTGCCTCCGGCCGTCGAATGGGCGAGTACTCGGCCGCCGACGCGGGACGGCAGCGCCGCGGCGAACCGCCCGCCGACCTTGTCGAGGTAGACACTCTCGCGCCCGTCGAGCACCGACAGATGAACAACCATGCCGGTCTGCAGGTGCAACTCGTGCAGAAGCGGCGCTGCGGCTTCGCGGATCTGGCTGTGGCCGCCGTCGCCACCACCGAGGCCGAGTGCACGGCGCCCGAGACAGTAGCCGAACGACGCGTGATCAACCCAGTCCAGTTTGACGAGCTGATCGAGAATGCGGTGGACGGTGGACCGCGGCAACTGAGTGCGGCACGCGACCTCTTCCAGCGTCAGCCGTGCGGCGCGGCCGTCGAAGGCGTCGAGAATCAGTGTCATCCGCTCGACCATCGACGGCGGCAGATCCTTCTTGGGTAGCCCGGCGGCGGTCTGGACGGTGGACAGTGTGTCGTTCATGTCAACGATGGTCATGGACGCCTCCCGAAAACTGGAATTGATTCTACCGACTATAACCCAGGTCACAGTTTCTGGAAAGTGAATCAACCTTTTCGATCCCGATCAGCGGTAATTCACCTGCCGCCGCGTGTGCGGGAGGGCTATAAACGCCCGATGCACCTGGGAATCGTCACGCCGGTCCTGATTCAGCACCCGAGCACACGTTCGGAGTGGGAGGCGAGCGCTGACATCGGTGAGATTGCCACAATTGCTGCCGCGGCGGATCGACTCGGTTTCCACCATCTGACCTGCAGTGAACACGTGGCGGTTCCAGAAGAGATCGCCACCGAACGTGGCGGAACCTATTGGGATCCGCTCGCCACCCTCGGTTTTCTCGCCGCACGTACGTCACGAATCCTGCTGGCGACGCAGGTGCTGGTGCTGGGCTATCACCACCCCCTCGAGATCGCCAAGCGCTACGGAACGCTGGATCGCGTCAGCAACGGACGCCTGATACTCGGACTCGGAGTGGGAACTCTGAAACAAGAATTCGATCTCGTAAATGCTCCATTCACCGATCGAGGAGCGCGTGCCGACGACGCTTTGGCCGCCCTTCGGGCATCGCTGTCGACGCCGACTCCGGAGTATCACGGCGAGTTCTACGACTACTCCGGATTTGTCGTCGAACCTCATGCCGTCCAGAAACGTGTGCCCCTTTGGATCGGCGGCCGGACCAAGAGATCGTTGCGCCGGGCCACCACACACGGCGACGGATGGGTCCCGTTCGGGCTGAGATTCTCCGAACTGAAGGAAATGCTGGGCGCCACGACGCTCCCCGACGGATTCGACGTCGTCCTCCCCGCCGGCGCTCCGCTCGATCCCCTCGGCGATCCCGAGTCCACGCTTCGCGCCCTGACTCGCGTCCGCGACGCCGGGGCGACCATAGCCAGTTGCTCGGTCGGCGCTCGAAGCGCCGAACACTACTGCGAACAACTCGAAGAACTTCACCGAATCGCCCTCGCCGAGGGCTTCTCTTTCACCACTTCCTGATTCGCCGATAATCCAATGCAAAGGACGTACCGATGACTGACTCGACCGCCCTGATCGAATCCCTGCTCGCCCGAGTGGAATTGCTCGAGGACAAGCTCGCGATCACCGAACTGCTGACCACGTACAGCCCCGCCGTCGACAGCGGATCAGCCGACGAGGTTGCGAACCTGTGGCTCGAGGACGGTGTCTACGACGTCGACACCGGCGCGATGCACGGCCGCGGCGAACTGCGGGCCATGGTTCACAGCGCCTCTCACCAGAACTGGATCATGAACGGCGCGGCGCACATGATGACGCCCGCGCACATCCGCATCGACGGCAACAAGGCCGTCGCTACCTGCCATTCACAGTTGGTCATCAAGGATCCCGAGAACCCGACTGGATTCAAGGTCCTCCGCATCACCGCAAACCGTTGGGAGCTGATCAAGACAGACAGCGAGTGGAAGGTCGAGTTGCGCACCAACGCTCTCCTCGACGGCCGACCCGAGGCTCGCGCCCTGCTGGCTGCCGGAGTCACAGCCTGACCCCTGTGCGCGGTTAGAGAGTCTCTGCGGTCACTAACCGCGCACAGCGGTTGAAAGTTTGGCTCCCCGAACTCTATAGTTCACATATTCGAACCGGCAGGTCCGAGTACGTGCGACCAGGAGACCGATGAGCACCAGCACGCAAGAACCGACGACTCCGCGCCGACGACCTACGGGGAGATCCATCGCCCTGCTCGGTCCGGCGTTCGTCGCGGCCATCGCGTACGTCGATCCGGGCAACGTCGCCGCCAACCTCACCGCCGGCGCGAAGTACGGCTACCTCCTCATCTGGGTGCTGGTACTCGCCAACGCGATGGCCGTCCTGGTGCAGTACCTGTCCGCGAAGCTCGGACTGGTCTCCGGCCGATCCCTGCCCGAAATGCTGGGTCAGCGCCTGCGTAAGAACAACCGTCGCGCGTTCTGGCTCCAGGCCGAGATGATGGCGATCGCAACCGACGTGGCAGAGGTCATCGGCGGCGCCATCGCACTCAACCTGCTCTTCAACGTCCCGCTCTTCCTCGGCGGACTGATCACCGGATGCGTGTCGATGGTGATCCTGACAATCCAAAGTCGGCGCGGGCAGCGCACTTTCGAGTTCGTGGTCATGGGATTGCTGGCCATCATCACGATCGGCTTCCTGACCGGGCTCGCCTTCACCGACGTATCCGGCAGCGAAGCCGTCGCCGGACTGGTCCCCCGCTTCGAAGGAACCGAGACCGTACTGCTCGCCGCCAGTATGCTCGGCGCCACGGTCATGCCCCACGCGATCTACCTTCACTCCGCATTGGCACGAGATCGCCACGGCCACATCAAACCTGGGCCACGATTGCAGCGACTACTCAAGGTCACGCGTTGGGATGTTGTCGTCGCGTTGATCATCGCCGGTGGCGTGAACATCGGCATGCTGCTCCTGGCGGCGTCCGCGCTGCGCGGAGTACCCGGCACCGACACCATCGACGGCGCGCATGCCGCGATCGAGAATTCGCTCGGCCCGGGTGTTGCCGTCGTCTTCGCGATCGGACTCCTCGCATCCGGACTCGCATCGACCTCCGTGGGGTGCGCGGCCGGCGCCGAGATCATGCATGGTCTTCTGGCCATTCGCATTCCGGTGATCACACGCCGAATCGTCACTCTGATCCCGGCGCTGATCGTTCTCGCACTCGGCGTCGATCCGACTCTCGCACTCGTACTCAGCCAGGTGGTCTTGAGCCTGTGCATCCCCTTCGCGATCATCCCACTGGTGCGTATGACCTCGGACCCCGAACTCATGGGCGACGCGCGCAATGCCCCGCTCACGACCGTCGCGGCATGGGTTGCGGCGGGCATGATCGTTGCGCTCAACGTCGCTCTGCTGGTTCTGACGGTGACAGGCTAGAGCGCCAGAGCCACCCAACGCGTCCCTCACAAACGCGCTGAATGACTCCGGCCGGACTAGGAGGCTTGCTCGGCGAGAGTGGCCTTTGCCCAGCGATAGTCGGCCTTTCCGCTGGGTGAACGCCTGATCGACGGCACACTGACAACAGTGCGCGGCACCTTGTACCGAGCAACTTGCGACGCGCAATGCTCACCGATCTCGGCAGCGTCCGGGACGTCGAAGCCTTCGCGGGTCGTGATGACCGCAGCGACGCGCTCACCGAACTTCGCATCCGGAATACCCGCGACCAGAGCGTCGAGCACGGCCGGGTGACTCTTGAGTGCCTGCTCGACCTCTTCCGGGTACACCTTCTCCCCGCCGGTGTTGATGCACTGAGAACCCCGTCCCAGCAGGACGATCGAGCCGTCGGCTTCCACACGCCCGACGTCGCCGAGTACCGACATCCGCACTCCGTCGATCACCGGGAACGTAGCCGCGGTCTTGACCGGATCATTGAAGTAGCCGACCGGCACGTGACCACTGCGAGCGATGTACCCGGTCTCGGCAGATCCCGGCTCGAGCGGCCGCATCCGTTCGTCCACGACGCGGGTCTCGTCGCGAGCGGCGATGCGCATCAGGCCGTCTTCGCCGATCTCGAGATTGCCGTCGACGCCCGACTCGGAGGAGCCGAATCCGTCGCGAATCACCAGGTTCGGAAGTATGGACTTGAGCTGCTCGCGCAGTGAGAGCGAGAACAACGCTCCGCCCGACGAAATCATTCCGACTGTACTGAGGTCGTAATCTGCTGCGTTCGAAGCCAGTTCGTCTGCGAGCGGACGAGCCATCGCATCTCCGACGACAGTGATGGAGACGGCCTTCTCACTCCCGGCGAGCTGCAGCGTCGCCTTCGCGTCGAACCGCGCCATGAGAATTGCGTTGGCACCCATGAAGAATCCGGTGAACAGCGAGTACGACGCCGCGCCGTGCATCAGGGGTGCGGTGCTGAGCATGTTCATCGCGGGAACGTTCGGCACCGCGGCGAACAGAGCTTCGGCAGTCGTATGCGGCGGACCGAACGGGTTTCCGCCGGTGAGCGCCGCGAAGTAGAAGTCTTCATGACGCCACATGACGCCCTTGGGCATTCCCGTCGTGCCGCCGGTGTAGATGACAAACAGGTCGTCGTTGCTGCGAGGCGCGAAGTCTCGAGTAGCGGGTTGCTCCGCTGCAGCGTCGGCATATCGAACGACGTCGACGCCTTCGATGTCGCGGACCGCCGACTCGCCGACGACAACGACGTGCTTGATGCCCGACACGGCCGGGAGAACCGTCTCTACGACGGGAACGAACTCCTCGTCCACGATCAGCGCTACCGACTGCGAATCGTTGTACAGGTAGGTCAGTTCGGCGTCGACGTAGCGATAGTTGACGTTGATCGGGACCGCGCGGATCTTGAGGCACCCGAGCAAACTTTCGACGAACTCGATGCTGTTGCGCATGTGCAGAGCAACGTGATCGCCCGGCCCGACACCGACACTCGCCAGGTGGCGGGCGATGCGATTCGAGCCCTCGTCCAGCTCGACGTATGTGCGACGACGGCCATCGCACACAAGCGCCGTGCGGTCCGGAATCAGATCCGAGATGCCCTCGTACAGATCTGCCAAATTCAGTGACACTGCTGGTGCCTTCCTTGATGTCCGGCCCGGTGAATTCGGGGCCGACCGTACTGCGTTTTCGGTGAGAACTACCCGACCCTGGAACCGACGAATGCGGCCAAGAACCGAGCAGATTCGCCCGTCGCGCCACCAGAAGTCGCGAATGCCGACCCCGCCGTGAGGATCTCCGACGACGGTGTCGGATGGGCGAAATTCTGAGTGTCGAAAACCATGGTGACTCCGGGCAGGATCGGTGGTGACGCAAACGCGTACGCGGTGGGATCGCCGCGTCGCCCCAAGGTGGCATGCCCCGCTCGTGACCCAGATCACCGCTCCCGCTGAGTGAGACTGTCCCTCAGATGGCCAGGATTGTGTTCAAAACTAGAACTAATTCTGATTTTATTCGGATGATTTTTTCGGAACGGCAACCGAACTCTCGACTTCAAATTAGAATGAATACTAATTTTGCTGAACCTACCGCCAGACCGGATCGAAGGAGCACGACATGACGCAATCACTGAGCTTGGAAGGCAAAGTTGCCGCCGTCACCGGCGCCGGTGCCGGGCTGGGTCGCGCCGAGGCACTCGGACTCGCCGCCGCCGGCGCAGCCGTCATCGTCAACGACATGGGTGCAGCGGCCAACGACGTGGTCGACGAGATCAAGGCCGCAGGTGGACAGGCACTCGCCATCACGGGCGACGTCTCCGACTGGTCGCTCGGCGGGCGCATCATCGAAGAAGCTGTCAAGAACTTCGGATCCTTCGACATCCTCGTCAACAACGCAGGCATCCTGCGCGACAAGATGATCTTCAACCTGACCGAATCCGACTGGGACGACGTCATCCGCGTGCACCTCAAGGGTCACGCCGCCACCTCGCACGCAGCCGCAGTCCACTGGCGCGCAGCCAGCAAGGCAGCCGACGCACCGGTCTACGGCCGCATCATCAACACCTCTTCCGAGGCCTTCCTCTTCGGCAGCGCCGGACAGCCCAACTACTCGGCAGCCAAGGCCGGTATCACCGCTCTGACGCTCTCGAGCGCATCAGGCCTCTCCCGCTACGGCGTCCGCACCAACGCGATCTGCCCCCGCGCCCGCACCGCGATGACAGCAGAAGCCTTCGGCGAGAACAACACCGGCGTAAGTGGTCTCGATCCGCTGGCACCCGAGCGCGTCGCGACCCTGGTCAGCTACCTCGCATCCCCCGATTCCGACGAGATCAACGGACAGGTTTTCGTCGTCTACGGCAAGATGGTGGCGTTGATGGAAGCACCCAAGGTCGAGAATCGTTTCGACGCAGCCGGATCCGCGTTCACCGTCGAAGAGCTCGGTGGCCAGCTCTCGTCCTACTTCTCAGGCCGCGGACCGTACGAGACCTACGCTGCCTACAGCATCGCCGGCCTCGAAAAGATTGCCCTTGCAGTCGACGAGACCGCGACAGTTTAAGAAGCACCTACGAAGAGGAGCGTTTTCATGAGGTTGAACGGCAAGGTAGCGATCGTCACCGGCGGCGCCGGCGGAATCGGTCGTGCCATCACCCGAGTCTTCGCTCGTGAAGGCGCGAAGGTCCTGTTCGTCGACATCAACGACGAGCAGGGCCAGGCGCTCGAGGAGGAACTGGCCGGGGCCGGCAAGTTCCTGAACGTCGACCTCGCTGCCGCCGGTTCGGCCGAGCAGATCCGTGACGCCGCGCTCGAGGCTTTCGGAAAGCTCGACATCCTGGTGAACAACGCTCACGCGTCCCGGCAGGCCCCGTTGCTCGAAACCACACAGGACATGTTCGACCTGTCCTTCAACACCGGCTTCTACCCTGTCGTCCACCTCATGCAGGCGTGCCACGACGAACTCGCGAAGACCAAGGGTTCGGTCGTCAACTTCGCGTCGGGCTCCGGCCTGGACGGAATGCCCACCCAGACGTCCTACGCGGCGGCCAAGGAAGCTGTGCGCGGCTTGACTCGCGTAGTCGCCAACGAGTGGGCACCAGAAGGCATTCGGGTTAATGTTGTCTGCCCGTTCGCCGCCACCGAAGGCGTCGTCAAGTGGCAGGAGGCCTTCCCCGAGCGCGCAGCCGCATCCGTCGCCAAGGTACCTCTCGGACGCATCGGTGATCCCGAAACCGACATCGCTCCCGTCGTGGTGTTCCTGGCGAGCGAGGACTCCAAGTACATGACAGGTCAGACGCTGATGGCCGACGGCGGCAGCATCAAACTGCGCTGAGTCTCGTTGGGCTCAAACCCAAGGGCGTAGACATATTTCGGTGATCAACCCGTCTTTCTCGGTTGCGATCCTATCGATCGGATAGCCCAAAGTGTTGATCCAGCAGATTGACAAGCCCGAAGATTCATTCGAACGGACGACATGAATTTTCTCCAGAGAATGCAAGGATTCCCGTAAACTACGGGAGGACTGTAACCGCTATGTGCGCGATTCCGAGATTCGTGGACGATTCACGGAGACCAGAACATCTGGTGGATTGGCCAGACCCCAACGGGATGTTGGATACGCTGGGTGCCCCTCACCGCCATCAATCCTGCATCGCGACCGCATGATTAGCCGTGTGGGCTACTCAAACAGGGCGATAGTCGGGACGATCGCCCCCGCCCTCATCCTTCTAGCTGCGGGATGTCAGCCGAATACAGGCTCCCTCTCCGGTTCTGCCGGTAATGGAAACTCGTCTACGCAAACCCCGACAACGACAACGACTTCTACGCCCGATCCTGGGCAGCCCGCAGCTGGAGAGTGGGCGACTGATTCTCTCCATTTTACGATCCCTGAGGGCTCGACCCGTTCGATCGGGCTGACTTGGAATCCCCAAGGCTCCCCAACTGGTGCGCTCGCCGCGAATTTAAGTGGAACGCTTTCCGATATTGCCCTGATCGACGCCGCTGCCGGGGTGGAGTCAGATGCAGGGACCGTGGAGTTTCCCCTCTTGATATCTATGCCCGCTAGCTCACACGATTCCTACAGCGGCGCGGTGCAACTCGCGGATGCACGCGGCCAGATCGGTCCACCGTTGACAATTACAGTGGAAACAGATTTCGCAGACGCATTCCATATTCCTTCGGACTTCACACCCCCATCGATAGAGAGAATAATTACCTTTCAGGACTATCCACAGATCAGCGATGAACTGGTAGTTTGGGTCGATCCGGCAAACAATCCCGATACCGTAATCAGAGAGGTGGCATCATCGACCGGGTCGGTGATTTACGGCGCCGATCCGAGTCTTGGAATCTACGAAATTCGCTTCCAAGATAGAACTCCAGATTATATAGAATCATTGAAACCCTCGATCGAATCTCACCCGGGCGTCATCCAGGTAACAAGCAACTACATAGCCAAACTGGATTCCGTACCTAACGATCCGATGAACAAACCCGTCGGCGATGCTCCGAATCTGGAGTGGGTCAGCGATAACGAAGCAAACTGGGGGCTTCGACAAATCCAAGCCTCTCGAGCGTGGGATCTCCTAGGGAATGGTGGAGACCCCAATGTCATAGTCGGAATAATCGACGCTGGTCCTATATATAGTCGACACGAGGACCTTTCCACGAACATGTCTCGGTCACCGATGAATTCTTACTCAGGCAAGACTGAAGACCACTCCACTCATGTGGCGGGGATCGCCTGCGCCACGGGAAACAACGGTGTTGGGATCACCGGCGCCGCACAGCGGTGCGATTTACGAGATTTCTCGGCCACCCCGACCAACGGCATTATGCCTCTCAATTATCTTGTTCGTAACATGACTTCCGCGGCGAAGGCAGGCGCAAAAGTCGTTAACATAAGCTGGGGTTTTGCACCATTTGAGTACTTCTCCGGCCCTGACGACTACGATTGCGCAGCCGATGCCTTTGGCGACCGGAGAGGTCGCGATGAGATCAGGAGAAGCCTTGCATCGATAGTCCGAGATTCACCGGACACGCTATGGGTCGCCTCCGCAGGAAACGAATGCGCTGATGCCGTCAACCACTTCCCCGCAGCGCTCGCTGCAGATCCGGACCCTACCGTAGCTGATCGAGTTGTCAGTGTCGGCGCTACCACCCGTGATTCCGATTGGGCGCCATACTCCAATTTCGGCGAGGCGGTCACCATTGTTGCACCGGGAGGTACGGTAGACGGTCCTGCTGAAGACCAAGTTCTCAGCACGGTTTCAAGGTGTAAAATCAACCTATCAACATGGTTTCAGAGAGTATGCGAGTCCACCTATCGTTCCGACGCGGGCACATCAATGGCTGCACCCTACGTCACAGGCACCGTCGCACTGGCATTGAGCGCATATCCCAATGCTCGACCAGAACGTGTAAAACAATGCTTGGAAGATGATTCATCAACCGACAGTATTGAGATTAGTTCACCGCGCAGCGGAGACCCTGCTGTACATCTTCTCAGCGCACATTCCACAATCAGCTGCATACTTCAATATGAACTGAACATCCCCGGGGCCGACAGTTACATCACAGCGGTTACTGTCGACCCATTTGGAAATATTTTTGTCGGCGACGAAACCGGAAATATCTTCACGGCAAGTTCTAAAGGAAAGGACTGGCATCGACTGATTTCGGTCGACCCTTCGACACCATCGCAAAAAATTCTTCGCGACTTGGCGGTAGACAATGAAAATAACTTATCCGTTCTATCAACAGACGGTCGATATGGATTCGAAATACGAACATATCAAGAAGGAGAGACAGTACCGTTTCGAACGATTTCTTTCCCCAATTGGGGCTGGGACGGAAATAGCGTATACCTCGGAGTCGACCCCCTCGGAAATATCTATATGACATACGGACCTGCCAGAGGCATATTTAAGATACCGGCCGAATCGACGTCAGCGACGTATCGTCCAACCGACCTGACTCAAAATCTAATTCGCATGGACACAAAATACCCTGATTCAACTGTCGAATCAGGTGCAGTATTCAACGAAGGGCAAGACCTCTTCGCTTCCATCTCGAACGAACTCGAGGGAACCATTGTTCGGATTTCGGCGGGATCCAACATTGACGACTCCCAACCCTACCTTACGCGTGGCAGTTTCATTGGAAATATGGCCATCGACAAAAAGGGAACACTCGCCGCAATATCTTATCTAGGTAACTCTTTCGCGAGGACGGACCCTACGATCATCCTTATCCCACAAGATGATGAATCAACTATTGAAGTATCTGTTCCAAACCTCCATATGATGGCCGATCTTGCATTTACAGCAAATAGCGAGATAATTGTTGTCGACGCCGGGCGTCTGATACTGATGGACTCACGATTGCTGAAACCGAGATGACCCAAGCGGAAGTCAAACCACCTTCGCCCAAATTCAGTTCTTCTCGGTGGGCTCAGCTCACCGAGAAGAGCTTGGCAGCGTTGTCGTGCACAACGGCTCGCAACCACTCGTCACCGAGATCGAAGCGCGTAACCGCTTGCAAGGCGGCGAGATACGGGTACGGGATGTTCGGGAAGTCGCTACCGAACAGAATCCGGTCCTGCATGTCGACGAGCCGAGAAACATCGGCCTTCGGGAAGGCGCACTGCTCTTCCGTGAAGTCGGTGAACGCCATGGTCGTATCCAGGCGGACGTTGCCGTAAGCCTCTGCAAGATCGAGGAATTCGCTGTACTCGGGCATCCCCATGTGCGCGACGATCAACGGCAGGCGCGGGTACCGTGCCAGCAGCGAAGCGATGCGATCGGGCCCCGTGTACTCCCCCGGAGCCGGTCCCGAACCACAGTGAATCACGATGGGCGTCTCGGAGTCCTCGAGCTGACCCCAGACCTTGTCGAGCAGAGGATCGTTCGGATCGTAGTTGCCGACCTGGATGTGGGACTTGAAGATTCGCGCCCCGGACTCCAACGCCTTCCCTACGTACGACGCCGCCGACTCCTCGGGATAGAACGTGGCCGTGTGCAGGCAATCAGGTGTTTGCGCGGCAAATTCGACGGCCCACTGGTTGAGCCATTCGGCCATCGCGTGCTTGTGGGGGTAGATCATCGACGTGAAAGCCCGGACGCCGAACTCGCGGAGACGGTGTACCCGTTCCTCCTCGGCAAGTCGGTAGGCGATGGGCCATGGTCGACCGATCATCGGTCCCGCGGAATCGAAGTAGCCCCACACCTTGTCCATGACGCTCTTCGGCATGAAATGGGTATGGACGTCGATCACACCCGGAACACCCAAATCGCGCCAGAAAGCCCGAACCTCGGCAATCTCTTCCGGTCCGGTCGATGGGACCTCTTCGGTACACACGTCTGACACCCCTTTCGTTCGCTCGACCATACCGAGTGCCGTCGCGCTCACCGGGACAGGTCGTTGACGGCCTGACCCGAGCACCCGAATGTGAACCCATATTGCCGATCACTGTTGGAGGTTGAATGTCTCAGACCGAGTCCGAAGTGGAGTCGATCAGTGCCGTCGAGGAACTGCTCGCCATCGAGGAAATCAAGCGTGTCTTCGCCGCGCGCCTACGCTGTATGGACACCAAGCAGTGGCACGTCTACCCAACCCTGCACACCTCAGACGTCGTCAGCGAGACGTGGGGCGGACTCCCGACAGACAAGCAACCCAAGACCGGTGACACCTCGAACCAGGTAGTGGGAATCGACAAGCTCACCGCAGCAATTCGGAACATGCTCGACGGCGACATCCCCCTCACCACAGCGCACCACGCACACACCCCCGAAATTGTGCTCACCTCGCCCACCACCGCAACTGGTATCTGGGCGATGGAGGACATGTTGTGGTGGAACGACGGCGAGAAAGAGCTGCATCTGCACGGCTACGGCCACTACCACGAGGAATACCGCAAAGAAGACGGCAAGTGGCTGATCAGCTACCGAACCCTCACCAGGCTCCGTGTCGACCAGGACCCCGGATTCTTCCGATTCATGAAAGCGCTGTGACGAAGTGACCAACCCGCTGTTCCAACCGCTCCGCATCCGTTCGCTCGAACTGTCCAACCGAATAGTCATGTCGCCGATGACGCGCACGTACTCCATCGAGGGCGTGCCCGGCCGCGACGTTGCCGACTACTACCGCCGACGCGCTGAGGGCGGCACCGGGTTGATCGTCACCGAAGGCGTCGCGATCGATCACGAGACTGCTGTCGATCACGCCAACGTCCCCAACCTCCACACCTCCGCTGCGCAGGCTGGATGGCGCAAGGTCGTCGACGACGTGCACGCTGCGGGCGGCAAGATCGTGCCTCAGCTCTGGCACGTCGGACCGCTGTGGGGCGCGATGACGCAGATGGACCCGTCACTCAAGCCGATGCGCCCCTCCGGTGAATGGGGCCCGCTCGGCGTCACCTCGTACTCCGCTGCCTACGTCGAGCGCGCGCAGGCTAGCACCGAGGCGATGACCGAGCAGGACATCCAAGACGTCATCGACGCCTATGTCCGCAGCGCGAAGCACGCTGTCGAACTCGGCTTCGACGGTATCGCGATCCACGGCGGTCACGGCTACCTCCTCGATTCCTTCTTCTGGGAGGGCACCAACCAGCGCAATGACGCGTGGGGCGGCGACCTGGAGCGTCGTACCAAGTTCCCGGCCGCCGTCGTCGCTGCAATCCGCGCGGCAATCGGCCCGGATCTGCCGATCATCTACCGTTTCTCGCAGCACAAGCAGCAGGATTTCACCGCGAAGATCGCGGAAACTCCCGAGGAGTTGGGTGTCATCCTGGGTGCGCTGGTCGACGCCGGAGTGGACGTCCTCGACGCCAGCATCAGGCGTTTCGACGTCCCGGCCTTCGAAGGCAGCGACCTCTCACTGGCCGGTTGGGCAAAGAAGCTGACCGGTGCCGTCACGATGGCCGTCGGTAGCGTCGGGATCGGAAAGTCACTGCGCGACAGTCGCATCGAAGGCGTCGCACCTGTCGTGGACAACATCCCGCAACTCGAGGAGCGCATCGGCAGTGGTGAGTTCGATCTGATCGCGATCGGCCGTCTCCATCTCGCCGATCCTGCGTTGGCGACGACCCTGCGCGCGGGCGGTCCGCTGCCGGCTTTCGATCGAGCGGTGCATGAGGGCAGCTTGATCTAGGGGCTCCGCCCCTGTGCGCCTTTTGGTAGTGCGGACTACCAAAAAGGCGCACAGGGCCGAAGGCCTTTATGTTCGACTTATGACTACTTTCAACGCCTGGGTCGCCCGCGACAGCGACGGCTCCATCGACTTCGCCCCCGAAACCGTCGACGAATCCTTCCTCCCTGCAGGTGAGGTCACCATTCGTGTCGAATATTCGAGCGTCAACTACAAAGACGCCCTCGCGGTCACCCCGAAGGGCGGGGTGGTTCGCGACTACCCGATCGTCCCCGGTATCGACGTTGCCGGCGAGGTCATTGCCTCCGAGTCCGACGCGTTCGCCCCCGGCGACAAGGTGGTGGCCCACGGGTACGAGATCGGGACTGCCCGCAACGGCGGCTACGCGGAGATCGCCAGGCTGCCTGCCGAGTGGATCGTGAAGCTCGACGGCATCTCCACTGCCGACGCTGCTGCAATCGGCACGGCTGGATTCACCGCCGCCATGAGTGTCCAAGCCATTCTGGCCGGCGGAGTGAAGCCCGCCGACGGTCCGGTACTGGTGACGGGCGCGAGCGGCGGAGTCGGCACCATCAGCGTCGACCTTCTGGCAAGCGCAGGCTTCGACGTGGTCGCCTCCAGTGGCAAGCCCGGTGCGGCAGATCTTCTGACGTCTCTCGGTGCGTCTTCGGTGATCGGCCGGCTCCCCGAGGATCCCGACGCCAAGCCCCGTCCGCTCGGAAAATCCCAGTGGGCCGCGGCCGTCGACTGCGTCGGTGGAAAGACCCTCGCCCACGTACTGAGCACGATCAATTACGGCGGTGTTGTCGCTGCCAGCGGATTGACCGGTGGCGCCGCGCTGCCTACGACCGTGCTGCCATTCATTCTCCGCGGAGTCTCACTGCTAGGTATGGACTCGGTACTGATGCCGATCGAACCCCGTCGTGCACTGTGGGCACGTCTGGGCTCCGACCTTGCGCCACGTCATCTGAAGGAAATCACGAACCTCGTTGCCGTCCGCGACGTCGTCTCGGTGATCGATCAGGTACGCGAGGGCAAGTACACGGGCCGGGCGCTGGTTCAGGTTGCCGACGGTTTCTGAACCGCTCAGAAAAGTGTGAACAGATCTGCCGGTTCTTCGGCCGTCGTGGACTTCTCTTTGTACGAGGAGTTCACGACGGTCGGTTCCTTCTTCACCGGCGCCGCAAGCGGGACCGACGCGATGTCCCCCGAGACGATGGCGCGTGCGGCTTCGCCGGCCAACTTGTCGGCCATCTCGTTGTAGTGGTTGCCGACATGCCCGCGCACCCAGCGAAAGCGCACCGGTCCGACACGGTCGGTGATGGCTCGGTCGATGCTCTGCACCAGTTCCAGATTCTTGACCGCCCCACCGCTCGCGGTCTTCCATCCCTTGCGCTTCCAACTCGGCAGCCATTCCGACGCGCACTTGATGGCGTACTGCGAGTCGGATTCGATGAGCAGAGGATCCCCACCCGGATGCGCGACGACGGCCTCGAAGAGGGCACGCAACTCGGCAATCTGGTTGGTGCCGGACGCTTCTCCGCCGGACATGCTCGGACCCTCGTGATTGACCCACGCCCAGCCGATAGCCCCACCGGGGTTTCGCAGACAGGATCCGTCGGTGCTCACGATGATCATGGCTCGGACAATACGTTGCGCCACCGACACACGCCTTAACGGAGGATGGACGGTGGCGATACGCTGACCTCGATGACGCCGCTATCTCCGGCCGACGAAGTCACGGTGACTTCTCAGCGACCACTCGATGCCGCGCTGACGCTCAGCCCGCATCAGCGCGGACCCGGCGACCCCGCACATCGGCGGTCCGCCGACGGAGCGATCTGGCGAGTTTCCCGTCAACTTTCGGGTCCTGTGACCTACCGCATCACGCAGTCGGATCGGCACACGGTCCGCGTGCAGGCGTGGGGTCCCGGTGCCACGGAATTACTGGAAGGCGCCGAAGCGCTGCTCGGTCTCGACGACGAAGCCGAAGATTTTGCTCCCGAACATCCCAAGCTCGCCGAAGCCCATCGGCGCTTCCCTCATCTGCGTATCGGCCGCACCGGCCGCGTCATGGAAGCTCTCGTACCAGCGATCCTCGAGCAACGAGTTCACGGCATCGACGCGTTTGCCGCGTGGCGCCGCCTGTTGACCAAGTTCGGTGAGCGCCCACCCGGCCCCGCGCCCGACGGAATGCGCGTTCCACTCACCGCGGACCAATGGCGTCGAATGCCGTCGTGGGAGTTCCACCGCGCGAACGTCGATCCCGCAAGGTCCAAGACGATCGTTCAGTGCGCTCGCGTCGCCGACCGCCTCGAGCAGGCATCCACGTTCTCCAGGGCGGAAGCGACCAAACGATTGCGAGCGGTCCCCGGCGTCGGGATCTGGACTGCCGCCGAAGTGGCGCAGCGTGCCTTCGGCGATTCCGACGCACTCTCGATCGGTGACTATCACCTCGCCGCGGTCGTCGGGTGGTCGCTGCTGGGTGAACCGATCGACGACGCCCAGATGGTGCAGTACCTCGCTCCCCTCCAACCGCATCGATACCGCGCTGTACGACTGCTGCAGGTCAGCGGTCAAGCAGTCAAACCCAAGTTCGGTCCGCGAACTGCCGTTGCCGACCACCGCTGGCACTGAGCACCAGGAGATAAAAATGTCGACCCGATACGCACACATCGCCTTCTCACCCGCTGCGGTGGAGCGTCAGCGGTCGACCGGTAGCTTCACCGTCTACGGTTCGAAACTCGATCAGCCCGACGAAGGCCCGATGGAATTCGATTTCCGCGCTCAGGGATTCGTGAAATCCGTGGATTCCTTCTTCATGTCCACGGTGACGCCCGACGGTTGGCCGTACGTCCAACATCGCGGCGGCCCGCGCGGATTCCTGCATGTGTTGGGTCCGAATCGAATCGGATTCGCCGATCTGCCCGGCAATCAGCAATTCGTGACACTCGGCAATCTGGAAGAGAACAATCGCATCTCGCTGTTCGTCATCGACTACCCGACACGGACGAGATTGAAGATCTACGGGCGCGCGCAGGTGATCGAAGCGGAACAGGACCCCGAACTGCTGCAACAACTCTTGCAGGTTCCCGGCGGCACCATGACGGCAAAAGCTCAGCGCTCCATCGTCATCGACGTCGAAGCGTTCGACTGGAACTGCAGTCGAAACATCACGCCTCGCTTCGACAAGGAACGCATGGACGAATCGCTCGCTCTCGCACGCCAACCCTTGCAAGCCGAGGTCGATCGCCTTACTGCCGAGGTCGAAGAACTGCGCGCTCGCTTGTCGAAAAACGAATGAGACTAGGCGGTTTCAGGGCACCCGGAGTCGGGTAGCCACCAAACACGGCCCGTCGCGCGGAGACGACGGGTCCCGTTGTGCCCGAGGAGGTCCGCACGATCGATCCTGACGGTGGAGTTCAGGCTGACGAACTGCACCGCCACCATTCACGACCGGTTCCACACAGACAGATTGGCCGTCCCCATGAAACTGTCCCGAACTCTCACGATGTCCGTTCTCGTTGTCGCCGCTGTCGGCGCCGGAGCCGGCACTGCCGTCGCAGCGCCCCCGAATGCGGGCTTCGATCCGTCCCAACCCCTGTTCACCCCGACCGCCGAGTCGAACAGCCAGGCGGCGTTGATGCTCTTCCCCGGTAACGATCCGAAGCAGGCCGCGTTCGACACCATGGCCAACGAGGTCAATACCGGCTGGAACAACGGTGGCCTGCAGTCGACGCTGATCGGGGCCAACCTAGGCGTCGGAATCGGCTGCCTGTCGATCTTCCCGAACTTCATCGCCGGCTGCATTGTCGGTGGAGTCATCGGCACGGTTGCCGGAGTCGGCGCAGGAATCACCAACGGAAACCCGAACGCTGCACCGGCCGTCGAGAAGTTCTTCGCGACTCCTTAGAGCCGCTCAGCCGTGCGTGTGCCCGGGGGTGTGTAACTCCTCGTGAAAATGCGTGGCGCCGATCGAATGCAGTAACTGGTGAACGGTGTCGTCTGCCAGTTGGTATCGCATCGATCGGCCGTCGCGCGTCGCGCTCACCCATCCCTGGCTACGCAGCAGTCGCAGCGCATGTGAGACGGCTGTGCCGCTCATCCCCAGCGCCACGGACAGATCCGTGACGCAGATACCCGGTGCGTGGTGAAGGCAGAGCAGCAGACGCAGACGGTTGGCGTCGGAGAGCAGTTCGAAGCGACCGGACCAACTGGTGACGTCCAAACCCTCGAGTGCAGCCCTGGCGCGACGAACATCCTCGATGCTCAGCGCGCCGCTGGTGTCTGCTGCACCTGCATTCGTCAACCGACTGCCTCCGTAGAACTTCCGATCCCCCGCCGCAAGTGTACCCAGAAGCGCGACCTGGTCAGGCAGACTCCACCACGGCCGCCATGCCCTGGCCACCGCCGATGCACATGGTCAACAGCGCTTTTCCGCCGCCGCGACGGCTGAGTTCGTGAAGGGCCGTCGTCGCCATACGCGCACCCGTCGCTCCCACCGGGTGCCCGAGCGAGATGCCGGAACCGTTGACGTTCAGGCGATCGAGGTCCTCGAAACCCCATTCCTTCACGACACCGAGAACCTGGCACGCAAACGCTTCGTTGAGTTCGACCAGCTCGAAGTCGGCGAAGCCTGCACCCGTCCGGGCAAACAGTTTCGAGACGGCGGCGACCGGCCCGAGACCCATTAGCGCCGGTTCACAACCGGCCGCGGCCCAGCTGTCGAGGAACCCGATGGGCTCCAGCCCCAGTTCGTCCAGACGATCCTCGGCGACCACCAACATCGCTGCGGCAGCGTCATTCTGTTGGCTGGCGTTACCGGCGGTCACGACGCCACCCTCGGTTACCGCACGCAGCCGTGCCACAGTTTCGAGTGAGGTGTCCGAACGGATCCCTTCGTCAGCACGGAACTGTGTGACGTTCCCTTTTCGATCCTTCAGTTCGACGGTGACGATTTCGGCGTCGAACCGGCCGGAATCTCTTGCCAGTGTTGCTTTTCGGTGACTGTCGACGGCAAACGCGTCCGACTCTTCCCGACTGATCCCGCAGCGTGTCGCGACGTTCTCGGCCGTTTCGATCATTCCGCTGATCAGGCCGAAACGCCACTCGGGTTGCGAGCGCTCGCGACCACGATCGAGGCGGTCGAACAGTTGCAGCCCACCGGCTTTGGTGCCCCACCGCGCTCCGGTGGTGTAGTGCTCGATCCCGCTCATCGATTCGACACCGCCCGCCAGAACCACGTCGGCAGCACCCGTCTGGACCATCATGGCCGCAGTGACGATGGCTTGCAGGCCCGTTCCGCATCGTCGATCCGTTTGGAAGCCGGCCACCGAAATGGGCAACCCGGCCTCGAGCGCCGCCCACCTACCGATGCACGGCGCCTCCGAATTGGCATACGACTGCCCCATCGCGACGTCGTCGATGCGAGACGGATCGATTCCACTACGACGCACAGTCTCCTTGACCACGGTGGCAGCCAAACTTTCCGCCGGCACGTCTCGAAGTGCCCCTCCGAAGCGGCCCACCGCGGTTCGGACCGGCGCGACCAATGCTGCTCGTTTCACAACTGACCTCGAATCTCGTTCTGGAATAATGGAAAAGGGCTCAGGCAACCAGCAGGCGCACGGTGTCTGCCACCAGCGCAGGTTTGCCCGCTCCTTCGATGTCGATCGTGTACCGCACGACAATCGTCGCGCCCTTCGCCGTGCGCTCGAAGGAAAGAATCTCCGCGCCCGCTCGCACCGACGAACCGACCTTGACCGGTTCGGGGAATCGCACCTTGTTGCTGCCGTAGTTCACGGTCATGGAAATTCCGTCGACGCGCATCACCTGGGCGCCCAGCACCGGCAACAACGACAGGGTCAGATAGCCGTGGGCAATGGTGCCGCCGTAAGGGCCCTGCGCTGCGCGCTCGGGATCCACGTGAATCCACTGATGATCCTCGGTGGCGTCGGCGAACTTGTCGATCCGATCCTGTGTGACCGGGAACCACGCGCTGTAGCCCAAGTGCTCACCGACAGCCGTCTCTACTTCGTCGATTCCGTTGAAAATTCGCATAGTTCTCTCCTGAAAAGTGTTGAACAGCAAAGGAAAGCAACAACGCCCGGCGCAGTTCTAATGTGCGCCCCGGCGCAGTGTTAATGTGCGCCCCGGCGCAGTGTCACCCGATACGTGTACTGCTCCGGCAAGAAGTAACTCACCGACAGCTCGTTGGCGACGCCCTGCGCGTTGGAGTACAACCGATCCACCCGCAGCATGGCGTGCCCGATCTCGCAATCGACGTCCCTGGCCACGTCCGCCGTCGCCGGCGACACCGTGATCGATTGTGCTGCTTCGACAATCGGACTGTCGATCAGCGGTTCCAGCAAGCCGATCACGGTATTTGCGCTCACCGCACCGGCGGCCATTGCGGGTAGGTCGATGATCTGACGAGCTATCGCCTCCGGCAGATGCGCCGTCGTCTGAACGAACGGAACCCCTTCGTGTATCCGCCGAAAGACCACGGTGTACACGACGTCGGTGTCGAGCCGAAGCCGACTGGCAGCCTCGATGTCCACGCGCCGTTGCAGCGGTGAGACTACTTCCATCGTCGTGTCCCGCGAAAGGTTCATGAGATCTTCGATGGACCCGAGATGACGGAGATAGCGGCCACTGTTCTCGGTCACGAACGTTCCGCGCCCGGGTACCCGGTACACGATGCCCTCGGCAACGAGGTCGTGAAAGGCTCGGCGGACCGTCTGCCGGCTCACGCCATGATGCTGCGCCAGTTCGGATTCGGTGGGCAGTTGAATGCCGTCGCGGTAGGTACCGGCAGAGATCTGCTGACGAAGCTCACGAGAGAGGCGTTGGTACGCCGGCTCCGACTCTCTTTCCTTACCGCTCATAGCGACATGATCCTACTTGCTCACCGGGCCGTCACAGACCGCCGCGGGCAACCAACTGCGAAACGATCACGTTGCGCTGAATTTCGTTGGTTCCCTCACCGACGATCATCAGCGGCGCATCACGGAAATACCGTTCGACGTCGTACTCCGTCGAGTAGCCGTAACCACCGTGGATGCGGACGGCGGACAACGCGATTTCCATTGCCACCTCGGAGGCGTACAGCTTGGCCATGCCTGCCTCCATGTCGCACCGCTCGCCGCTGTCGTACATTTGCGCCGCGTGCCAGGTCAGCTGCCGTGCCGCAGTCAACTTGGTTGCCATGTCGGCGAGATAGTTCCCGATCGACTGGTGCTTCCAGATCGGCTGCCCGAAGCTCTCGCGCTGCTGCGCGTAGGCAAGCGAATCCTCGAGTGCAGCCGTGGCGACGCCCAGCGCACGGCATGCCACCTGGATACGGCCGGTCTCGAGCCCCTTCATCATCTGCCCGAATCCCTTGCCAGGAGTGCCACCGAGAATGGCCGACTCGGAGATTCGGTAGTTGTCGAAGGACAATTCACAACTCTCGACGCCCTTGTACCCGAGCTTCGGGAGATCGCGGGAGACCGTCAGTCCTTCGCCGTGCTCGACGAGAACGATCGAGATGCCCGCATGCCGAGGGCTTGCACTCGGATCGGTCTTGCACAGCAAGGCGATCACGCCGGACCGGCGGGCATTGGTGATCCACGTCTTGGCCCCGTTGACGACCAGATCTGTGCCGTCGCTCTTGGCGTTGGTCGTCATGGCCTGCAGATCGGAGCCACCGCCAGGCTCGGTGAGTGCCATGGTTGCCCGGATCTCACCGGTTGCCATTCGCGGCAGGTATTTCACCTTCTGCTCTTCGGTACCGAACAGTGAGATGAGCTTCGCGACCACCGTATGACCGCCCATCGCTCCCGCCAGGGACATCCACCCTCGCGACAGTTCCTGCGTCACCTGCGCATAACAGGGCATGGACACCGGCGATCCGCCGTACTCCTCGGGAATCGCGAGACCGTAGATCCCGATCTGCTTCATCTGATCGATCCACTTCTCGGGATACTCGTTCGCGTGCTCCACCTCCTGAACTGTGGGCTTGACCTCTCGGTCGACGAACCGGCGCACGGTTTCGATCAGGAATGTCTCTTCGTCGTTGAGCTTGAGCATGAATCCGCCTCGACTTGAAAAAAGTTTGTACGGCCATATTTCGATATTGTTCGCGCAATGTCAATACCGCTCCTTGACATGGATACGCAGCAACTGCCAGCATCGAGGCAGTTCGGTGCACATCAACGCCGTTCACGGCAGCTCATCACTTTCACAACTGGCCGTACATTTGAACCCCAGATCGAGGTAATCGACACACATGGACGAGAACCACTACCGCTCGACCAGACGCCGCGCGTCTCTGGTCGCACCGGGTTCGGACGAGCGCAAGGCGCGCAAAGCCATCGCATCGAGCGCAGACGAGGTGATTCTCGACCTCGAGGATGCCGTCACTTCGGCAAACAAGGACCTGGCGCGAGCCCTCGTCACCGCGCTGGTGCAGGAGTTCGGTGCGACGCGCACCATTTCGGTGAGGATCAACGGCCTGGCAACGCCGTGGGCCCGCGACGACCTGATCGCCTGCGGCGCCCTCGGAGAATCGCTGACCAGCGTGATCGTCCCGAAGGTCGAGTCGTCCGACGAACTGCTCGAGGCCGAACAGATCCTCGCGACTGCAGGCGGGCACCACACCACCTTGCAAGCGCTGATCGAAACTCCGCTAGGCGTCCAGAATGCCGACTCCATCGCCCGCGCGACTCCTCGCCTCCAGGGCGCGATCATCGGATACGCCGATCTCGGTGCAGCACTGGGTCGCTCGCGCTCGGCGCTGCCGGAACACTGGCTTGCCGTCCAGGACAGAATCCTGATCGCCTGCCGTGCGGCCGGCGTCGCAGCAATCGACGGGCCCTTTCTCGGCATCGCCGACGACGACGCCTTTCGGCGCGCTGCGCACTGGACCAGCGCTCTCGGATTCGACGGCAAATGGGTCATCCATCCGGCGCAGATCGACTCGGCCACTGGCGCATTCACCCCTTCGGAGGACACAGTCAGTGAGGCCCGGCGGGTATTGACCGCACTCGAAGAAGCCGAGACCCTGGGTTCGGGCGCCGCCCAACTCGACGGTCAGATGCTCGACGAAGCTGTGGCCGTGGCAGCGCGTCGTACGCTCGCCCGAGCCGAAGGAGTCACCGTATGAGCGAGCACTACGTAGGAGGACCGTACTTCGACGAGCTGACCCACGGACAGATCTTCGACGAAGCCCCCGCGGTGACGTTGACCAGTGGACTCGCCGCCGCCCATCAGGCAATTCTCGGCGACCGCATGCGCCTGCCCCTCGACGCACACTTGTCGTCGAGCGTCACGGGTTCTACTGCACCAGTGGCGAATCCAGGACTGGTCACCGACATTGCCATCGGTCAGTCCACCGTGGTCACTCACCACGTCAAGGCGAACCTCTTCTACCGTGGACTGCGATTCCATCGCTTCCCCGTGCTCGGCGACACCCTGTACACACGGACCGAAGTGGTCGGTCTACGAGAGAACTCGGCCAAGCCGGGACGCGCCGCCACCGGACTTGCGGCGCTACGGATGACGTCCGCTGACCAGAACGGCAACACGGTCCTCGACTTCTACCGCTGCGCCATGCTCCCGCTGAGCCCCGACCCGATCGAGACGAGAACCCGCCACGCCGACGACCTCGGTGCGATCGGTCCGCTCGAACCGGCTCCGTACGTCTCACCAAGTGGCTGGGACCTCGACACATATCGAGAGTGGGTGCCCGGCAAGCACTTCGAATCAGGTTTGGTGGGCTCCGTGTTCCGTAGCAGCGGCGACGTCGTCTCGAGCGCCCCCGAACTTGCCCGCCTGAGCTTGAACATCGCAGCAACGCACCACGACGAGCGCGTCGGCACTCACGGTCGCCTCGTCTACGGCGGCCACACCATCGGGATTGCTCTCGCCCAGGCAACTCGCGCACTGCCGAACGTGGTGACAGTGCTGGGGTGGCACTCGTGCGATCACGCCGGACCCGTTCACGAGGGCGATACCCTCTCGAGCGAACTGCACGTCGAAGGTTCGTCGCCCCTCGAACACGGAACCGCAGTGCACTTGCGTTCGCTCGTCTTCTCCCACAATGCTTCTGCAACACAAACTCCGGTCCTCGACTGGCGTTTCACCGTGTTGATGGCATGACCGCACACTCTTCTACCCCGGAGGAACACAGATGACTCAGACCCCCGGCCCGCTGTCCGGGCTTCGCATCGTCGAGGTCTCGAGCTTTGTCGCCGCACCCCTGTGCGGGCTGACTCTCTCACAACTCGGTGCCGACGTGATCCGGATCGATCCGATCGGAGGAGCCTCCGACTACAACCGATGGCCGGTGACGGCCGAGGGTGAAAGCATCTACTGGACCGGGCTCAACAAGGGCAAACGCTCACTCTCGGTGGACATGCGTGCCGAGCGCGGCCAGGAACTGATTCGCCAACTGGTCACGGCTCCAGGACCTGGCGGCGGAATCCTGGTCACCAATGCCGGCGGCCGCAACTGGATGAGCCACGACTCCCTGGCCCAGTTGCGCAGCGACGTCATCACTCTCGAGATCCTCGGGCGCCGCGACGGCAGCCCCGGAGTCGACTACACGGTCAACGCCGCGTTGGGATTTCCACAGATCACCGGCCCCGCGGACTACGCCGGAGTTGTCAATCACGCCTTACCCGCTTGGGACGTCGCATGCGGGCTCTACGCCGCCCTGTCGATCACTGCCGCAGTGCGCCAACGTGACTCGACCGGACATGGATCTCGGATCACGCTCCCGCTCGAAGACGTCGCGTTGGCCACCGCAGGAACTCTCGGCTACCTCACCGAAGTGCAGGTGAACGGCCGCAGTCGTGAGTCCGGTGGCAACGCCGTCTACGGCACGTACGGAATCGATTTCGTCTCCAGTGACGACGAACGGTTCATGATCGTCGCCCTCACTACGCGCCATTTCCGCGACCTTGCGTCGGTCACCGGCACCACGGCGGCTGTCGACGCCGTCGAAACCGCACTCGGAGCGGACTTCTCCACCGAAGCGGACCGCTACCGTCATCGAGAGGTGCTGACTGCCCTGTTCTCACACTGGTTCCGGGAACACAGCGGCGCCGAGATCGCTGCAGCGCTGGACACATCGTCAGTTCTGTTCGAGAGGTACCGCAGTTTCGAAGAGGTTGTAAAATCGGGTGAACTCGCGAACAACCCGATGTTCTCCGCACTCGATCAACCTCGAATCGGACGCTATCTGGCTGCCGCCAACCCCGCCTCGTTCGACGGCGCGCACCTGGGCACCGGACCCGCCTCCGAGGTCGGCGGCGACTCGATCGCGGTTCTCGCCGACATCCTCGGAACCAACGCCGATCACGCCTCGACGCTGATCGCGGACGGAGTCGTCGGGGTTCCGGCGAACTGACCCACCCACGAAAATACTTTCGGCCTCGGAACATCGTTCCGAGGCCGAAAGTTCGTAGCTTGCAATTCAGAGACCAAGATCCTTCGCGATGATGGTCTTCATGACTTCGCTTGTGCCACCGTAGATTCGCGTGACGCGTGTGTCTGCGTAAAGACGTGCGATGGGGTACTCGGTGATGTAGCCGTATCCGCCGTGCAGTTGAAGGCACTTGTCGATTACTCGACCTGCCGCCTCGGTGCAGAACAGTTTCGCCTTCGCTGCGTCGGGAATCGTCAGCGTGCCGCGGTCATGGCATTCGAGTGCGTTGTCGGACACCAGCTGGATGGCATCGACCTCGGTAGCACATTCGGCCAGAACGAATTTGGTGTTCTGGAATGCCGCGACGGGTTTACCGAACACCTTGCGGTCCTTGACGTAGTCGATCGCAAAGCGAAGCGCGGCGCTCGCGGTGGCCGCTGCTCCGAACGCGATGGTCAACCGCTCCTGAGCCAGGTTGTGAGTCAGATAGCTGAACCCGTCACCTTCTTCTCCGAGTCGGTCCTCGACGGGCACCTGTACGTCGACAAACGAAAGCTCCGCAGTGTCGGAGGTCTTGAGACCGATCTTGTTGATCTTGCGCCCCACCGAGTATCCGGGTGACGACGTATCGATCACCAGAATCGACAAACCAGTGCGTCGGTTCTCCGCCGTGCTGGGCGCGGTGCGGCACACAACCAGGACCCGATCGGCAAGTACCCCGCCGGTGATGAACGTCTTCGAACCATTGACAACGTAATGCGTACCGTCTTCGGACAGCTTGGCCGTCGTCGCGATGTTCGCCAGATCCGAACCCGTCCCCGGTTCGGTCATCGCAATCGCGAACATCAGATCTCCCGAAGCGAAGCCCGGCAACCAGCGGCTCTTCTGCTCGTCGTTCGCGTACTCGAGCAGGTAGGGCAGGATCAGGTTGGTATGCACCGACTGCGAGCCGAAGGACGCCCCGGCGGCAGCAACTTCCTCGGCGACGACGACGTTGAACTTGAGCGACTTCTCGCCGCCTCCGCCGTATTCCTCCGGCACCTGAATTCCGAGTACGCCCAGCTCTCCCAGGCGCCGGTAGAAGTCACGGGGCGGGTAACCGTCCTCTTCCCACTTCTCGTGGACGGGGGTGACTTCCTTCGCGATGAAATCGCGGACGGTGGCCCGGAATGCCTCGTGATCCTCGTTGAACACGGTGCGCTGCATGTATGAACTCCAGTCGGTCGAGGGAACAGGGTGATCCTTTTTCTCACCTTGCCTCACTGTTCCGCATCCGATCCAACACTCATCGACTATGGCTCCGATAGGGCGTACCAATATGGCCTGACCTGCGATACATAGGCAACCGCTATCGTTCCGATCATCGACGCGACATTGCTCAAAGTGATCCAGAACACGTTGAATGGGTCAGCCGGCAAATACAACACCATCGATCGCTTCGAGGCCGCGCTTCGAGCACGATCGCATCCGCCCACCAGTCTCGAAGGGACGCCACGTGACCCCCATCGCGCCACAGCGTAACGACGTCCAGCCCGAAGCAACAGCAACGCCAGATTCGTCAGCAGTCCCTGTCTTCGGTACCCGCAAGCGTGCGTGGACGATGACCGGGCTCGTCGTCTTCCTCTACATCGTCAACTACGCGGACAAGGCAGTCCTCGGAATCATCGCTCAGCCCCTCGCTCGTGAGCTCGGACTGAAGTCGTCGCAAATCGGCATGGTCGGCTCGCTCTTCTTCCTGATGTTCTGCATCGGTGGATTCCTCGCCGGACCGCTCAACAAGTACCTGACCCTGCGTTGGGCGCTGTTGATCCTGGCCGCCATCTGGTCCGTGGTCATGCTTCCCCTCGTTCTCGGCGCCAGCCTCGCGATGTTGATCGTCTCGCGCATGCTCCTCGGATTCGCCGAGGGTCCCAGCTCGGCACTAATGCACACCGCCGCGTACTCGTGGCACCCGCCGGCCAAGCGCGGCCTTCCCGGCGCAATGCTCGCCGGATCCGCCTCTGTCGCAAAGATCGCCCTCGCACCGGTACTGACCTTCATCGCCGTTCATTACGGCTGGCGTGCAGCGGTTCTCTCGCTCTCCGTCCTCGGACTCGTGTGGATGGGTTGCTGGCTGGCCGGTTGGTCCGAGGGCCCGTACACGAGCAAGGCCGTCAAGGCGACCAAGAATGCAGATACAGAAGCAAGCGAGGCAGCCGGGACAGCAACGAAGGCAGTCACCGAGCCCAATGTTCCTTGGCGCAAGATCCTGCTCTCCCGCACCTTCGTCAGCTGCTGCTTCCTCATCGCCACCATCTACGCGCTGACCACCGTGGTTCTCACCTGGCTGCCGTCGTACTTCGAGGTCGGCCTCGGATACAGTGCGATGCAAGCCGGTTCGATGTTCGCGCTGCCCTCGATCGTCGGTCTGGTTCTCATGATCACCTCCGGTTCGGTCACGGACAAGTTGATCGGCCGCGGCTACACCTCTCGCACGGTTCGTGTCATCGTCCCCTGTGTCGGCGTTCTGATCTGCGGATCGATCCTCCTGTTCCTGCCTCAGATCTCCACTCCCATCGTCGCCGTCGCCATGGTCTCGATCGGCTACGGATTCTCGGCAATCACCTTCCCGCTCATCAACGCTGCGATCTCCGAACTGTGCCCGCCGCAGCAGACTGCCGGAACGATGGGATTCTTCCTCGCCATCATGTCGATCGGCGGCCTGATTGCTCCCTACGCAACGGGAGTCATCGTGGACAACGCTGCAACACCGGCCGACGGCTACGCCCAGTCCTTCCAGGCAATCGGCATCATCGGAGTCGTCGCCGCGGTTCTGGTCCTCGTCTTCGCCAACCCCGAACGCGACCGCAAGCTCATCCGCGGCTGAGTACTCCACGTATAGCCATTCGCTAACACAGCCATTCACCGAAAGACATTGCCGGGTCGTCCCGCTCGTGATCGACTCGAGTAACGCCCCAACCGCACAGTCGCAACACCGGGCACGAACAGCAGGAGAGATACATGCGAGATGCCGTCATCGTCGACGCAGTACGTACACCGATCGGCCGTCGCGGCCGCGCCCTCTCGGAGATCCATCCGGCCGAGCTGTCCGCACACGTACTGCGTGCGCTCGCTGAACGGACCGGACTCGACGCGGCGACGGTCGACGACGTGATCTGGGGATGCGTCAGTCAGGTCGGCGAGCAGGCCGGAAGCATCGCCCGCACGGCGGCACTCGCCGCCGGCTGGCCTGACAGCGTTCCCGGTGTCACGCTGACCCGAGCCTGTGGATCGAGCCAGCAGGCAGTGTCCTTCGCTGCGGCCACCGTCATCTCCGGCCAGAACGACGTGGTCGTAGCCGGAGGCGTCGAATCGATGTCGCGAGTACCGATGGGGACCGCCAGCAAGAACGGTGAGCACTTCCCCGCTTCGGTACTCGAACGCTTCGGGGTGGACAGTTTCAGCCAGGGAACCGGCGCCGAGATGATGGCCCGGAAATGGGCGCTCACACGAACGGCTCTGGACGAATACGCACTTCGCTCACACGAACTCGCGGCCACCGCCACCGATGCAGGTGCGTTCACCGGGCAGATCGCTCCGATCGCCGGCTTGTCCCAAGACGAAGGCATTCGGCGAGGCGGAAGTCTGGAGTCGCTCGCGAAGCTGCCCCCGGCCTTCGACGCCGACGGAGTCATCCACGCCGGCAACTCTTCTCAGATTTCCGACGGAGCGGGCGCCACACTCGTCACGACCAGTGAGTACGCCCGGGCACGCGGGTGGAAGCCTCTCGTCCGTATCCACACCGCAGTGGTCGCGGCCGATGACCCGGTCATCATGCTCACCGGTCCGATTGCCGCCACCGCAAAGGCATTGGATCGCTCCGGCTTGTCCATCGACGACATCGGCGCCTTCGAAATCAACGAGGCATTCGCGCCCGTCCCGCTTGCCTGGCAGGCCGAAACCGGCGCGGCAGTAGATCGTGTGAATCCGCTCGGCGGCGCGATCGCGGTCGGGCACCCACTCGGCGGATCGGGCGCGATCTTGATGACTCGCCTGGCACATCACATGCGTGATCAGGGAATTCGCTACGGACTCCAGTCGATGTGTGAGGCCGGCGGCATGGCCAATGCGACCATTCTCGAATTGATCTGACCCGACAACGCTTTCGGGCCACACGTCATCCAGCAGGAAAGAAGAATTGATTCATGAAACTCGAGGGACTTTCCACCGCGATCACCGGCGGCGCTTCAGGTCTCGGCCTGGCCACCGCTCGACGACTGCTCGACGCCGGGGCGCAGGTCACGTTGATCGATCTGCCTTCTTCCGACGGTAAGCAGGTGGCGGCCGATCTCGGAGCTGCCGCACAATTCGCCGCGGCCGACGTCACCGACAGCGAACAATTCGCGGAAGCACTCGACGCGGCGCACGAGCGCGGCGGACTGCGTGGCGTCGTCCACTGCGCGGGCGCCGGGCGTCGCATGCGCATTCTCGACAAGGACGGAAAAGCCGGATCGGTCGAGGATTTCGAGTTCGTCGTCAAACTGAATCTGGTCGGTTCGTTCAACGCACTCCGACTCGGCGCCGAGAGGATGGCCGAACTCGACGCCGTGGACGGTGAGCGAGGTGCCATCGTCATGACGGCGTCGGTCGCGGCATTCGAAGGTCAGATCGGTCAGATCAATTACACGGCATCCAAAGCCGGCATCGTCGGTATGACGGTCACCGCTGCTCGCGATCTCGCCAGCCGCGGAATCCGCGTCAACACCATCGCTCCTGGCATCATGGACACTCCCCTGCTGGCGCGCCTGCGTGAAGACGTGCGCACGGCCCTCGAAGCCTCGGTTCCCAACCCTTCACGGTTGGGTCGACCCGACGAGTTCGGTCAGCTGGCCGTCTCCATGCTCGAGAACGGCTATCTCAACGGCGAAACCATCAGGCTCGACGGCGCTATCCGGATGGCTCCCCGGTGACGGGCGCCAGCGTGATCGCCAATCCACAACTGCGCCACAACATGCACTACCCGGATACCACGATGGCGTACTGGGCACCCAGCATGGCGTCACTGTACGGTGATCGCCTCGCCGTCGTGGACGGCGAGCGCACGTGCACATTCCGCGAACTCGGCCAGCGCAGTGCACAATTCGCCGGTGCATTGCGGCAAGCCGGAGTGGGCGTCGGCGACGTGGTGTTGATGCACCTCGGGAACTGCGTCGAGTTCCTCCAGGCCTACTACGGCTGCCTGCAAGCCGGAGCGACCGTTACGTTGGTCAATCCGCTGCAACCAGAGCTCGGCCTACGCAAGCAGATCGAAGAGACGTCCGCCGTTGCTGCGGTCACTCAGAGTTCGCAGCTGCACGTCCTTCTGGCCGCTTCTGCAGGAACCACCGTACGTACGATCGTGATGGTCCAGGACACCGAGGGCGCGCTCGACGCACCGGAGTCGGCCGTCGCGTTCGACGCCTTCATCGCGGACCTACCCACCGAATTCACCCCTGCCACCGTCCGTAGCGACGACATCGCACACATCGCGTTCACGGGCGGAACCACCGGGGTGTCCAAAGGTGTTCGCGTTCTTCACCGTAACGTCGTCGGCAACATCACGCAGATGTGTGGTTGGAGAACCGGACACGAGTTGGAGGCAGGTGCCGACGGTCTGGTCACGCCACGACGCATCGACGGCCTCGACGTGCTCGGTCCGACGCCGGGAACCGGTGCGACCATCGTGGTCTCACCTCTCTTCCACGCACATTCGTTGCTCAACACGTCGTTCCTGTTGATTTCCGGGCTCACTCAGGTATTTGCCGGCCGGTTCGAACCCGGCCGGATGCTCGAGCTGATCGAAAAGCAAGGGGCCACCTACCTCACCGGGTCTCCCGCCATGTGGCACGCCCTGTCGGTTCATCCCGACGCTACGGTGCGTAACACCGACAGCGTGTGTGTCGTGTCCTCCGGCGCCGCCCCGATCGACAGCGTCACGCTCGCTGCGCTCCGCCGCGCATTTCCCAAAGCGCTGGTCGTCGAGGGATACGGACTGACGGAGGCCACTTGTGTGGTCACGGCCGCACCGCTGATCAACGGCTCGCAATACCGTCAGAGCAGCGTCGGCCTCCCGATCTTCGACACCGAGATACAGATTCGCGATCAACTCGACCGGAAGACCGTTCTGGGCGAGAACGAACGCGGCGAACTGTGGGTACGTGGACCTCAGGTCACCGACGGCTATCTCGGACATCCGGAAACCACCGCAGAACAGTTCGTCGACGGCTGGTTGGACACGGGCGACATCGCGTACGTGGACTCGGACGGATACCTCTTCATCTGTGACCGGGCCAAGGACATGCTCATCTACAAGGGGTACAACGTCTATCCGCGTGAACTCGAAGAGATTCTGGTCTCGCATCCTGCAATCTCGACAGCCGCGGTCGTCGGCCGCGAAGTGGGGAGCAACGGTCAAGAACCCGTCGCCTTCGTGGTGATGATTCCGGGCGCCGAGTTCGACGCCGAGCAGATCAAGGCGTTTGTCGCCGAGCAAGTGCTGCCGTACAAAAAGATTCGCGATGTCGTCGAGGTAGAGCTACTCCCGACTTCCGCTGCCGGCAAGGTCCTCAAAACCGATCTCCGGTCGAGGCTTCTCGAGTCGGTCGACAAGGCAGGTTCCAAATGACAACCTTCGCAGATCTGACGTCGCAACTGCGGGTACCAGTTCTCGCGTCACCGATGTTCATCATCTCGACGCCCGACCTCGTCATCGCGCAGTGCACGTCCGGGATCATCGGGTCTTTCCCGGCTCTGAATGCTCGTCCGCAGTCAGCACTTCGGGATTGGCTCAAGCTGATCACGGTGGCGCGCGAGGAGCATGATCGCGAGCACCCGGAGAAGCCCTCCGCACCATTTGCGGTCAACCTCATCGTCCATCGGTCCAACAACCGCCTGGAAGAGGACCTTGCCACCATCGCCGAGTTCGAGGCCCCGATCGTCATCACCTCGCTCGGTGCACGCACGGACATCAACGATGCGGTTCATGCGTACGGCGGAATCGTTCTCCACGACGTCATCGACAACCGCTTTGCACGCAAGGCGATCGAGAAAGGCGCGGACGGGCTGATCGCGGTCGCCGCCGGGGCAGGCGGACATGCCGGCAGACAGTCGCCGTTCGCCCTGATTCGGGAGATTCGTGAGTGGTTCGCCGGTCCGCTACTGCTGTCGGGTGCGATCGCTCACGGTGATTCGATTCTTGCTGCACTCGCGGCCGGTGCCGACCTGGCTTATGTCGGTTCGGCTTTCATCGCTACGGAAGAGGCCAACGCCGATCCGGCGTACAAGGAGATGATCGTCGACTCCGGCGCTTCGGACATCGTGTACTCCAATCTGTTCACCGGCGTACACGGGAACTACCTGCGTGGCAGCATCGTTGCTGCCGGTTTGGACCCGGAAAACTTGGCCGAATCCGATCCTTCCGCAATGAGTTTCGCGACCACCGATACCGACACCAAGGCCTGGCGCGACATCTGGGGCGCGGGCCAGGGAATCGGTTCGGTCGACGCAGTTCTTCCGACGCATGCAGTGGTCGAGCGTCTCGCATCCGAGTACGAGGCGGCCCGCGAGCGCATCTGCCGACGCTAGGGCTGCGACAGATAGTCGTCGGACAGGTATTCGTCGGACAGGTATTCGTGGACCAAGCTCACGAATGCCTGTCCCACCGGCGACAAAGTCGAGGGGTCGAAGGCGAGACCGTACGCACGAAGGAATCTCGGCTCGCAGGCTCGCTCCACCACCTGACCTGGCATCGATTTCGCCACCGAGCGCTCGACCAACGAACCGCCGAGCCCAGCGATGACCATCGGTAGCCGCGACTCCCGCTGCTCCGTGACCACTGCGAGTTCCGTTCTCGTACCGGCCTTTCGGATCGAATCTTCGATCGCGTCACCCATCGCCGCCCCGCGAGGAACGAACACCATGGGAATGTCCGGCATTTCCGAAAGGCGTACCGGCCCCTCGGGTAGGTCAGTTCCCGCCGGATAGACCAGGCGGTACTCCTGCTCCCCCAATTCTACGATCTCGAGCCCTTCGCCGGCCTCGAGCGGCAGATGTGCCACCGCGAATTCGCAGTGACCGTCCCGGATGAGACTTTCCAGATTGTCCTCCCGCTCGAGTTCCGAAAATCTGACTCGCGCTTGCGGATACCGTCGACAGAACTCCGCGATCAGATCGACGATCGTCCCGGAGGTCAGAGCAGGAAAAGCCATGATGTCGAGTCGACCGACAATCGCACCGTCGGATGCCGTCAATTGTTCCGCCGCGGCTGCAACGTCTCGCAGAACCTGTCGACTCGGGCCGACCAAGCTGCGACCGGCTGCACTGAGCACCATTCCGCGCCCGATCCGGTGGAAAAGCCTCACTCCCAGTTCACGTTCCAACCCGCGCAACGCCTGGGACACCGTCGGCTGAGCAACACCCAAAGCGGCTGCAGCGCCGTTGATTCCCTTGTTCTCGACCACCGCGAGGAAGTACTCCATCTGTCGAAATTCCACCGCTCAGTCCTTCCCAGAGGATGAAGAGTACGTCGCGGCCATCTCGGCAGCCGTCGCGATGAGCGCTGCAGCGGCCGGCGATTGCTCGCCCGAGCGGTAGACGATGCCGACGTCGCGCCGAAGCGGCGGATCGAACGAGAAGGCACACACATCGGACATCTGCTGTTGTGCAACCTTTCTCGGAACAACGGTGGCGCCGATTCCGCGACGGACCAGGTCCCACGTCGTGACCGGATGGACACAATCCACGACGACGTTCTCGGCGCCTTCGCTGAGCAAACCACGAAACTGGTTCGATTGGTCACCGAGGTCGACGACGAGAGGCAAAGTGTGCAGTAGCGCTCGAGGAACCGGATCGATCAACGGCGCCACCAAGCGGCCGGACAACGACGCGTGCGTGGCGAGCACCAACTCCTGAGTGACGATCGGAGCCGTGACCAATCCTTCGTACCCGATACTCAGATCGGTGACACCGACCTCGGCCGATCCGCGCCGCAACGCGTTGTCCACCCCGGCCGGGCCGTACGTGTCGAGAACGCGCACGACGATCTTCGGGAAGTTGGCCCGGAATCGACGGACCAACTCGACCATCGGATCGATCGAGAACGCCGAGTACGAGACGACGTCCACGCGGCCGAACTCGAGTTCGCGAACGGCGGTCACCTTGGCCTTCGCGCGCTCGACGTCGGCAAGTATTCGCCTGGCCGCGAGATCGAAAGTTCGTCCGGCATCGGTGAGAACCAACCGTCTACCCGTCCGGTCGAACAGCGTGGCGCCGAGTCGACGCTCGAGCGTACGAATTGCCTGTGAAAGTGATGGCTGCGAAATGTAGAGAGCCTGAGCGGCCTTCGTTATCCCACCGTGGTCGACAACAGCGACGAAGTAGGTGACAAAGTGCAGGTCCACTCACTCATCATACGACCAGCGATCTGTCGCTCACTCCACGCGAGTTGCCCCTGGTACCGCCCACTCTCCGGTGAAGATCGGATCCCGCTTTTCCACGAAGGCACGAACCGCGTCGGTAGCGTCCGTCGCGAAATTGACGGCTTGTGCCCTTGCCTCGTTGTCGAGTGCTTCCCGCAACGAGAGCGAGGTGTGATGTTCGAGCATGGCCGCAGACTGACTCAATGCAGCAGGCGGACCGTCGGCGAGCCGTAGCGCCAGTGTCGACGCGTGTTCGTCCAGTTGGGCCGGTTCGACCAGATAGGTCACCAATCCGAGTTCGTAGGCTTCCTGAGCGTCGATCGTCTCGGCGAGCATCACCAGTCGCTTGGCTTGCTGGAGTCCGACCAGTCTCGGCAGGATCCACGAACCCCCGAAGTCGACCGACAACCCGCGTTTGGCAAAGATCTGGCTGAACTTCGCGCCTTTGGCTGCCACGACGAAGTCGCAGAGTAACGCCATGTTCCATCCGGCTCCGACGGCAAACCCGTCGACCTTTGCCACCAGAGGCTTGGGAAACTCACCCAGGGCAGCTGCCGTTGCGTTGATGACGCGCATCCGATCGAGCGGATGCGACGAGCCGCGTTTGTCCAGATCGGAACCCGCGCAGAAGGTGCCACCCGCGCCAGTCAGGATCACCGAGCGAATCTGCGAGTCCTCCTGAAGTTCGAGGACCGCTTCACGGAGCGCGATCCAGGCGTCAAGATCGAGCGCGTTGCGGCGATGCGGTCGATCGAGAACGATCGTTGCGACAGCGCCCGTGCGTTCGATGCTTACGGCCTCGCGCTCGACGGTTTCGGCACTCATGAACCACTCCACACGGGAGAGCGCTTCTCGGCGAATGCGGTGGCACCTTCCTTGGCATCCCGAGATGCGAAGACCGGATCGATGAATTCGCGTTGCGCGACAAAGGCATCCGGATCGGTGTACTTGGCGGACATTGCCAGCACCTGCTTCGTCGCGCGCACAGCCAGCGGACCGTTTGCCGCTACTCGTGCCGCCAGCTCGCGTGCGACAGCCAGAGCCTGTCCCGGTTCGGCGAGTCGATTGACCAGGCCGTGATGATGCGCCACGGCGGCACTGAGTGGGTCACCCGTGATAGCGATCTCCATGGCGAGCTGATACGGGAGAATCTTGGGCAGACGCAGAAGGCCACCGGCGGCCGCGGCAAGCCCCCGCTTCACTTCGGGTAAGCCGAATTTCGCGTCGGAGGATGCCACGATCAGATCCGCTGCCAACGCCAGTTCACAACCGCCGGCGAGTGCCCAACCCTCGACGGCTGCGATCAGCGGCTTCGACGGCGGAGCTTCGGTCAAACCGGCGAACCCACGACCGGGCAGCGATGGTCGCTCGCCGCGTGCGAATCCCTTGAGATCCATACCTGCGCAGAAGGTTCCACCAGCCCCGGTCAGAATTCCGATGGTGAGATCGGACCGTTCCTCGAACTCGTCGATCGCGGCCGCCAAGGCCTTCGCGAGTTCCAGGTTGACCGCGTTCTTGGCCTCGGGACGATTGAGTGTGATGACGGCAATGCCGTCGGCGAAGTCGGTGAGCACGACGCTCATGTTCGGTTCCTACTTCCGTGATGAGAATTTTTGAAAGGTCACTGAGCGCGGAGGCTCCATCGCACGGGCGTGCCGCCGGACGGTGTCACGATCTCCCGCTTGGCCAAAACAACAAGATGAGCATGTGTTTCGCGGACTGCCAGGCGAAGTAGCCGCGGCGACATCTGATCGAACGGGCGAGACCAGGAAATCGTGCGCGAGAGGTCCCAGGCCGTGGACTCGGGCTCGGCCTGCACCGCCTCCACAATTTCCGCCAATCTTTCCTCGTGGTGCCCCATCAATTGACGTGCACGATCAGCGATCCCCCGGAATCGATATTCGTGTGCCGGAAGGACTTCGCATTCACCCAGGGTTGTCGTCGCCTCGAGCGAGAGCAGATAACGATGGAGCGGGTTCTCGAGTTCACCGGGAATCGTGGAGATGTTCGGGCTGATCCTCGGCAACATGTGATCGCCGCTGAACAACAACCCCCGGTCCTCTTCCACGAAGCAGAGATGTCCCGGGGTGTGGCCGGGCGTCCACTGGGCGCGAAGATTCCATCCTGGTAGGTCGAGTGAATCCCCATCGCCCAGAACAACGTCGATGGATTCGTGCTCAGCGAACCGCACCAGGTCGACCCGAGAGGCATCGAGCACTTCCGCCGGCGCGCCGAGTTCGGACAACTGCAAGTTCCAACCACTGATGTCGTTGCGAGTCTGCTCGGGGCCGTGGTATCCGAGAAGCGTCGCGTCGGCCACGTGCATCGCCAACGTTGCACCGCTGACCTGCCGAAGGCGCGGCGCCAGGCCGAAGTGATCGGGATGCAGGTGTGTGATTGCCGCATACCGCACTTCGGAAACGTGGTATCCGATCGACCCTATGCCGTCGACCAGAGCCTGCCACGACTGTTCGTGATCCCAACCGACGTCGATGAGGGCTAGTCCGTCGTCGAGGGCGAGCGCGTAGACGAGCACGTAGCGCAAAGGGTTGTCCGGCATGGGAACAGGGATCGACCACAATCCGTCCCGTACCTGCTCCACCGGTGGAAGGACTTTGTTCGCCCACGCCTCACGTTGTGCGACGCCGACGTCTTCGGTCACGATCATGATGCTTCTCCGCTCGCGTTCAGCATGGTCCGCAGGCTCGACTTGAGCAGTTTTCCGCTCGCATTGCGAGGTAGAGAGTCCACGAAATGGATCTGGCGAGGCTTCTTGTACGACGCCAACTTCGCTGTGCTGAAAGCAATCAACTCCTCGACGCTGGGCACCGCGGCACCGTCGACCAGTTTGACGACTGCGGTCACGGATTCACCCCAGCGCGTGTCGGGAACCCCGACAACCGCGACCTCGGCAACCGAAGGGTGCTCGGCCAGAATGGATTCCACCTCGATCGGATAAACGTTCTCGCCGCCGGTGATGATCATGTCCTTGAGACGATCGGTGACGAACAGATAGCCCTCGTCGTCCAGATGACCGGCATCGCCCGTTCGGAGAAAACCGTCGTGGGTGAACAATTCGGCGGTCTCACGTTCACGTCGCCAGTACCCGCGAGTGTTGTTTCTACTGCGCGCGACGATCTCACCGGATTTGTTGGGCGGCAATTCTGCTCCAGTCGTGACGTCTCGAATGGAGATCTCGACGCCGATCATCGGTTTTCCTGCAGAGCGGAGCAAGTCCGATCGCGGCCCACTCACATGATGGTCGTAGGCGCGAAGGACGGATACCGAACCCGTTGTCTCGGTCATCCCGTATCGCTGAACGAATTTGCAGTTCAACACGTTCATCGCGTGGGCGAGGAGTGCCGGCGTGATCGGCGACGCCCCGTACGCGACCACCTGCAAGCTGGAGAGATCAAACCTGTCGAGGGTAGGCAGATCTACCAGCGTCTGAATGACCGCAGGCACCAGAAATGCGTGGGTGACGTGGTGAGTCGCGATGGCATCAGCGACCCGAGCCGGCGCCATGTCTCCGAGCAGCACCAAAGGCACTCCGGCGGACAGGCACGTACTCATCCAGCCTGCACCGGCGATGTGAAAGAGGGGCAGCGCGTCGAGTGCCACTGCATTCGAACCGAATTCGTACACGTCGAACCCCGCGGGTTCGTTGTACAGATTCCGATGCGTGGCCACGACTCCCTTGGGCCGGCCGGTGGTCCCGGACGTGTACAGCTGCAGAACCGCTGCGTCTGGCTCGTGCCCAAGTCCGGGGTCGACGCCCGTCCCGGACGCCACGAACTCCGCCCAGGTTCGCGAATCCGGCAGACCCCCTGCGGCTCCCACGGTGATGACCGCGATGTGCGGCAACGCTGTGGAAATCGCTGCCGCGCCCACTGCGAACTCGTCGTCGACGATCAAGACGTCGAGTTCTGCGTCCTCGGCGATGTCGACGAGTTCGCGTGGGTTGAGCCGCCAGTTCAACGGAATGAACACAGCGCCTGCCTTCGCACACGCGATGAAGGTTTCCGCGCCTTCGAGACCCATCCGCAGTAGCGCGCCGACACGAGCGCCCGTCGCGGTTACTTCTGCCAACGCACTCGCCAAGGCACTGGTCTCGCCGTCCAGCTCGGCCCACGTCAAAGCTCGGTCGCCGCACGTGATCGCCGGATCGAACGGCCGTGTCGACGCCGAGTGGCGTATCCGGTTGGGTAGGTGAAGCTCGCACACATCACGCTCCTGTGTTCCAGGTACTCACCGAGCGCGAACCGCGGTCAGTGGTACTGGAACAGTCGACCATCGCTATGGCCTGCGCCACAAAGACGAGAAGGCGCACAGAGCCATAGCTCAGACCTATGTCTGCAGGTCGCAGCAAGTCACCGCAGCCAGGGCACCGTCATCTGGGAGAATTCGTCAGATGCAGGCACCCGGGATGGACATACGCAGCGCGCAGTATCTCGTCGCCGTCGTCGACCACGGCAGCGTCACTGCGGCCGCGGACGTCCTGCGTATCTCGCAACCGTCACTGTCGCAGGCCGTACGCAACCTCGAACGAGCACTCGGAGCCACACTCTTCGAGCGCACCACTCGCGGTTTGACTCCCACCACAGTCGGACTGGCAGTCGCCGAGTCTGCACGTGCGTTGCTGTCCGACGTTGCCCGGGCCGAAGCCGCGGTGGCTGCGGTAACCACCTTGCGTGCCGGGGAACTCGCCCTAGCTGTCCAGTCCGATCTGGCCATCGACCCGGTGGCCGAGGTCGCCGGACGCCTCCATCTGACGGCACCCGGAATTCGGTTCTCCACGAACGCCGTCGCGAACGCACAGGACGTGCGAGCACTGGTCAGAGCAGGCGCGTGTGAACTCGGGTTTCTCGAAGCCCACCCGGGTGCCGGTGTCTCCGACGGGCTTCGAGAAATCTCCGTGAGTACCCAGGAAACGGTCTTGTCTGTCCCCGTTCACCTGGCCACAGAACTACCCGACCCGGTTCCACGCGCTGTGGTTGCGCGCTTGCCGATGGTGGTCGAGGCCTCTGCAGCCAGGCGCGGGCATTCGGTCGACGACGACCTGGAACTCACCAACGTCGTGGTGGAAGTACCTGATCGCCTTGCCGTCCGGGAGATGGTCGGCCAAGGCGTAGGCGCCGCACTGCTTCCCAGATCGATCGCCGAACAAGACTCCCCGGCAGCTGAGGTTCGCTCGCTGTTCCCACCGATCACCCGGCAGACGATCTTGGTCTACCGCGACGGGCCGCTCTCGCCGGCCGGGTCCGCGTACATCGAGAAACTCTCGACACGTCACAAGCCGTCTACGAACAGCCTGCCCAACGGGGAGAGCGTCTCCGGATCGAATTCGACGCCGTAATTCAGCGAGATCGCCGGCTCCACCGGAAATATCTCCGCGCCGGACGCGACCGATCTCTCAGCCAGCGAACGCTCCATGAACGCCATACCCAAACCCGCAAAGACGAACGCGCCGACGGTCTCCCGCTGCGCCAGCTCCGTCGACATTCGAGTCGTGGCACCGGCAGCCTGCAGGGACGACTCGATGGCGAGCCGCGCCCGCGAGTGTTTGAGCACGCCCACCACCGGAAGATCGGGCAGTTCCGTCAATGACACCGGCTCTCCTACAGCGGGTTTCACTCCGTTGGGCCACACATCCGGGTGTACCCCCGACGGCACTGCCAGCCAGTACTCGTTCACCCCGATCACTTTTGTCGACAGCGCCGACATGTCCGGGGGCCAATAGCTGAAGACCACCTCGCACGCGCCGTCTGCCAGGACCTGTTCGGTTGTCGCACGCTGCGGTAGTTCACCGACACGTACGGTGACACCAGGCCACTGCTTACGAAAGTTCGCCACGATGCGTGCGATCGGGCCTTCGAGACCATGTGCCGCGGAAAAGATGTCGAGGCGCCCACGAGGCTCGTCGGCCGTACCGATCGCGACATTGAACGCGGCCGCACTACTGCGCATCATCTGCCTGGCCGGCCCTACCAACGCCCGACCTGCTGCCGTCAGAACCAAACCGCGACCGACACGGTGGAACAGTTCGACTCCGAGTTCGCGCTCGAGACCACGAATCCCCTGCGACAGCGACGGCTTGGTGACCGACAGATTCTGCGCTGCCGTCGACAGAGACTCCCCACCGGCAACGGCAAGGAAGTACTCGATCTGACGTAGGTCCACGCCGTCGACTTTGCCATAAACGAAGCCAGGTATACCGGTAGCAAGCACTGCAGGGTGTTCACACACGCTTCATTAATCGGACATTCAGGACACACCTTCTTCTACCCGGCACCACCTACCGTAATTGGTCCAGACCAATTACGGATAGGTCTGAACCACCGCGTCGAAGACAAGGAATCCTCGTGAGACGTACGACCATCGCGATAGCAGCCGTGACCGCGGCTCTCGCCGTTCCCGGCATCGCCCCCGCCGAACCCCAAGCCGAACCCGGCTGGGGCAGTTCGTCCTTCGAATGGGGCAGCTCTTCGGGTGAGAACAACACGCCGCCCGCAGCGCCCGGCGTCAGCGTCCCCGGCGGACGGTACGAGCACCCCGTCGACCTGACCTTCACCGCCGAGCGCGGCGCCACCGTCCGCTACACCGTGGACGGAACGACACCCACCACCGACAGCCAAGCTGCCACGCCGGGACATCCGTTGCAGATCGCACAGGACACCAACGTCACTGTCGCCGCTTTCCGCGGCGATCACGCGAGCGCGGCGGTCTCGTTCGGCTACCTGATCAAGACCTCGGAAAAGCCGCTGGCTCAGGTCGTCGTGATGTCCGACGTCCACGTCGGCGATCACGCGAACAACGACAAGAAGTACGAAAGCTTCTTCGACACAATCGGTTCCATCTTCCCGAAACCAGACGCAATCCTGTCCAACGGCGACATGATCAACGACAACGGAGACGGCAAGGGCCCCGATCACAAGATCGTCGCAGAAATCTTCCAGGCAAACCTCGCCAGGAAGGGTATGAACGACACCCAACTGCTGATCTCCAACGGCAACCACGATGCAAGTCTCGCGGCGATCAGAGCGGGATACCCGACAGAGTGGTTCCCGGATTCCGGTGGCGGATACTACGAATCCGACGTCAGCGGTGTCCATCTCTTCACAGTGAACACCGAGACATACAACAATGATTCAGCACAACGCAATTGGCTGAAGTCCCGCCTGACCGAAATCACCTCGGACTCGGCGAACCTGACCAAACCGATTCTCGTACAGGGCCACCGACCTGCCAGCAACACGGCCATGGACGGCCAGCAAGCGTCGAATCCACGACTGACAGAGGACTTGAGCGCCTTCCCACAGGCAATCTTCTTCTCCGGACACTCGCATCTGAACAACAACGACGATCGGTCGATCCATCAGCGTGACTTCACGTCGGTCAACGACGGTTCGATGTCGTACATCGAAATCGATCACGGCTATCAGATGGTGACCGAATCCGGTCTCGCCAACCGATTCGAATCACCTACGGCCCAAGCACTCTTCGTCGAGGTCTACCAAGACCGCACGGAGATCAACCGCATCAACATGGCGGCAGACAAGCACGACATCTACGCCGGCGGCGCATGGTCGGCGAGTTGGCAGCCGCCGTACTCGAGCGCCGGCACTCTGAGCGGTTCGGGGTGGACGGTCGAGCTCGACGGTTCGACCAACCAGCAGATCAAGGACAACTTCCGCTACACCTCGGGCGCACGGAACACGCACGCACCGGAATTCACCACGACCACCCCGCTCTCGGTGACGACCGGCGAAAACGGTGCGACCGCATTGAGGATCGCGCAGGCCAAGGACGATCAGATGGTGCACCACTACGCCGTCGAGGTCACGGACACGGCCACCGGAGCGAAGGTGGTCTCGTCGAAGGTGCTCTCGGACTTCTACTTCATGCCGCGGCCGAACAGCCTCGACATTCCGATTCCCGATGCCGCAGCGGGCACCGCATACGAAGCCCGCGTCGAAGCCGTTGACGCATACGGCAACCGGTCACCGGTGACAACCCTGGCCTTCAACCGCTGACCCGACACGACAAAGCGGCACCGCGCATATTCGCGGTGCCGCTTCTCGGCTCAGTTGTACGTGCGAAGCAGGCCCTTGCTGATGATCTGCTTCTGGATGTCGCTGGTGCCTTCACCGATCAGAAGGAACGGCGCCTCGCGCATCAACCGCTCGATCTCGTATTCCTTGGAGTAGCCGTACCCACCGTGGATACGGAAGCTGTCCTGCGTGACCTCCGAGCAGAATTCACTCGCCAGGTACTTCGCCATGCCTGCGGCGACGTCGTTGCGCTCACCCGAGTCCTTGAGCCTGGCAGCGTTGACCATCATCAGATGGGCCGCTTCGACTTTGGTGCCCATCTCGGCGATCCGGAACGCGATGGCCTGATGCTCGGCGATCGGCTTGCCGAAAGTCTCGCGTTGCTTGGCGTAGGTGACAGCCAGTTCGAAAGCGCGCTGGGCGATTCCGCAAGCGCGAGCGGCGACGTTGACCCGGCCGATCTCGACGCCGTCCATCATGTGCCGAAATCCCAAACCGGGGGTGCCACCGAGAACCTCTTCGGCTGCGATCTCGAAACCGTCGAAGATCATCTCCGTGGTGTCGATTCCCTTGTAGCCCATCTTCTCGAGCTTGCCCGGAATGGTCAGGCCCGGGAGTACCTCACCGAAACCTGCGGGCTTCTCGATCAATATCGTCGTCAGATTGTTGTGCGGCTTCTCCGCGCCCTCGTCCGTCTTGACCAGGACTGCAACCAGCGTCGACGAACCACCGTTGGTCAGCCACATCTTCTGGCCGTTGACGACGTAGTCGCCCGATTCGGTGCGCCGCGCCCTGGTGGTGATCGCGGCAACGTCCGAACCCAATGCAGGTTCGGACATGGAGAATGCGCCGGTGAGCTCTCCGGACGCCAGACGCGGCAGGTACTTCGCCTTCTGTTCCGGCGTCCCGTGCGCGGAAATCATGTGAGCCACGATGAAATGCGTGTTGATGACACCGGACACGCTCATCCATCCGCGGGCCAACTCTTCGACGCACAGCGCATAGGTAAGCAGTGATTCGCCGATTCCCCCGTACTCGGGGTCGATGGTCAGTCCGAACAGACCCATGTCCTTCATCTGCTTGACGATGTCGGTCGGATACGTATCCGAGTGTTCGAGTTCCTGCGCCGCGGGGATGACGACGCGATCGACGAACTCTCGTACCGCCCCGACGATGTCGGTCTGGGTTTCGGTCAATCCCGCCGTCTGCGCCAAACGAGTCACTGTTCCACCTGTCAGTCGGTACTTCGCACTCTCCTGTCGACGAAACAGATTCGACTACAGGAACTTTCAACCAGCGGCGAGCCGTGCTCAGCAGAGGTCGTGCGTCCATTCAATCCTTGAACGGTATATGTGTCAAAGTCGATTTCACATACGAACCGTATGGCGGAAACTATGTCCGAACAGGTCGTTCCCACTGTTGACAATCCCGCCGCGCGTGCTGGATATTCGAGTGGCCAGGTCGCGGTGGCCCTTCGATCGGTCCCTTCACGCGACGCATTCCCCACCTCTCCTCGAGACAGGCGCATTCCATGCACGACGCAGTCATCTGTGAACCCGTTCGCACCCCGGTAGGCGGATTCGGCGGAGTATTCAAGGACGTTCCCGTCACCACTCTCGCCGGCACTGTTGTGCGTGGCCTCGTCGAACGAACCGGCATTGCGTCCACAGATGTCGACGACGTCATCTTCGGTCAGGGTTACGCCAACGGAGAGGCTGCGGCCATCGGGCGAATCGCGGCACTCGACGCCGGTCTCGACGTGTCCGTTCCCGGAATACAACTCGATCGCCGTTGCGGTTCAGGTTTGCAAGCGATCATCTACGCCGCGATGCAAGTACAGACCGGGATGAGCGACCTGGTCATCGCCGGCGGCGCCGAGAGCATGAGCGGAACCGAGTTCTACTCCACCGACATGCGTTGGGGCACAAAGCGCCCTTCCGTCGAGTTCCACGACCGACTGGCCAAACCGCGCACGAACTCCGGCGGAGTCAACTTCCCGGTCGAGGGCGGAATGATCGAGACCGCCGAGAACTTGCGTCGGGAGTACTCGATCACTCGCGACGAGCAGGACCGTTACGCGGTCCGATCACACGAGCGGGCAGTTCATGCCCAGGACAGCGGGTATTTCGACGACGAGACCATTCCCGTTTCGGTGCCCGGACGCCGTGGTGAGCAGACGGTGGTCACTCGCGACGAGCATCCGCGCCGAGGGATTCAGTTGGCCGATCTCGCTGCACTGCGCCCCATTCGAGGTCGCGTCGATCCCGAAGCCACGGTCACCGCCGGTAATGCGTGCGGCCAGAACGACGCCGGCGCAGCCGCCATCGTCACTACTGCTGCCAACGCCGAACGGCTGGGCCTGCGACCGTTCGCGAAACTGGTCAGCTGGGGTGTGGCCGGTGTGGAGCCGAACCGGATGGGCATCGGCCCGGTTCCTGCCGTGGCGAAGGCACTCTCCCGGGTCGACCTGTCACTCGACGACATCGACCTCATCGAAGTCAACGAGGCCTTCGCGGCCCAGGTTCTCGCGTGCGCCAAGGCCTGGGGATTGAGCGCCCAGGACATCGAGGAACGGTTCAACGTCAACGGTTCCGGCATCTCGCTCGGACATCCTGTCGGCGCAACCGGTGGGCGGATCCTTGCAAATCTGCTGCGCGAACTCGACCGGCGCCAGGGACGGTACGGGATCGAGACCATGTGCATCGGCGGCGGACAAGGGATTGCAGCGGTGTTCGAGAACCTTCGACGCTAGGGAGCGTCAACCGATCGATCCGTCTCGTCGGAGATTCGTGATCTGATCGTCGGTACGCCCCAACTCGGCCATCAGAGAATCCGTCTGCTGGCCGAGAGCTGGAACATCACCCATGCGCATTTCGACATCCGAGTACGTCATCGGAGGCAACACGGCATCGATCGGACCGTGTTCGGTGCCCACGGACCGCCACCTGGCGCGCTTCTCCAGCTGCGGATGTTCCAGCAGACCGGCCATGTCGTTGAGTGCCGCAGCCGGAACACCAGCGGCGGCCAGGCGCTGATCCAGATCTGCCGTCGAGTACAGATGAGTCAGAGAACCCACCAATTCGTCTACCTCACCGCGGTTTTCGACGCGCACGATATTGGTGCGGTACCGCGGATGATCGACCAGATCCTCGCGCTCGAACACGTCCACCATCAGTGCCCGCCATCCACGATCGTTCTGGACGCCGATCAGGATCTCGCCGTCGGCAGTCGGATACGAATCGTAGGGAACGATGGCCGCGTGGCCGAGACCGACGCGCGGAATCTGCTTGTCCGCATACATTTTCATGTACATCGGATGACCCAGCCACTCGACGGTCGAATCGAACATCGAGACCTCGACGAGCGCTCCCTTGCCCGTTCGCTCTCTACGGAACAGGGCGCTCAGAATCGAAGTCAGCGCGTACATTCCTGCCGCGATGTCCGAGACCGGGATGCCGGTCTTGGTGGCCGTTTCCGGCGTGCCTGTCACGGAGATCATTCCGGTCTCGGCTTGGACCAACATGTCGTAGGCCTTGCGCTCGCGCCGTGGGCCGGCGCTGCCGTAGCCGGACATGTCGATCACGATGAGCCGTGGGAATTTCTCGCGCAGTTCTTCCGCGCCGAACCCCAGTCTCGCGGCAGCGTCAGGAGCCAGGTTCTGCAGGAACACGTCGGCTCGCGCGACAAGGTCGAGAACGATCTGCCGGCCGGATTCCGATTTCACGTCGACGGCGATGGATTCCTTGGAACGGTTGAGCCACACGAAGTGTGATGCCTGACCGTGAACCGCTTGGTCGTAGTGACGCGCAAAGTCACCCTCGCCAACGCGTTCTATCTTGATCACCCGCGCACCCATGTCCGCGAGATGTCGGGTGGCGAGCGGTGCCGCCACCGCCTGTTCGAGTGCAACTACGGTGATTCCGTCGAGCGGAAGGTCCGAGTTCGGCTGTCCCATGTCAGTAGTCACCCCAGAAGTTTTACACCCAGAAGTTTTGCACTCTGAATTCTTGCACTCGAACAGGACGGATCAGATGTGGCGGCCGCCGGTGATCTCGAGAACCGTACCCGTCATGTAGCTCGAGAGGTCGCTCGCGAGGAACAGTACAACCGAAGCAACTTCCAAAGGCTCGGCTGCGCGCCCCATCGGAATCTCGGCCAGCTTCTCGTTCCAGATCCGTTCGGGCATCGCCTCGGTCATTGCCGTGCGGACCAGTCCGGGCTGAACGGCGTTGACGCGAACGTTCTTGAACGCGACCTCTTTTGCCGCGGCCTTCGTCAGACCGACGATGCCGGCCTTGGCGGCGGAGTAGTTGGTCTGCCCGAGCATGCCGACCTTGCCGGAGATCGACGAGATGTTCACGATTGCGCCGGTTTCGCGCTCACGCATGCGGGCGGCGGCAGCGCGTGTCCCGTTCCACGCTCCCTTGAGGTGAACGGCGATCACGTCGTCGAAGTCCTGCTCGGTCATCTTCCGCATCGTGGCATCGCGAGTCATGCCGGCGTTGTTGACCATGACATCGACTGGGCCGAAAGCGCTTTCAGCCAGATCGAGCATTGCCTCGACCTGTCCCGAGTCCCGAACGTCGCAGGAAGCGAAACGGGCGACCGACTCTCCGCCGAGTTCGGCGACCGCAGCCGTTCCCACGCCTTCGTTGATGTCGCCGATGACGACGGTCGCGCCTTCCTTGATGAAGGTGCGCGCAATTTCGAGCCCGATCCCCTGTGCTCCGCCCGTCACCACTGCGACCTTGCCGTCCAACAATCCCATGTCCACTCCGTTCGTGAGGTTAAAAGCTCGTCAGGTAAAAAGGTGTCAGCGCTGGTTTTGCTTTTTCGCTTGCGCCACGAGCCCACCGCCGAGAATCAGTCGCTGGATTTCGCTGGTTCCCTCGTACAGGCGCAACAGGCGAACTTCACGGTAGATGCGTTCGACCGGCACACCGCGCATGTACCCGTTGCCACCGTGGATCTGCACGGCGAGATCCGCGACCTTGCCCACCATCTCGGTGCAGAAAAGCTTTGCCGCCGAGGGGCCGAGACGTCGATCCTCACCGCTCACGTAACGCGCGGCTACCTCACGCACCATCGCACGCCCGGCCATGACACCGGCCTGCTGGTCGGCCAGCATCGCTTGAACCAGTTGGAAGTCGCCGATAGCGGTACCGCCCTGTTCCGTGACCACGGAGAACGCGACAGATTCGTCGAGCGCTCGCTGTGCTGCTCCTACCGAGAGCGCCGCGATATGGACTCGTCCACGTGCGAGAGACGTCATCGCAGCGCGGTATCCGGTGTCCTGGTCGCCACCGACGAGGGCCGACTCGGGAACCCGGACGTTGTCGAAGGTGACCTCGGAGGTCCAAGCACCTTCCTGACCCATCTTCTTGTCCTTGGGGCCGACCGTGACGCCCGGCGTGTCGGCCGGAACCAGGAACACTGCGATTCCCGGACCATCGGAATCCGCCGGGCGGGTGCGTGCGAACACCACGAACAGCTGCGCCAGTGGAGCATTGGTGATGAACCGCTTGTTGCCGTCGATGACCCAGTCGGATCCGTCCAGAACTGCCTTGGTCCGAAGGCCGGCCGGGTTGGAGCCCGCGCCCGGTTCGGTCAGAGCGAACGAAGCCACGACGTCACCGGAGGCGATGCGCTCGAGCCACTGAGCCTTCTGCTCGTCGGTACCGAAGCCGACCAATACCTGCCCGGCAATTCCGTTGTTGGTACCGAACATCGAGCGCAGCGCCAGGGACGTGTAGCCGAATTCCATTGCCAATTCGACGTCTTGGGTGAGGTCGAGTCCGAGCCCACCCCATTCCTGAGGGATCGCGTAGCCGAAGAGCCCGATGGCTGCGGCTTTCTTGCGTATGTCCTCAGGAATGGCGTCGGTGTCGGCTATCTCCTGCTCACGCGGAACGACTTCCTTTCGGATGAACTCCCGCGCAGTCGCCAAGATATCTGCGAAGTCATCTGCATCGACCTGCATTCCCACCACTCACCTTGCTGTTTCCGAAGTCCATGCCGTCCTCCGAAGTCAATACCGTGAGGCAATCGGAGTCAAAGACCTGAAAACGAACCGAAGGTAAGGCAGAACCTATAGCAAGTCTCAGACGGTGCGCAGTTCCCGCTTCAGTAGCTTGCCGCTCTGATTGCGCGGGAGTTCGGCCACGAAACGGACGTGCTTGGGCACCTTGAACGGAGCGATCCGTTCCTTGACGTGGGCAATCAACGCCTCGGGCGTCAACTCGTCGTTGCCGGCCTTGAGCACGACGATCGCGGTGACGGCCTCGATCCACTTCTCGTCGGGCGTACCGATCACGGCAACTTCTGCCACTGCGGGGTGCGTGTACACCGCATCTTCGACCTCGCGCGACGCCACCAGGATGCCGCCGGTGTTGATGACGTCCTTGATCCGGTCGACGACCGTGATGAAACCTTCGTCGTCCCGCACGACCAGATCGCCCGAATGGAACCAGCCGTCACGGAAGGCCTCGGCGGTGGCTTCCGGGTTCTCCCAGTAGCCGTTGCACAGCTGCGGCGAGCGGTAGAGAACCTCACCGGACTCACCGTCGGCGACGTCATTTCCGTCGGCGTCGACCACGCGGGTTTCGACGAAGAACACCGCGCGACCGCAGGAAGACGGACGATCGGCATGCTCGCTGGGCTGGAGAACTGTTGCCAGTGGACCGATTTCGGACTGGCCGAAGCAGTTGTAGAAGCCGATGTCCGGGTAACGCTCACGCAGGCGATTGAGCACGGTGACCGGCATGATCGAGGCGCCGTACTGCGCCTTCTTCAGCGAGGACAGATCGCGGGTCTCGAGGTCAGGATGGTTGGCCAGCGGTACCCACACGGTCGGAGCCAGGAACAGCGATCCGATCTTTTCGGCTTCGACACGGCGCAGGATTTCCGGGATGTCCGGCGCCTGCATCAGACTGACCGTTGCGCCCACGGACAGGTACGGCAGCATGAAGACGTGCATGCCCGCGGAGTGGTACATCGGCATGCAGATCAACGGGTTGTCACTCTTGTCGAGCCCCAGCGCGATCACCGAGGACACGTACTCGTGAACCAGCGCACCGTGAGACATCATGGCGCCCTTGGGCTTCGAGGTGGTACCCGAGGTATAGAGCAGCTGCGCCAGAACCGTCGACGTCGCACGCGGTTCGAAGACCGGTACCTCGCCTGCCTCACCGATCGTGACGACCGACAGTTCTGCATCCCGCAGCGCGATCACGTGGTCGAGATCAAGGTCGGAGCGGACCGAGTCGAGCGTCGGCGCCAATGCCGGATCCACCAACACCGCGCGGGCGCCCGACTGCGCCACGAGGTACCGGAGTTCGTCCCCCTTGAGTGCGTAATTGACCGGAACATGCACCAAACCTGCTCGCGCACAAGCAAGGAATCCGATTGCATAGGCGTCGGAATTGGTTCCGTATGCCGCGACGCGGTCGCCGTGTTCGAGACCCAGACCGAGCAGATAGGCCGCGACCCGGGTGACCGCGTCGTCGAGTTCGCGGTACGTGCGGGTGCGATCCTCGAAGACGACGGCTACGCGGTCGGGGTACTTGGCTGCCGAGCGCCGAAGCACTCCGTCGACGGTGTTGGTGCGTGGATCCAGGCTCATGCGCCCCAGGTTATAGGACGTCCAACTAAACCGGAAGAGCGATCGTTACTTATTGCGCCATTCGGGCTTTCGCTTGTCCACGAAGGCTTGCATACCTTCTTGAGCGTCGCAGGTCACGGCGTTGGTTGCCATCGTTTCCGCCATCGCCTCGTACGCCTGCGCTTGCGGCAGATCGATCTGGTGATAGAACGCCTGCTTGCCGATCTTCACCGTCAAGGGGCTGGCCGTCGTGATCTTGGCGGCCAGTTCGCGCACCTCCCGGTCAAGGTCTTCGGGCGGGACGACAAAGTTCACCAGACCCCAATCCGCAGCGGTCTCGGCGTCGATCGTCTGACCGGTCAGCAACATCTGCATCGACCGCTTGCGCCCTACCGCCCTGCTCAGAGCAACCATCGGCGTCGAGCAGAACAGTCCGATCTTGACGCCGGGAGTACCGAAAACAGCGTTCGACGCTGCAACGACCAGATCACACGACGCGGCCAACTGGCAGCCCGCCGCGATAGCCGGGCCCTGGACTGCGGCAATCACCGGCTGCGGAATCCGCTGCACGGTCTCCATCATCTCGGTACAGCCGTCGAAGATCGCCCGCTCGTCCTCGAGGGTTCTCCCGATCATCTCCGTCAGATCGTGGCCCGCGGAGAACACCGGGCCTTCAGCGCGCACGACGACAACCCGTACGCGCTCGTCCGCAGCCAACTCGAGAAGGGCAGCCGTCACCTCGCGCATGGTCTCCGCCGAGAGCGGATTGCGGCGCGCCGGCCGATCGAGCGTCAGGAAACCGAGTCCCACCGATTCCTCGACGGAAATCTTCACTGCAGTGTTTTCTACCTGTGTCTGCGACATGTGTTCTCTCTACCAATCGAATCCGTCCCGGTCAACGAGACGAAAAGGGCATCCGCTCGCGCCGCGTCGATACGGTCCGGTCAATACTTCGCCACTACGAGGAGTGCCCATGAGCACCGATGTCGCCGTCACCACCGATCTCGAACAGATACTGCGCGCCCAGCAGGAAGCAACTCGCGCCGCCGGGCTTCCGTCCGCGCAGACACGACGCGAGCGCATCCAACGCGTCGTCGAACTCCTGGTCGCAAACCACAAGGATTTGACCGAAGCGATCAACGAAGACTTCGGCGGTCGAATTCCGGCCTACTCGGTGATGAATGACGTTCTGGGATCGATGGTTTCACTCAAGCACGTTCGTGATTCTCTCGAAGAGTGGATGATTCGCTCACCGAGAGCGACCGGAGCGATGCAGGACCAACTCGGTGCCACGGCGTACGTGTCGTACCAACCCAAGGGCTCGATCGGCATCATCGGAACCTGGAACGCACCACTCTTCACTCTCCTGAGCCCCCTCGCGTGCACTCTGGGAGCGGGAAATCGCGCGGTTCTCAAACCGTCGGAGATCGTGCCCAACACTGCGGCCGTCCTGGCCGAGGCGGCGCGTCGAACGCTCGACCCTGTGGAGGTCGCGGTGGTGACCGGCGGCCCGGAAGTCGCTGATCTGCTGACGTCCCTGCCTTTCGACCACCTCGTCTTCACCGGCAGCACGACCGTCGGCAAGCTGGTCATGGCCAATGCTGCGAAGAACCTGGTTCCGGTCACCCTCGAACTCGGCGGCAAGTCACCGAGCGTCTTGAGCCGCAGTGCCGATATCACCTCTGCTGCTTCGCGTTTGGCTATCGCGAAGTCGACCAACGCCGGTCAACTCTGCGTCTCTCCCGATCTGATCTACGTCCCACGCGAGAACACGGAAGCGTTCATCGGCGCATTCACCGATCAGTTCACGGGACTGTTCCCCACCATCGCCGACAACAAGAACATGGTCTCGATAGTCAGCGATCGTCACCTTGCACGCATCGAGGGGTACATCGAGGACGCCGAAGAACGTGGAGCACGAATCATCACCGTTCCCGACGAAGAACTCTCCGCTGACACTCGTCGTCGCCCACTGCGAATTGTGGTCGACCCTCCGACCGACGCACTGATCATGAAGGAGGAGATCTTCGGGCCGGCCGTCGTGATCCTGCCGTACGACGAACTCGACAGCGTTGTCGCGGACATCAATTCACGTCCGAAGCCGTTGGCGCTGTACTACTTCGGAACCGATCTGGACGAGAAGGAGTCCGTACTCGAACGCACCGTCTCGGGTGGCGTCACCATCAACGACGCGATGTCTCACCCCGGACTGAGCGACGCACCCTTCGGCGGCGTCGGGGCTTCGGGTATCGGGCACTACCACGGGCGCGAGGGTTTCCTCGAGTTCAGTCACGCGCGAACGGTATTCGAAGCAGCGCAGCATGATCCGCGCGGCGAGTGGGGAATGCTCCCGCCTTACGGTGAGGGTTTCGAGCAGATGATGTTGGCTCAGGTGACGCCCTAGGGCCTCCGGCCCCGTGCGCCTTTTTGGTAGTTCGCGCTACCGGAAAGGCGCACCGGCAAGGCCGCGGCTGAGGAACTCCACCAACTGACCCGGCTCGGTGTCCTGCGACTCGATCAGTTGGATCAGCTCTTTCTTGTCTTCTACCGCAAGCGGTTCGATGCCACCGAAGGTGCGCATCGTGGACCCGGCCGGAAGAACACGAGCACACACGAGTGTGCCTGGCTCGAGGTTCAGCGAGCCCCACTCGTCCGTGACCTTCACCAGATGACCGTTGCGGACGTCGCTGAGGGTCACCAACTGTCCCGGCTCCGTCGAGGCAACCTTGTACACCGAGCGCGCAATTTTCAACCACTCGTCGGCCAGTTCCCGCTCGTCGGAGGGCAGCAGTTCTCCGCGGCGCTCGACAAACGCCTCGAAGATGCCGACGTCGAACAAGGCAGCATCGACGGCCAAACCACCTTCGACGGCCAGCGTCAGTGCCTCTTCGCTGTTGAACTGCTCGGCACGAATGAGCGCGAGATCGAATACGGCGTCGAAGTACTCCGGTGTGCGCGAGAACAACTGAGCCTTGACGTAGAGCCAGCTGGCCCGATCGTCGAATGTCACTTCGGACTTACCGAGATGACAAACCTTGAACTTTCGACCGGAACCGCACCAGCACTTGTCATTTCGACCGAGCTCGGGGTGCTCGGCCGGCGCATAGCGCTGAAGAACCTCATGCAGAACTTCGGACTCGCCACCCTCGATCCGGCCCAGCAAAGCCAGCGCTCGCGTCACATCGCTGCGATCGGCCGCCAGTAGCGCCAGATCGAAGATCGCCGGAGTCCAGTCGGGATCAAGATCGTGCGCTGATTCGTACGACGCCTCAGCGGCCAGGATCTTGCCGAGACGGTCCGAAGCTTTGCCCGCCAGCCAGTGCGCTGCCGGCTTGACTCGGCGCGGCCCCTTCTCCGCGAGAGCAGTTGCAACAGAATGCAATGCGGAATCATGGTCATCGAGTTCGGACAACAGTTCCAATGCTGCCGCAGCCGCGGGCGGCTCGGCGATGCCGACGAAGGTCTGCGGATCCTCCTTGATCTGCTTGCGCGCCCAGTCCGAGACATCCTCGACACCTTCGGCTTTCGCGGCCATGACCACATCGACGAAGGCGATCACCGACGCGGCTTCTTCAGAGTGCAGGTTCTCTCGAATCTCGAGCATCCTGGCCCGGTTCGCCAGGTGGTATGCCTCGAAATCGAAACCGTCCACCGCAACGTAATCACCGTCGCGAACGTAACCTGCCGCCTCGAGCATCTCGCCCAGCGGGGCGGTCGGCTGACGGAACAGCGACGGCTCGTCGAGCATCAACTGCCAGACAATGGCATCGAGGGTGTCCGCACCGATGTCGGCAAGGACCGTCGCCAGGTTCTCGCCGAATCCGGGTGCGGGATCCAGTACCTCGGGGATGGTGCAGAGCGTCAACTCGCGGTCAGCGACGAACAATCCGATCAAGTCACCTGCCGAGCACTCGGCAAGGGTGTCGGTGTCGAGCAGAAAACCTTCGTCGTGCGGGAACTCCGGGTCTTCGATCCCACGATCAGCCAACAGATCGTCGTCGATCCCGCGATGCACGACGCTGATGCCGTGGATCTCGTCGTCGTCACGATCGAGGAAAACTCGCAGCATCATCAGATCGGGATTGGCGTCGAGAACGCCGGACTTGATCTCCGCTTCGGTGAGGCGATGGGTCAACACTCGATGCTCGAACAACGTGTCGAGTGCGGCGTACCGCTCCTCACTCAAGTATCCGAGCAGTGGGTCCTCGACGTACTCGACGAATTCGGCCATGTCCTCGGCTGTACCGTGCCCGGCGTCAGCCAACAGGGTGCCCCAGTCCGCCACTGTCTGCGGGCCGTGCTCACGCAACAACTCCATCGCGGCTTCGGCGATCAAGTCATTGGCATCCATCGGTTCGTTCACCTATCCAACTTTAACGGGGTCGACTCGATACATCGTCACCGGTCATCGGTCGAGTGATCGGCGCCTCCACGCGACTCACGCACCAGTTCGTCGGCGTCGAGATCCTCGGAAGCAAGAACCTCGAGAACCCTCGCGGCCTGCGATTGCGAAGCCATGACCACCACGCCCACCGCAAGCGCGCCAGTGGGGGCCGTCAGGACCCGAGCACTGATCACATCACCGGGCTTGCCTTCGACCGAGTGAGCAACCGTGACGGTCTCCTTGGACCCACGATCGAGCAGCACGACACCGGTGTCGGAAGATTCGACCACCTCGTACACCGACCTCCTGGTTCCGAGCCACTGCGCAGCTGTCACTACTTCCGCCTCCGGGAGGAGTTCACTGCGTCTGGCCAGGAAGTCGGCAAAGATCCCACCCTCGAACAGAGCCACATCCAGTGCCGAGCCGTCGAAGATCGTGGTGGCGAGCAGTTCGTCCTCGGAGAGATTCTCGTTTTCGAGATCGTCGAGCCCGGTCACGGTGTCGACGAACTCGGAGGCAAAGGCAAACAGACAGGCCTTCTTGTACAACCACCGACCGTCCGCCTTGACGGATTCATCCGCCTTTCCGAGGTGGCAAACCTTGTACTTGCGGCCGGAACCACACCAGCACTTGTCGTTTCGCCCGAGTTCCGGGTGATCGGTTGGGACGAAGTCCTGCAGTACGGCGTAGAGATTCTCTTCACTTCCGCCGTCGATCCGCCCGAGCAGTGACAGTGCCCGGATCGCGTCGCCGCGGTCCGACGCGAACTGGGCCAGTTCGAACAAAGCAGGACCCCAACCAGATTCGGCAAGTAGCGCCTTCTCGTAGTGCGCTTCCGCTTCGAGGACGCGTCCCAGCCGATCGACGGCCTTACCGGCCAGCCAATGAGCCGCCGCCCGCACCGACCTCGGCCCTCGCTCGGCCAGTTCGGCCGCAAGCGCTTCGAGAATCGCATCGGTCACCGGATCCTGATTCCGAAATCCGAGATCGAACACTGCTACCGCTGCACCCGGATCTGCGAGTGAGACAAAAGAATCCGGGGCAGCGCTCACATGACGGTGGGCCCAGTCCGCGATATCGAAGTCGGCGATGACCGCGTCGGTGTATCCGCGGTCCGCCAGATCGACAAACGCGACGGCAGAGACTGCCTCGTCGTGGGTCAGATCGTAGGTACTGGCGACCAAGGCTGTCCGAATCTGCAGATCGTAAGCGTCGAAGTCGAATCCCCGACGCGCCAGCAATTCTCGCTCATGTTCGTAGCCTGCCGCCTCGAAGAACTCGCCCAGCGGCGCAATGGGAACCGTGAAGAGTGACGGATCCGCGAGGAGGAGTTGCCAGCACACGGAATCGAGTGCCTCGACTCCGTCGTCCTCGAAAAGCTCGTCCAGGGCGGGAGCAAGATCGGGCTCGTCCTCGATCTCCACCAGGCGAAAAGCAAGTCTTCCGTCTTCGACGGCAAGACCGACGAGATCGCCGTCGGCACACTCGCCGAGGGTTCCGACCGGAAGAACCACAACTCGTCGACTCCGGAAGGGAGCAGCTCCGCGTTCCAGGGCTGCTTCTTCCGCCGGGGCCACCCGGATCGCCCCGTCCTGACCACCGCCGAATGCCAAGATCGGTTCCAGGTCGGGGCTCGCGTCAAGGATGTCGGACGCAATCTCGAGCTCACTGAGCCGGTGAGTGAACACGAGCCCTTCGAGGGCCGCGTCGAGGGCGAAGTACTTTCCGTTGGGCAGGTACCCGAGCATCGGTTCGGACAGGTACTCGAGTACATCGGCCAACTCGGTCGCAGTTCCGTACTCCTCGAGATGGGTCGCCCACTCTTCGAGACTCAGCGGGCCTTGCTCGCGCAGAACAGCCACAGCAGCGGAGGCAATGGAACCAGCAGCGTCGTCGTCGAAATCAGTCACCCGCCAATGGTAGGCGACTTATTGCAGTCCACTGAGCCCCTCGCCCAGCACGGTCGCACCGAGGATCGCCAGGATGACCGCCATCATCACTGCGTTGTTGGCGGTCATCCATGCCTTCGCGGATGCGAGGATCTCGTCGGCTCGTTTGCCGGAGAACACCTTCACCAGGATCGGCGACGCGATGCCGACGCTGGCGATCACCGTGAAGACGACCGCCGCAACAATCTGTTGAGCAACAACATTCGTGGCGACCGCGATAGTGGCCGCACCGGATACCGCCAGCGCAGCATTCTTGGGATTGACCGCCGCGGACAAGAACGCCAACGCGAAAGCCTTGCGCGGCGTCAATCCGTCGATGCTCTTCATCCACTTCGGAACTGTCGGATCACTTCCGTCTCTCGGTCGCGCTCGCCACTGCTTGTACGCCAATCCGAACAGAACAAGGCCCAACACGATTCGTACGACGCTCGACCACACCGAAGTCTGCGACGACTCCGACTCCGCGAACGAGTAGTCCGCGATCACGATGGTCGCTGCAACGACCGCCGATATACCGAGCACCCACCCGAGGAGAAAAGATGCCGCCCCGCGATGTGCTCCGGCGGTAACCATCACGAGCACGATCACCGCCATGGGCATCGAGACGAAAAGCAGACCGAGGGCAAGAGGCAGAGACAGACCGATCGCGGCTAGCACCGAAAACCTCCAGTTGAATGCACGATCGATGACCGACGCGAAATCATGACGGGGGTGGCAGCATGACCTCGATGAGATGCGGACCGGGCTCCGCCAGCGCTGCGGCAAACTGCTCCGCCAACTCCTCCGCCGTGCTCGCCCGTGACGCCGGCACACCCAGGCCCTCGGAGATCTTGACGTAATCCATGTTCGGAGACGACAGATCCAACATCGACTGTGCGACGACGCCGGCGCCTTCTGCGCCGACGCGTTGCAACTCGCCACGCAGAATGGCGTAAGCGCGATTGTTGAGCAGAATCGTCGTGACGTTCAACTGCTCTCGCGCCTGCGTCCACAACGCCGTGATCGTGTACATCGCGCTTCCGTCGGCTTCGAGATTGATCACCGGTCGCTCCGGCGCTGCCACCGCGGCGCCCGTCGCAACCGGAATTCCCTGGCCGATGGCCCCTCCGGTGAGCGTGAGCACGTCGTGGCGCGGCGCTCCGGCGAGGGCGATCGGAATCGCCCAACCGGAAGTGGCAGCCTCGTCGGAGATGATGGCATCGCCTGGCAGCAGGGCACCGATAACGTCTGCCCAATTTCGAACGTCCAGAGGCCCGCTCGGCAGTGCTGGCCGATTCGCTTCCTGCAGAACAGGTTCGACTCCCGGTGCCACGAGTTCTGCCACTGCTTCCAGAGCACCGGCAACATCGTCGCCGACGCTCGCCAGCGTTGTCACCGCAGCGCCCTCCGGTGCCAGATCGCTCGGTTTTCCGGGATACGCAAAGAACGAGACCGGCGAAACCGCGCCGGCCAGAACCAGCTGAGTTGTTCCGCGAAGTTGTTCGGTGGCGTGCTCGGCGAAGTACCCCAAGCGCTCGAATGACGGTAGCCCGGCGCCCCGTTGAAGCCTCGCTGGGAAGGTCTCGACCAGAATCTGCGCCCCCGTCGCGACGGCGATCCGGGAAGCGGCGCGCAGTCCGGCTTCGGAACACGCTGCGCCGCCCAGCAGTAGCGTCGCGCGGCCCTCGGCATTGAGCGCGCCTACCACCGAGTCGATCTGTGATGCAGAAGCTTCCGCTCGCGCCGGTATGTCCCGAGGCTCCGCAAGCACTCCACCTTCGCCCCACGAGACGTCAGCGGGTAGGACCAGTGTCGCGATCCTTCCGGGCGAATCCATTGACGCGGCAACGGCGTCAGCCGCATCGCTACCGACGGTCGCAGTGGATTCGGAACGTCGACTCCACCCCTCCAGCCATTCGGTCAGCGCGTCGATGTTCGATTCGAGAGGAGCGTCGAAACCGTGATGATATGTCGCGTGGTCCCCGACGATGTTCACGATCGGTGTGTGGGCGCGGCGCGCGTTGTGAAGGTTCGCCAGTCCGTTCGCCATACCGGGGCCGAGATGGAGCAGCGTCGCGGCAGGCTTTCCGGCGATCCGTGCGTAGCCGTCCGCGGTACCGGTCACAGCGCCCTCGAACAGGCCGAGTACGGCGCGCATCCGGGGAACGGAATCGAGTGCGGCAACAAAATGCATCTCGGACGTTCCGGGATTGCCGAAGCACACCTCGACACCCGAGTCGACCAGACTCTGGATAAGTGACTGTGCACCATTCATATCGGTCACCTCTTCTTCATGAAAGCTGCGAATGCTTCTTGCGCTTCATCGGATCGTCGCCGTCTCGCGAAATGATCCGACTCCACGTCGATGGTTTCCAGCAGGGAGTCGAGATGCGGTCGACGGAGCAGCATCTTCGTGAGCGCTACCGATTCAGCCGGGGAGTCTGCAATGCGAACTGCACGGTCCAGCGCCACGTCGAGTGCTGCGCCGGCCTCCACGACGCGATTGACCAGACCGGCTTCGGCAGCCTCGTCGGCGTCGAACATATCTCCGAGCATCAACAGCTCGGTCGCGCGTTTGAGGCCCGCGATCTGTGGCAACAAATAGCTCGATCCACCCTCGGGCGAGAGTCCGAGCGGAACGAACGGCAAGCGGAACCGCGTACCTCGTCCGGCAAACGCCAGGTCGCAGTGCAACAACATCGTGGTGCCGATCCCGACTGCAAATCCTTCGACCGCTGCGACAATCGGTTTACGTGCGGTGACAAGTGCGATCAACAGATCCTTGGCCTCACCGCCGTCCTCGCCGGCAGTGTCCTGAAAACTTCCGATGTCGTTACCACTGGTGAACACACCACCGGAACCCGTCAGCACCGAAACCCGCACTGCATCGTCGCCGTCCGAATCCCGGATCGCGTTCGTGAGTTCGCGGTACGTCTTCGCGTCGAGCGCGTTGCGCCTCTCCTGGCGATCCATCGTGAGCAACCGAACTCCCGCTGTGTGCTCCTCGATCCGAACAGTCATCCGTACCTCCGTCGTAGCCGAGAGTCTCGATTCAAGCTACTCGGTCGATTCAGCCGACTTCCAAGACGAGCTTTCCCTGCACATGTCCTTTCTCTCCGACTCGGTGTGCCTCCGCGATCTCGTCGAGCGGAAAGGCTCTCGTCGGGGGGAGGCTGAAGCGCCCGGATTCGATCAGCGCGCCGATATCACCGAGAGCGTGGATCGCCCGCCCGCTGTCGCCGCGGCTGAACCTCACGCCGTACATCTGTGCGCCGTCGAAATCGGCGATCGTAACCACATGATCTGTGTCGCCTGCCAACTCGATGAGCACCGGCAGCGCACCGGTTCCGGCCACGTCGAGCGCCAGATCGACGCCGTCTGGCACGAGTGCACGAACTCGCTCGCTGAGGCCCTCTCCATATGTGACCGGCTCGGCGCCGAGCGACCGTAGGTACTCGTGATTGGATGGACTTGCGGTACCGATCACCCGGGCGCCGCGAATCACAGCCAATTGGACTGCAGCGCTACCGACGTTGCCGGAGGCACCGTTCACGAGCAGAGTGCTGCCATTTTGCACCCCGAGTTGGTCGAGCGCGCGTGTCGCCGTCTCGACCGCCGCGGGCAGCGCGGCGACGTCGATAAAGTTGTGAAACAACGGGATAGGCGCAAAATACGCAAGCACTGCAAGTTCAGCCTGTGCCGCACCGTCAGTGCAGAAGCCGAAAACACGATCACCGAGGTTCACATCTGTGACGCCCTCACCGATCTCGTCGACGACGCCCGCCGCTTCGTACCCCAGGGTTTGCGGCAGCTCCTGATCCATCAGCCCCTGGCGCTTCTTCCAGTCACTGGCATTCACACCTGCCGCTCGGACGGCGATCCGAATCTGGCCTGGCCCCGCGTGCGGGTCGGGTAGGTCGACAAGCTCGAGGACTTCGGGCCCTCCGAACCTGCTGAAACGGGCTGCTTTCATATTGTGCTCCGATCTTGATTTCGGGACGGACCTCCGCGCCCGTTTGAAATCTAGGCGAAGTCTCTTCCCCGAAGCGAGGAACGTCACGTTCAGCGTTTCTTCAGAAACAGGTCCGTACCGTCGTCACCGGTTCGTCGAACTACTGAGGATGAACCGGCTGGCGATGCCCCCAATTCCAGAGGGTTGGGGGCGTCCTCCATTGGGGCGATCTCTGTTGGCGCAACATCTGTCGGCGTCCGAAAGATCTGCCCCGGCGCACCTTTGCGTTTACGCTCAGCCCGAGGAACTCCGCGCGAAAGAAAGCCGGTCGACTGACGATGAGCAAGAACACGGAGCCGTCTGCCCGCACCGTCATGCACACACCACGATTCTGGTTGACACCATTGATAGTGGTCACCCTCTTGATGTCCGCGCTGGCAGCGCTGTACATGGGCGGGATACTCGACCCCAAGAAACATCTGGACCAGTTCCCGATCGCCCTGGTCAACCAAGACGAAGGTGACACCCTCCCGGGCGGTGATCCCACCGATCGCAAGAATTTCGGAAACGACATAGTCGCCGGCCTCGAAAGCGGAATCGACCACCAGAAGATCGACCTGCAACAGATCGGCATCGCCGAAGCACAATCACGGCTGAACTCCGGCACGCTGTACGGGGCGATCGTGATTCCCAGTGATTTCACGAAAAGGACGATCATCCTGGCGGAGGCGAGCGTCGTCGCCGGTGATGTAGAACAACCGATCATCACGATCTACACCAATCCTCGAGCCGGTTCCGTCTCCGCATCTCTGGTCCAATCGATCGGTACTACAGCGCTCGCATCGGTCAACAAGAACATGGGCGAGCAGCTCACCGCGCTTGTCACCGCGCAGTTGGAGACGGGAGGCACCGGAACCCAGATCTCCGGAGCGAGCCGCCTGCTGCTCGAGAATCCGGTGAATGTACTCACCGTGGCTCACGATCCGCTTCCCGACGGCACCGGATTCGGTTTGGTTGCATTCTATTTCGCGCTGCTGTTGGTACTTGCCGGGTTCACCGGAGCAACCGTCGTCAATTCCTTGGTGGACGGCATGCTCGGTTATGCGCCCACGGAATTCGGTCCACTCTTCGTTCAGAACGATGTGGTGGGTATCAACAGGTTTCGGACGCTGCTAGTGAAATGGGCGTTCATGATCGTGCTGTCCGGGATAGTCTCCGCGTTGTTCCAATGGATCAGTCGCGCCCTCGGTATGCCGGTCACTCACGGGCTTGCGTTGTGGGAGTACGGGGCGTTGGTCATCACAGCGGTCGGCATCACGGCAATGTCGGTGATGGCCGCGTTCGGCTCGTTGGGCATGTTGATCAACCTGTTCGTCTTCGTCATTCTCGCGCTGCCCTCGTCCGGCGGCACCATCCCCCTCGAAGCCAGCCCCAGGTTGTATGCCTGGCTGGCCCAGTTCGAGCCGATGCACCAGATTTACATGGGCACACGGTCGATCCTGTTCTTCGGTGCGCGCGGTGAGGCCGGCCTGCTGCATGCCATCTGGATGACGTTGGTGGGTCTCCTGATCGGCGTCGTACTCGGCATCGTGACCACCCGTTTCTACGACCGCAAGGGCTACGAACGCACCCATCGCCCCAAGGTGGCGTGACATGGTACCCAGCAGGTATTTGATCGAAACCTATTGAGCCGATTCATTTCGATTGCGCGTTTCGGGAATCTTCGAGCCCCCTCCGCACGTTGTACAACTATGGCTAATTACAAAACAGTCAATCCCGCGACAGGTGAAACCGTCAGGGAATTCGATACTTTGGATGACGCCGGAGTTGAAGCCGCACTTGCGAACACGCATCGCGGCTACTTGACCTGGCGCAACAGTGCGCCTCAGCAGCGTGCGGCAGTCCTGAGCAAGACCGCCGAACTGTACACAGAGCGCGCAGACGAACTGGCTCGAATGATCTCGTTGGAGATGGGTAAGCCGGTCCGCGAGGCCAAGGGCGAAGTGCAGCTCTCGGCCGCGATCTATCAGTGGTACGCAGATCACGGTCCCGCACTGCTCGAGGAAGAACGACTCGACGTTCCCGGGGCCGAGGAGTCGGTTGTGTACCGGCGACCGATCGGCGCTCTCATCGGCGTCATGCCGTGGAACTTCCCGTACTACCAGGTCGCCCGGTTCGCGGCACCGAATCTGATGCTCGGCAACACGATCATTCTCAAGCACGCATCGAACTGTCCGCAGTCGGCGTTGCTGATGGAAGAGATTCTGCGACAAGCCGGATTGCCGGACGACGCCTATGTCAACGTCTTCGCGACCAACGAGCAGATCGCGGACATGATCGCCGATCCGCGCGTTCAGGGTGTGTCACTGACTGGCAGCGAACGCGCAGGCACCAGCGTCGCGGAAACTGCCGGACGCAATCTCAAGAAGGTAGTTCTCGAACTCGGCGGATCCGACGTGTTCATCGTCCTCGATTCCGACGACTTGGATGCCACAGTCAAGTCAGCAACCAAGGCGCGGCTGTCCAATGCCGGCCAGGCGTGCAATGCGGCCAAGCGTTTCATCGTCACCGAAGATTTCTACGACGACTTCACCCGCAAGTTGGCGACCTCCTTCGAATCCGTCACTGCCGGTGACCCGTTGGACGAATCCACAGTCTTGGGTCCGCTCTCTTCGCAGAGCGCGGCAGACACTCTGATCGAGCAGATCGACGACGCGGTATCCAAGGGCGCCACACTGCTGACCGGGGGAAAGAAGATCGACGGCCCGGGCGCCTACGTTCAACCGACATTGCTCGCAGACGTGACACCGGACATGCGGGCGTACAGCGAAGAACTGTTCGGACCTGCCGGCGTCGTCTACAAGGTCAAGTCGGCCACCGAGGCTGTGGAACTTGCCAATTCGTCGGTCTACGGACTGAGCGGATCCGTATGGAGCAGCGATCTTGATTCCGCGCGGTCGGTCGCTGCCGATCTCGACGTGGGGATGGCGTTTGTCAACGAGCACGGTACGACGTTGCCCGGCCTGCCCTTCGGTGGAGTCAAGCGCTCCGGAGTTGGCCGCGAACTCGGCCCGTGGGGAATGGACGAGTTCGTCAACAAGAAGCTGATCCGCGTCTCGAAGAAGTAACTCGGCGCAGAAGTAGTTCGACGCGAAGGAAGGCCCTGACCTCGATGGAGGTCGGGGCCTTTCCTCATAACCCACGGACCAGCGTGAGGGTCCGCTGCCTGATCACTTGCTTGCCCGAGTGGCGGTCTGACGAGAGAGACTCCAACCGAACCGAGACGCAACGAGAGCCACGAGCCAGCCCAACAAGGCACCCGCGAACGGAGTGGCGACGGCGGTGTAGATCGCCTCGTAGGAAACACCGACCGACACGGTGGAGCCTCCGACAAAGGCGAAATCGGTCCGGTAGGCGAGGGTCGCCCACTCGACCAGAACGGAGACAACAACAATCAGGAACCCCGATACGAAACCGAAGCCGGCCAGAAGAACATGAAGTGCACGCATCGGATCAGTGTGCCTGTAACGCCCACCCAGATGAAACCGACCTGCTGGTATGACACTTTCACGAATTGCTCGCACTACCGCGATCGCCGCCGCCCTCTGCGCGAGCGCCGCTGTCTGTTCCGCGACGTCAGCGTTCGCGGAGGTCGTCGACGTCACGATCGTTCCCGGCCTCAGCAGCGGCCCGACAACGCCGTACGGAGCCGGCTGCACGTATCTGGTGGTAGCCAGGACAGCGGAGTTGGTCGAGCCGAACGTTTCGATAGTCGACATGAACCGGGCGTCGACCATGTTCCCGCAGGAATTGATCTGGGACACCGTCAATCCCTACTTCACCTTGCCGGTTGCGCTCGGCCACGCCGTCACACTGTGGACTCCGACGGCGCCCGGTGAGCACTCTCTGATGGCCTACCAGACATCCGCGGGCGGGCCGGTCGCAACGGTCAACGTCAATCCGGCCACCCCGATCGGGCCGGGGTGCATCGTCGCGCCCTGAACCACCGTCCGTCAGCTCTCCAAGAAGTCGACGAGCACCCGGTTCAGTTCATCGGCGGGAACCATCGGAATGCTGTGGTGTGAAGCATCTTCCAACACCTCGACGCGCGCTGCGGGAACACGCTCACGTACTACCTTGGCCACTGTTGCCGCATCATGCACGCGCCCGTCCCGCGCGAGGACCACCAACAACTCGACATCCAGAGCGCTCGTGTCCTGCTCCGAAGGACGTTGAGGCACTACCAGATTGGGTCGTGGTAGATCCGAAGTGCCCAATTCCGCAAGTGAGAGCCAGTCGGAGTCGATGCTCAGCTCGCCTGTCTCCCACTCCAACAGTCGCCGTCGGCGTGCTCGCGAGGGCTTGAGCAACAACGGAAGTGCACGCAGAAGGTAGCCCGCCTTCATGCCGGAGAAACTCGAATTGGGGTCGAGCAGAACAAGTTTCCCGACACGATTCGGTCGATGCATCGCAAAGGACAACGCAATCGTCGCGCCGTAGGAATGTCCGATCACATCGACGGTGTCAGCGCCGGTGCAATCGACTATCGAGTCCATCCACTCGATCAGATCGTCGACGGACTTCATTCGATCACCATTCGGAATGCTGAGTCCGGCATCACCCAGGGTGTCGACGGCAAGAACACGCCGGGATTTCGACAGCGCCCCAACGTTGTCGAACCACACCGTCGAGGTGGCGCCTCCCCCGGACAGAAGGATCAACGGCCGCGAGTCTTCACGTCCACAGACGTTCACATGTGTGCTGCCGAACCGCCCCGCGAGATCCACACCCAGCGGTTTCTGCGGCCATTTGGTCAGTACGGCGTCGTATGCGCGATTGAAGTTCATCCCCACCCCCATTTCTCTCGATTATCGAGATAGTAGACAATCGAGAGACGACACACCAGGGCTGGGAGATATCCATGAGCGTCGGCGACACAGAAGACGAAGCGATGGCGATCGTGCACTCGCTTCGCGCGCTGACCGTCGACTTGAACGTGGCGGTTTCCGGATTTGCGTCCAAAAACACGATGCACTCCACCGACGTGCGCGCGCTGATCTGCCTTCTCGACGCCGAGCGCTCGAACACACCGGCGACGCCAGGCTGGCTCGGCGCGCAACTGGGCATCAACTCGGCGTCGGTGACCGCGCTCGTCGACCGGATGGTCAAAGCGGGCCACGTAGCTCGGGAACGCGATTCGGCGGACCGACGGCGAGTGATCTTGCAGGTCACACCAGCGGCGGTCACACTCGGCGAGAGCTTCTTCGGCCCACTCATTTCACGGGCAGTGAGCACCATCGGCAATTACACGGCCACCGAGCGAGCCACCATCGCGAGTTTCATCGTGGCGATGCGAGCGGATGTGGAGCGGGCTCGCATCGATAGGGAGCCCTCCCGGTGACTTGCATACTTCCTGCCGGAGAACGTGCGTTTCTAGTCGACCTCGATTCCGAAGCCGACGTGCTCACGTTCACCGAAGCTCTGACGCGAAGCACCCCGGTCGGGGTCGAAGACTTCCTCCCCGCAGCGCGCACCGTTCTGGTCACCTGTAGCCCGACGGCAGATCTCACATACGTCCGGCAGTGCTTGAACTATCTGGAGCAGTCCAAGTCCGCTGCGATCGCGGACGCGCATTCCGAGACCGACCTTCTCACCATCTCCGTCAGGTACGACGGGCCCGACCTCGACGACGTCGCACGGTCACTCGGAATGACCCGATCCGAGGTGGTTACGGCTCATACCGGCGCGATGTGGCGTTGCGCCTTCATCGGATTCGCACCCGGCTTCGCCTACCTGACTTCAGGCGACACTCGGCTCGACGTACCGCGTCGAATTCAATCACGAACCGCTGTGCCTGCCGGTTCCGTCGCCCTGGCCGCTGGATACAGCGCGGTCTACCCGCGGGCATCACCCGGTGGCTGGCAGATCATCGGAAGCACCGACGCCGTGATGTGGGACCTGAACGCCACACCACCGGCTACCGTTCAGCCCGGAAGACGCGTGCGCTTCGTGGACGAGAATCAACGATGAATGGTCTGGAGATACTCGAAATCGGGCCGCTGAGCCTGATCCAGGACCTCGGACGGATCGGGCACCTTCGCTCGGGTGTCGGGGTTTCCGGAGCGGCAGACAGGCGATCGCTCAAACTCGGCAATCGACTCGTCGGCAACGACGAGAGCGCGGCCGGTATCGAGGTCCTCCTGGGTGGGCTGAGCATGCGGGCGCGCCAAGCGACAACGATCGCGTTCACCGGAGCGCCGGCACAGGCCTACCGCGACGGCATTCCGGTCGGGCATTCGAGCGTGATCTCTCTGCGGGCTGGTCAGACCGTCCGCCTGGACTACGCACCGAGCGGGCTGCGGACGTATCTGACCGTCCGAGGCGGCATTGTGGTTCCCGAGATCCTGGGATCGCGCAGCACCGACACGATGTCCGGGATCGGTCCGGCTCCTCTCGAGCCTGGCGTTGTTCTCCCGATCGGGCCTTCGCCGACCGCGTTCTCACTCGTCGACCTCGCACCGGTGCCGCCGATGACAAACGAGACTCTCGACATTCGAGTCCTATTCGGTCCGCGTGCAGATCGATTCACCAACCCCGAAACACTCGTCCAGGGCCGATGGGCGGTTTCGACCGACTCTGACCGAATCGGGGCACGCCTCGATCGCGTCGGCGCCGACGAACTGCTTCGACGCACCGATGACACCGAACTGCCCACCGAAGGCGTGGCACTCGGATCGATCCAGGTCCCACCCAGCGGCCAACCTGTCGTGTTCCTCGCCGACCACCCCATCACCGGCGGTTATCCGGTGGTCGGAGTGGTCGCGGACGCAGATATCGACCGGCTCGGCCAAGCCCGCCCGGGTCAGTACATCCGGTTCGTCGGCGCCTGAGCAGCGCCGAGCGTTCTCGTGTCGGACCTTGCCGTCACACTGATGCTGTGCGAGTTGTCCTGGTCCCCGGTAGTACGACGTCCACGGGAGCTGTGACGGCGACTGTCCTACGGACCGATCCCGGTGGAACGCCGCTCGCCGATCCCGTCGAATACCCCGACCTGATCGCAGCGGTGCGCACCATCGAGGAAGCCGAGCACCCGCGGTGGGTGTGGCCGAGTACGGCGACCGTGTACCCACCGCTACTGCGGGCAGGCGTACGGGTTCAGCGGTGCCACGACATCTCCCTGACTCGCGCGATCCTCGGAATGCGCGTCGGCAAACCGTCACCACCTGCCGACGAGTTCGACGACGACCGCCTCGGTCTCTTCGACACCGCCCCCGTTCTCGATCCCCTCGCCGTCGCCACCGAATTCGCCGAGCAGCGCGCAACCGTCGGCGCGGACGCTCGACTGGACTTGTTGATCGCAGCAGAATCGGCCGGCGCTCTCAGCGCCGCCGAAATGACGCACACGGGCCTTCCGTTCTCGACGCAGAAGCATCGCGAACTCCTCGAAGAACGGCTGGGGCCGCGCCCGACCGGATACGACCTCCCCGCCCGTATGCAGGAACTTGCCGCCCAGATCAGTGAGGTATTCGGGCGCACCGTCAATCCTTCGTCGTCGGTGGAGATCACCGAGGCGTTCGGGCGTCAGGGCATCGAACTGCCGTCGACGCGCAAGTGGTTTCTGCAGGAAATCGATCATCCGGCTGTGCCGCTACTCCTTCGTCACCGCGAACTCGCCAAGCTGTACAGCACCAACGGTTGGCAGTGGATGGACAGTTGGGTGCGGGGAGATCGATTCCGTCCGATCTACGTTCCCGGTGGTGTCGTGTCCGGCAGGTGGGCGAGCCGAGGCGGCGGGGCCCTCCAGATTCCGAAGACCATGCGCTCGAGCGTCGTCGCCGATCCGGGCCACCTGTTCGTCGTCGCCGACGCCGGTCAGCTCGAGCCCCGAATTCTGGCTGCCATGTCCGGCGACCGCCGCATGATGGCCGCCGCCGGGGACGACGACCTGTACGCACTTGTCGGTGCCGAAGCCTTCGGCGGTGATCGCGCAAAAGCCAAGGTCGCAATCCTCGGAGTCCTGTACGGGGCGACGGCGGGTGAAGCCAAAGCACTACTCATCTTGTTGCGGAAGCGATTCCCGGTCGCCGTCGAGTACGTCGAGCAAGCTGCGAAGGCAGGCGAGCGCGGCGAGGTGGTTCGGTCACTGCTCGGCCGGGCTTGTCCCCCACCGTCTCCCGACTTCTACTCCCACGGCGACGCTCATGCCCGCGGTCGTTTCACGCGGAACTTCGTCGTGCAGGCCACCGCGTCCGAGTGGGCGCTGTGCCTCCTGGCCGACCTCAGGCGACGCCTCGCCGAAGATCCGGACGGCGAATTGGTCTTCTTCCAGCACGACGAAGTGGTCGTGCATACCCGCAACCCCGAAACCGGTACCGCGCACGTGCTGGCCGCAGCTGCTTCGGCAACTCGATTGCTGTTCGGCGACACAGTGGTCCGTTTCCCCATGGACGTCGCAGCCCGCGAGACATACGGCAAAGGCACTTCGTAGCGTCGTCAATTCCACTCCAAGTGGTTCCACCGCGCCCGTATTGCGTGTTCTACTGGAAAACGTTGCTTTGTTGGTGCTGGTCGACTGCGTTCGAGGAGAACCATGACCAAGCTGGATACAACTGACGCAGAACGGAACGAGCACGGAGCGGTAAAACGCCGTCGCCTGCCGATCTTCACCGTGATCGCCCTTGCGATCTTCGCCTTCGTCGCAGGCGGTTTCGGTGGTTCGTTCCAAGGCAAACTCGCCGAGATACAAAAGAACGACAACGCCTCCTACCTCCCGAGTTCCGCCGAATCGACGATCGTCAGCAACCAATCCGCGAACTTCCTTGCCGTCGAGACAATCCCTGGTTTTGTTCTGTTCCATCGAGATTCGGCCCTCACCGAGGCAGACAAGTCTGCAATCAACTCGGCGTACGACGCCATTTCCGGCGTCTCCGGAGTAGATGCCGACGGTATGCAGCCCACCCAGTACTCCGCCGACGGCACAACTGCGTCGATCTTCGTGCCACTCGTCGCCAAGGAAGGCGACACCGCCGTGGCAGGAGATGTTCTGGCGACCACCGAACAGAACGTCATCGACGCCGCGAAGCAGGCTGCCGGGGATGTCGAGGTACTGCCCGCCGGACCAGGTGGGCTACTCGTTGCCTTCATCGACGCCTTCGCCGGTCTGGACGGAGCGCTGCTGGGTGCGGCACTTCTGGTCGTGATCCTCATCCTGCTTGTCGTGTACCGGTCGCCTGTCCTGTGGTTCTTTCCGCTGTTCTCCGCACTTCTCGCAATCGGCTTGTCCTCGATGGTGATCTACTTCCTCGCGAAGGCCGAAGTACTCACGTTGACCGGTCAATCCCAAGGCATCCTCTTTGTCCTGGTGATCGGTGCCGGTACCGACTACGCCCTACTCTTGATTTCTCGCTATCGCGAAGAACTGCACACGTATCCCAACCGCTTCGACGCGATGATCAAGGCCTGGCGCGAGTCTGCGCCGGCCATCACCGCTTCGGCTGTCACCGTAATTCTCGGTCTGCTGTGTCTGACGTTCTCTCAACTCAACTCCAACAAGAGCCTCGGACCCGTCGCCGCCATCGGCATCGCCTGCACCTACCTGGTGATGATGACGTTCATGCCTGTCGCTCTGGCCGCCACCGGACGGTGGGTCTTCTGGCCGCGCAAGCCCAAGGTCGATCACGCCGCAGACCTTACGACGCACGGGATGTGGGGCAAGATCGCCGAGGCCGTCGGCAGCAAGGACCGTCCACTGTGGATCGGCGCCACTGTCTTGTTGATCATCCTGTTCGCAGCCGGGATCGGCAGTCTCAAAACCGACGGCCTGACATCCACCGAAAGCTTCACCAACCGCCCCGACGCCGTTGTCGGACAAGAACTCTACGACTCGAAGTTCGATCCCGGAGCCGGCGCACCGGCTGTGATCACCACAAACGCCGACCAGGCCGACGCCGTCATCAAGGCAGCCAGCGGAGTCGAAGGTATCTCGCAGGATCCGGGCGCCGTCTGCACGCAGGTGGACGTCGCGAAGGTCAGCGAGCTGATCAAGACCAACCCCGCTGCCGTCGCACAAGCCGCTGCTGCGGGTTGCGCCCCTGCAGCTTTCACCGTTGCACCGATCGACGGCCGAAGCATGATCAACGCAACCCTCGCCGACTCCTACGATTCACCGCAGGCACTCGACACCGTCAAGCGACTGCGGACGGCGGTGCACGACGTGCCCGGCGCCGACGCACTTGTCGGCGGCAGCACGGCCACCACCCTCGACGTCCAGGCCGCCTCGGTCCGCGACAGAAACCTGATCATCCCGATCGTGCTGGTGGTGATCTTCCTGGTCCTGGCCGCTTTGCTTCGCGCTCTGCTGATCCCGGTGATTCTCATTGTCACCGTGGTGCTTTCCTTCGCGGCGACACTCGGCGTGAGCGGATTCTTCTTCACCCACGTATTCGGGTTCGCCGGGGCGGATCAATCGTTCCCGCTGTTCGCCTTCGTGTTCCTGGTCGCTCTGGGTATCGACTACAACATCTTCCTGATGACCCGAGTGCGGGAGGAGACGGGAGAATTCGGCACCCGCTCAGGTGTTCTGCGCGGACTTGCCGTGACGGGCGGTGTGATCACGTCAGCCGGAATCGTCTTGGCCGCAACATTTGCCGTACTGGGAATCCTGCCACTGGTCTTCCTCGCCGAGATCGGATTTGCCGTGGCCTTCGGCGTGCTGCTCGATACGATCATCGTGCGCAGCGTCCTGGTTCCGGCGCTCTCGCACGACATCGGGAAACGCATCTGGTGGCCGTCCGAACTGGCCCGCGCAAAAGACTGATCGACTACAGAAACGCTTCTTTTGTCCACAGGTGAAAGAGTGCGTAGGCACGCCAGGGCCGCCAGCGCTCCGACAACGCTGCGGCCTCTTTGCCCGACGAAACCCCCAGCGCACGTTTCAATACCAGATCGTCGGGTACAAATGCGTCGCGATCACCAAGAATTCGAACGGTGAGATAGTCAGCGGTCCACGGTCCGATTCCCGGTAGCGCCAACAACTCTTGTCGAAATTGGACGGGATCCGCATCCCAGGTGAGGTCGAGGCCGTCCGCTGCGGCAGTTGCCAACGTGTGCACCGTTTTTGCGCGCGCCGTGGTCAATCCGACGGCTTTCTGAATGTTCTCCGGCGATTGCGCTGCAACCGCGCCCGGATCAGGGAAGGCAAGAAACTCACCTCCAACCGACTCCCCGAATGCGCCGACAAAGCGTCCACCGAACGTCCTCGCCGCGCCGAGCGAAACTTGTTGTCCCAGAACAGTGAGCACCGCGGTCTCGAACCCGTCCACCGAGCCGAGTACCCGCAATCCCGGACGGGCCGCCACGAGTGGGGCCAACAACTCGTCACTGCCGAACGCTGCCTCCACAGCGGTGTGATCGGCGTCGAGGTCGAGCCAACGACGCACGGTCGCCTCGAGTACCTCGGAATCCGATTCCGGTGCAGCAGCATCCACCACCACGTAGTCATCACTCCACGACACCGACACGACTGCCGGGCCGGAAGGCAACGGTATGACCCTGGTGTGAACACCGTCGTCGTGACGCTCCAAGCCGGCGATACAGTGAGCCCGCAATGCGCCAGTGAGCGGTTCGACCGCATACGGTTTCTGAAAGTACAGCTTCACCTCGCTCACCGGCTCGATTCCAGATCCAGCAGAATCGCTTTCAATTCGGGGCCACCCGCGTACTGCCCGAGGCTGCCGTCGCTGCGCACCACCCGGTGGCACGGGACCACCAACGGCAACGGATTCTTGGCACACGCCGTCCCTACGGCACGCACGGCACGTGGACTACCCGACGCTGCTGCGACCACCGAATAGCTTGCGGTGTGGCCGTATTCGATTTCGGGGAGATGGCGCAACACTTCGCGTCGGAACCCCTTCGCGAGTTGAAAATCCAAGTTCAGATCGAATTCCCTACGCGCACCGGCAAAGTACTCGTCCAGCTCCCGAGCGACGTTGTCGAGCCTCCGCGGATAATGAAGCACTCGGGGGCTGACAGTGTCGGACAATCGTTCCAAAACCCGATCGTGCCCTTCGACGGCAAAAGCAACCCGCACCAAACCCACGTCGGTCGCCGCCAGCAGTAGCTTTCCAACAGGTGAATCGACGGTTCGGTACGCCACGTCGATCAATTCGGCTTCGGAGGCCTCCGTGGCCAGGCGCGCGCGAAGCCGGGTCAGAGCGTCGGCGTCAACGGCTGGAAGTGCCTCGAACACTTCGGCGTCGGTATTCATGAGTGACTCCCTTCCGCAGCGGCGGCGGACAAGTAGGTTCTTCGTAAGGTGGCGATACCGTCGGCACCCGCACGTCTGGCGGCTGCCGGAGTATTACCGAGGATGTCCGCGATCTCGGCGTACGGCAGCCCACCCAGAAAGTGATAGGCAACTGCCGCACGTTGTTTGAGTGGTAGTTGTTCGAGTGCGTCCCACAGTTCGTGATCCCATGTGCCCGGTACGCCGATTCGCGTCGGCAATTCCGGAACGTCGTCTGTCGGAACGGCCACGCGGGCACGCACTCGGGTGATGTCGATAGCCTTGCGGTGCGCGATGGTCACCAGCCAGGCTTCGATGTTCGCGTCCGGGTTCAGATCCGGATAGGCCCGCATCGCTGCGATGAACGTCTCGGACCACGCGTCCTCGGCGTCGACGGGACCGACGACCGCACGGCAGACCCGAAGGACCACAGCACCGTATTCGGTCACGACGTCTTCGAACGGTTTCAGTGTCACGATCGGTAGACGTTCCCGATCACCGAATTGTGAGTCGAGCGCATCAGAAGAGGACATCCGATTCGCCGCCGTGCTCTCGATCGAGGAGGAAGCGCTTGCGTTCGAGGCCGCCGGCAAAACCGGTCAGGCTTCCGTCGCTTCCGACCACGCGATGGCAGGGAACGATGATGCTGATCGGATTCTTACCGTTTGCCGCAGCGGCAGCGCGGATGGCAAGTGGGTTACCCAAAGTTTGCGCGAGCTCCATGTAGGTCCAGGTTTCGCCGTACGGGATCGTTCGCAAGACGTCCCACACTCGCTTCTGAAACTCTGTACCCACGGGCGCCAGCGGCACGGAGAACTCCGTGCGATCACCCTCGAAGTACTCCGTGAGCTGCGATTCGACTTCACCGAAGACCGCCGGGGAACGATCACCGAATGTGGACTCGTCCGGCTTGTGACGATGCTCCGCCATGTACAGCCCGCAGAGGTTCTCACCTGCCGCTACCAGCGTCAACGCCCCGATCGGCGAGTCGATCACGGTATGCGTCCGGATTGCCGTCATGTCTCGATCCTTCCAGGTTGCGCGGTCCAGCAGGCAGCGGGTGAATTGATTGTCCGCGCTTGCACCGACACCTCGAAGACGCCGCGCGCCTCGTGAATGTGAGATTTACCTGTACTTTGACGTCACATCAGGCAGTATCGAGGGATGGCTCTAGTTTTGCCCGGAAGCTCCACCGTCGTCCGCTCCGTCGGCGACGTGGTGCACTGGTCCCTGTCCACGGTCGCTTTTGCGGTCACCCTGCCCACTCGACTCGAGGCGCTCCTCTTCTCCGTCGAGAGGTTGGTGGCACGCATCAACCAGATCGCTGACAACGCCGACCGCGTCGTCATCGGGGCCGCCGCCGTGACCGTTCGAGCGGAGACGTTGGTCGAAGCAGTCGAGCAGACCTCGGACATCGCGGGACAGCTCCTCGAGATCTACGAGCCCATTGCCCTGCAGCTCGCGCCGCTGGCCGCAAGGTTCGCCGACGACCTTTCCGAGGCGGAGGTCAGTGCCGCAATCAAGCTGATCGACCAACTGCCGGAGCTCACCGACCGGGTGGCCGCGGTGCTGCCCATCCTCGGAACCCTGGACTCCGTCTCGCCCGAGATCCACGAACTCCTGGGAGTAGTCAAGGACCTGCGGCAGGCGATTGTCGGAGTTCCCGGCTTTCACTTCTTCCGCAAGCGAGGCGAAGCCAAGCTGGATTGATTTTTCAGGCCGAGTAGCCGTTGGTTCCGGCCCGCGTCATGACTACCTTCGGAACTACTGCTCGAGACGAGAGTTTGAGCAGACCGTCCACCAACTCGACGATGTCGTCGACCTTGATCATTTTGTCGGGTGTGATCCGATCGTGCGTCCACGCCGACATGTCCGTGTCGACGTAGCCGGGAGCGATGGCCGTCGCACTGACGCCGTTTCCGGATTCCTCGGCGTTGAGAGCCTCCACCATCGAAATCAGTGCAGCTTTGGTGGCTCCGTACACCGCCAGACCGCTCTCGGCATACACGCCGGCCATCGAGGCGAGGGCGATCACCTTTGATCCGCCGGCGAGGTCCGCGTCTGCCGCATTGCGCAGGAGCGGCAGCGATGCTTGCAGGAGCGCGAACGGCGTCCGGAGATTGACGGCGACGGTCTTGTCGAAACGTCGCATGGGGTAGTCGGCTACTCGCCCACTGGTTCCCACTCCGGCGTTGAGGACGAGTGCCCGCATGGAGCCGAATCGCTCGCCGTGTGTGGCAACGAGTGCCGCGGCGAAGTTCTCGTCCGCCATGTCGCCGGCCGAGACTACGACGTCCGGCGACCCGGCACGCGTAAGTTCTTCGGCGACCACGGCGAGTCGTTCGGCGTCGCGTGCGGTGATGGTCAGCCCGTACCCTTGCGAGGCCAGTCGGGTTGCGATGCCGAGCCCGATTCCCTTGGAGGCACCGGTGACCAGTGCTGATCGACTCATTCGAATTTCCCTTGGAGTGCGTTGAGGCCGGCCGAGATCAGTTCCGGCACAGAAGATCCAGCCTTGTCGAAACCCCCGCCGACGGTGGCGCCTGCCCGGAATCGGTGATCGATACCTTGCGCCACGACGGCGAGTTTGAAGAACCCGAGCGCCATGTAGAAGTTCCAGTGCGCCAGTTCTCGACCTGACACGGTCGAATACCTTTGCGCCAGATCGACAACGGAGGGTAGCGACGGACTGGTCCATGCAGCAGGCTCACCCAGAACCAGATCCAGCGCGGGGTGCCGGTAGACGCACATCATCGCGATGTCGGCCAGCGGGTCTCCCAGCGTCGACAGTTCCCAGTCCACCACTGCGGCAACCTTGGTGACGTCGTTCGCTTCGAGAATCGTGTTGTCGATTCGGTAGTCACCGTGCACGATCGACGAAGCGGATTCTGCCGGAATCATGTCCGCGAGGCTCGACGCCAACCTGTCCACGTCTGCCGAGTCCTTGGTCTTGACGCGTGACCATTGACCGGCCCACAGCTTCACCTGACGGGTTACGTAACCATCAGGTCGGCCGAGTTCGCCGAGACCCACGGCGTTGTAGTCGACGTCGTGCAGGGCGGCCAGAACGCGCACCAACTCGTCAGTGCACTGCGTGACCTGTTCCGCCGGAACCGCTTCCAGTTCGGTTTTGGTCCGGATCACTTGGCCGGTGACGAATTCGACCACCGTGAACGACGCACCCATCACCGAGGCGTCCTCGCACAGCACGACGGTCGGAGCGACGGGTACGGCAGTGTTCTGTAACGCCGAGGTGATTCGGAACTCGCGCGCGACGTCATGCGCCGACGGAGTGAGGCCGGCAGTGGGTGGACGACGCAGAATCCACTTCGAGTTGTCGTCGAAGATTCCGTAGGTGAGGTTGGACTTGCCGCCCGAGATCAGTTCGGCTCGCAACTCACCGCTGACAGTGACGTCGGAGGCTTGCAGGTATTTGTGCAGCGCCGCCAGATCGAGTCCTGGAAAGTCCGTCACTTCGATTCCTCCCGCGCAGCCCGCTTCGCAGCTCCGACAACACGTTTCGCAATGGCCCAGCGATGAACCTCGGACGGGCCGTCGTAGACGCGGAAGGGACGCACTTCGCGGGACAACCGCGCCAGCGGCAGATCGCCGGACACGCCCATCCCGCCACACATCTGGATGGAGCGGTCGACGATCCGGAAGATCGCCTCGGCCGCATAGGTCTTGGCGATGGACGTCGCGTTGCTTGCGTGCCCGCCCTGATCGAGTTCGAAGCAGGCCTGCACAAGAAGTGCGCGGCTGGCTGCGATGTCGATCTCGTTGTCGGCGACCATCTTCTGGATCATTCCGAGATCACCGAGTTTCGAGCCGAAGCCTTCGCGTTCGGCAACCCTGGCCACGGCTACGTCGTGACCGCGGCGCGCCGCACCGAGCCAGCGCATCACGTGCGTCATGCGGGCGGGGCCTAGGCGAACCTGCGCGTAGGCGAAACCCTGATCGACCTCGCCGAGAACTGCCCCGTCGGGAACGAAGAGATCCTCGAACGTGACCTCGCAGTGCCCGCCGATCATGGCCTTGTCGAGGGTGTCGATGTGTCGACCCACGTGAAGGCCTGCAGTGTCCGTCGGCGCCAGGAACATGGTCGCGCCGCCGCGCTGCCCCGGCTCGCCGGAGGTGCGCGCCATGATGATGAAGAATCCGGCACCGTCGGCGCCGGTGATGAACCATTTCTTGCCGTTGATCTTCCAGCCGCCGGGAACCTTCTCCGCGCGGGTGTTCAAGGCCGAGGGATCGGATCCGGCTCCTGGCGCGGGTTCGGTCATGGCGAATGCCGACCGAATGTCCCCGCTGGCGAGCGGCGCGAGGAACTGCTGCTTCTGCGCTTCGTTTGCGACGTGGGCAAGCATGTGAACATTGCCCTCGTCCGGCGCAGCGATGTTGAGCGCCGTCGGCCCGAAGAGCGAGTAGCCGGCTTCTTCGAAGACCGGTGCGCGATCACTCATGTTGAGCCCGTGTCCGCCGTACTCGATTGGCGCATGCGGCGCGAAGACACCGGCTTCTTTTGCCGCAGCCTGCATCTCGATACGGATGGCATCGCCACCCGCGACGGCGATGTCGCCGGCGTGTTCATCTTCGATGGGGAGCATTACGTTGCGCGTGAAGTCGCGCGTCTTCTCGATCAGCGCCACCACCTCGGGCGCGTACGTCAGATCGATTGCCACCAGCCACCTCCGAAAGAACATCCCGACCGAGCGATCGCTCGGTACGAGCACTCTCGCACACGCCGACGCGTCGGGTCAACAATCTTCGAGCATTGCCTCGCCCTGATCGAGCCGTCCGGCAACCACCATGTCGCGGTACAGATCGTCCTTGTCCATGAGCTCGTCATGGTTGCCGATGTTCCGGATCCGACCGTCCTCCATCACCACGATCCAGTCAGCGTCGCGCACAGTCGAGAGCCGGTGAGCGATGGTCACCACGGTCCCGGTGCGCGCACGTTCGTTGATCGCGTCGACTATGGCGGCTTCGGTGAGCGTGTCGACCTGGGCAGTGGCTTCGTCGAGCAGAAGCAACGCACTCGGCCGCAGAACTGCGCGCGCCATCGCGATTCGCTGACGTTGGCCGCCGGACAGCGAGGTGGCCGTCAGAGCGGTGTCGAGTCCGTTTGGCAGGGCCTCGATCGCGTCGTCGAGCCGGAGCAAACGCAACACAGCCTGCACTTCTTCGTCCGTTGCGTCGGGATGACTGAAGACGACGTTCTCCCGAATCGTTCCGGGTACCACCGGTGTCTCCTGCTCCACGTACGCGAGACTCTCGCGCACAGCGCGGTGATCGAGCGCGTCGTAACCGACTCCGCGCAGAAGAACCCCCCCGATCTCGGTTCGACGAATCGCAACACCGTCGAGAGCAACGTCGTCTTACCCGCACCCGACGGACCGACGATGGCCATGTGCCCGCGCTCCGGAATGACGAGTGAGACATCACGCAACGCCGGCTGGTTCGAGCCGTGGTAGCTCACAGTGACATCGCGCAACTCGATGAGCGGCGCGGCAGCATTCGTGTTCTCGACGACGTTCACGACCTCGTCGTACTTCTCGGTGGGCAACGACTGCATCTCGCGGATTCGGATAGCCGCCGCAATTCCCGACTGAACGGAGGTCACGTTCTGCGCAAGCTCCGACACCGGCCCCATCAGGGTGAAGGCGTAAAGCAGAAACGCGATGAGCGTCGAGACGGCCATTTCGCCGTCGGCGACTCGCCAGGCACCAAAGCCCAAGATGGCGATGATCGAGCCTTGAATGGCGGTCCACGCGACAGTCCAGGCAGTTGCCGATACTCGCACCGCGGTGATCGCATGCTTTTTCGCATCGGACGCATTGTTCGTCACCAGAGCGCCGACGCGATCCTCGGCGAGGGAAACCTTGACCGTCCGGATCGCACGCAAGCCACCCTCGAGAACGCCGCCGAGCTGACCGAGCGATTCCTGGGTCCGCGCTTCGGCTGCGGAAATCCGAGGCATCAGAACGGCAAAGAGTATGGAGGCGAACACGATTGCCACCATGGTCACGCCCAACAACGGCAGATCCAGAACGCCCATCAGAACAATCGTTCCGATGGTCAACGCGGCTGCGTTCAGAATATTCACCGCGGCCGACGACGCCGCCTCCCTCAGCAGCAAGGTGTCCGAGGTGACCCGGGTGACCAATTCACCGACCGACCGCGATTGCAGCGAAGGCACTGTTGCTGCCAGGAATCGTCTCACCAGCGAAGACCTGGCGTCGAAGACAACCTTTTCGGCGGCAGTTCCGAGGACGATCCACTGAGCGCAGCCGAGCACCGCACCGACGACCAAAAGGACGACCAGAGTAAGGATCGGCCCTTGCAGCGAAGCGCCGGTATCGAGGGTGTCGAGGACCCACTTGGTGACCATGGGTGTTGCCAGCGTCGCCGCAGAACCGCACAGAGCCAGTACCAATCCGAGGAGAAGCGACGGCAGGTGCGGGCGAGCGAACTCCGAGAGGACGCGGAGATTGCTCCATTTCGGCGCAGGCTGGGGAGCATCCGATTCAAGCATGAATTTATGGAACACGAATGTTCCATAAAGGGCAAGAGAATTCCGATACGGAAACACTGGATACCGAAACGGGGGCGGACTACGCTTCGAATCCGTGACAACGATCCACAGCGCATCTGAACAAAGCGCGACCCGCGAACGCACACGGAAGGCCATCCTCGATGCCGCTGTTTCGGTGTTCGCATCCAAGCCTGCCGCGACGCTCAGCGAGATCGCTGCAGCCGCGAAGGTCGGCCGGACCACCTTGCACCGTTACTTTCCCGAACGGTCAGACCTGGTCGACGCCGTCGCAGCCGAGGCCACCCGCGCCGTCGGAGAGGCCGCAGCAGCAGCTCGACTCGGCGAGGGTACCGGAGCCGAGGCTCTGGTTCGCCTGTGCCATGAATACTTCGAGCTGGCCGACCTTTTGACGGTTCTGTTCTTCACTCCCGGCGTGTATCAAGAAGATTCGTTTACCGAGTCCGCCTCGAACGACGACGAAGTCACCGACGCCATCGAGCGCGGACACTCCGACGGTTCCATCGACCCCGACATGGGTTCGGACTGGGTGCAGAACCTGCTGTGGTCACTGCTCTACACGTCGATGGACTACGTGAACCGCGGTTCCGGGACGCGACTACAGGCCTTGGACCTGACGGTTCGCAGCCTGCGCCGCGGAATCGCGCCCGATCCCGCGGTCTAGGTTGTCGGCTGCTTGTACAGCGGCACGCCGTTTGGTCACACCTAATTTTCGGTAGATCGAGCGAATGTGAGTCTTCACAGTGGGATAGGCGATGCCGAGGTGCGCAGCGATCTCGTCTGCAGTCATCGTGGTCCGCAGAAAGGTGAGAATCTCTTTCTCTCGTTCCGTCAGGACCCCCGTGAGTTGGGACGAAAGTTGGTTTCGTTTTTCCAGAATCGTGCGCAGGAACTCGTGATGTCTCGACCCCTGCGTTGCGTGCGCGTTCAAGAGATCGACGATTACCGGATCGCCGCTGAGGAATGGTGCGAGAATCCGCTCGGGGATTGCCTCCCCCAGCGCACGATCCAACTGCTCGTGCGCCTGCGGTCCACGCCCGGAGACGGAGCTCAGGGCGGCAGACGTGACAAGTGTGCTCACCAGCGCATATCGGGGCAGCGCGGCCGAGGTTGCCAACCGAACCGCCTGCGCAGACGGTTCCGGGTCCCCCATGACTCGATAGAGCTCCGCGAGAAGCGCGTGAGCGACCGCAGCTCCTGTTCTGGTCAGCGTGGGCCTTGCGATGCGGCGAGCTTGCTCGTCCTGTCCTTGAGCGTGGGCGAGCCAGGCCGTGGTGACGCGCCGCAGCGTATCCCAAGGAATGCCGTGCTTGTCCGCAGTGCTCACGCCGCGCAGCAGACGAGCGGCGTTGTGGTACCGGTCTTCCCGGTTCAGAGCGATCAGGCTCATCACCAAGTACAGACGGGCGAGCGCCTCGAAATTGGTTCCGGGACTGCCCTCCACGATGATCGAGTCGAACTGAGCGATTGCCTCGTCGAAGTCACCACGCCAGTAGGCGATGCACCCTCGATTCGACTGTGGGAGACCGCCTTCGAAGCGTTCCCAGTCGGACGCGACTTCTCGGGCATGCAGGCCGTCGAGGATCTGTTCGGCTTCGGTGAATACTCCTGCGTGAGTGAGCGCAAAAGCCAAGTTGGATTGTGCGAGACGCAACGTCTCCGCGCGCGACTGCAACTGCGCCTCGTCGCTTGCCGAGCGAAGTAGCGCGATGGCACGAGGAAGGTCACGACGAAGCCTGATCTCGGTCCACCCGAGGAGGAAAAGCGCGGACGGGTAATCGTCCTCGGGCTCACACTGGGCGAGCGCGTGGCGAGCGCGATCGGCGATGACGGCCTTGGTCGAGGTGTCCGGAGCGAGCAGCAGGTCGGTGAAGCAGACGACAAAATCGTCGGACGCGACCCGCAGACCCTGTCCGCGGAGAAACTCCGCGCCGTACGGATCGCCGCTGAGATCGCGGCAGCACGCCCGTATCAGCAGGATGTGCGGATCGTGCGGATCGGGATGCGCAAGGCAGAGTTGCTCGAGTTCCCTGGTGTGAGATTCGAGAATCAAACGAAGCCAGTTTTTCCGCAGGACGCGTCGAGCCTGCTCCGCCTCACCAGATGCGAGTGCGTCACGCACGGCTTCGATCATGTGTCGAAGATACTCGAGACGTTCGGTGTCCGTGGAGATCCGGTCTCATCCGGTTCGGATGAGACCGCGATCGAAGCCTGCGGAAACCAGTGAGAATTGCCGGAATCAACCGAAATGCGCTAGTCGGCGGAATCCCGGTGCGCAGGCCTGACACGAAACGGATACGACACATGAGCTTCTGGGAAAGCCTCGGCTGGATGCTGTGGGCAACCGTCTTCATCGGATATCTCTTCGCGCTGTTCGCGATCATCGCCGACCTGTTCCGCGACCACAAGCTCAGCGGTTGGTTGAAGGCCGTCTGGGTGTTCTTCCTACTCTTCCTGCCCATCCTCACCGCGCTCGTCTATCTCGTCGCCCGCGGCGAAGGGATGACGGAACGCAGCAACAAGGCCGCACGCGACGCCGAGAAGGCCGCCGAATCGTATATCCGCGAGGTCGCGGGGAAGAGCCCCAGCGAGGAGATCGCCGCAGCCGCAGCACTGCTCGAAGCCGGAGCGATCAGCGAGGACGAGTTCGCCGCACTGAAGCTGAAGGTCCTCTCGTGAGTTCCGCGCGTTTCGGCCCTGTCGATTTCTATCTTCTCGGTCTGCCTGGGCAGGACCTCGACCCGGCCGCGCTCTCCGCGCTCACCGACCTTACGGATACCGGCCTGGTGCGGCTGCTCGATCTGATCGTCATCTCCAAGTCCGAGGACGGTGAACTCACCCTCATCGAAGTCGAGGAGTTGCCGAACGGCTTCGAGATCAACGTCGAGATGCTCGGCGCGTCCGGTCTGCTCGGGCATGAGGACATCACCGAACTCGCGGCAGCCATTCCCACCGGCGCTGCAGCGCTGCTGGTCGCGCTCGAGCTGGTCTATCAGCGTGAGCTCGCCGCACGCACCGCGGCGTCCGGCGCGGTGTTACTGGGCTACGAGCGGATACCCGCACCCGTCGTCAATGCCCTGATGGACACGATCAGCCCGAAACTGGAGGTCTGACATGCCGTACATCCCGAGAAGAGGTCGCCCCGGACTGCTGGGCCTCGCCGCACGCACCGCGGTCGTGACCGGTACCGCGACCGCCGTCAGCGACGGTATGGCCACCCGCCGGCAAAGGAGAGCCCAAGCCGAATACGAGCAGGCGCAGTACGAATTTGCCCAGCAGCAGGCCGTACTCCCGATGCCCACACCCGCACCCGCCTCCCCGGTCGATTTCGTCGCTGAATTGCAGAAACTCGGCGACCTCAAATCACAAGGCCTGCTGAGCGAGGCCGAGTTCCAAGCCGCGAAAGCTCGACTGCTCGACTGATTCACCCCGACAGGGGCGAGGGATTCCCGCTCTCGCTTCCATACCCGACACCGAATGGAACCCGCTATGTCCGCGACCGCAGTCAACGTCCTGAACTTCAATCGGGCAGAATCCGATCTCATGTTCGCTCGCCTGGCCGCGGGCGTCGGCCTGGGCACGTGGAACCACACTCGTGATCTCGGGTCGCTCGACGACCAGCCGATCATCCGCCAGAACCGCGACACCCTGTACAGCAGCGCGATCGTCGATGTGCGCGAAGACGTCACGATCACGGTGCCCGATACCGGCAAGCGCTACATCTCCGTGTGGGTGGTCAGTCAAGATCATTACGGTCCCGTCATCCTGCGCGATCCGGGAGAGCACCTGCTCACGCGCGAATTGGTCGGAACCGACTACGCCGCACTGATCGTGCGCATCCTCGTCGATCCGAACAGCCCCGAAGACGTCACCGAGGTGAACCGGTTGCAGGACGCCCTCACCATCGACGGCGGCGGAACAGGCGAGTTCCCGTTGCCCGACTACGACGAGCAGGCGCAGACCGAGACCCGCGACGCACTCCTCGCCCTCGCTCGTGGCATCACCACGTACGACCGTTCATTCGGCACCGCAGCAGAAGTCGACCCGATCCGGCACCTGCTCGGTACCGCCTCCGGCTGGGGCGGCCTCCCCGAGTACGAGGCCACCTACGTCAACTTCGACGAACGTCTCCCCGTCGGGGAATACCGCCTCCGCCTGAACGACGTTCCCGTGGATGCGTTCTGGTCGGTCTCGCTGTACAACGCGGCGGGGTACTTCGAAGAAAACGCTTTGGGTGTCAACAGCATCAACAGCCTCACCGCCACCCCCGACTCCGACGGCAGCACCACCATTCGCTTCGGTGTCCATCTCGACGGCGCCGCGAACGCCCTGCCCATCATGCCCGGCTGGAACTACGTGCTGCGCCTGTACCGCCCCCGCCCCTCCGTGCTCGACGGCACCTGGACGGCTCCTCGTCCCGAAGCGCTCTAGCGAAGCCTTTATCTGCCACGCACACCCACTCTCGGGTGACTCGACCTGATCACGGAGGTACAACCCATGCGTCTGTTATTTCAGCTCATTTCGCAATGCGTACTCGGTGCGATCGCGCTGATCGTCGTACATTTCACTCTTCCCGGGGTCAGCCTGAGCGTGAACGGCTTCTTGGCCGCTATCGGTGTATTCACCCTCGCCCACATGATTCTCGGCCCATTCGTGCTCAGCGTGGCACTGCACTACGCGGCTCCGCTCGCGGGTGGTGTCGGCTTGGTCGCCACACTGCTAGCGCTCTGGGTTGCCACCCTGGTCCCCGACGGCATTGCGATCAGCGGCGTCGGGTCCTGGATCCTCGCACCGATCATCGTGTGGGTGATCACCGCGTTGGGCGGCTGGATCTTCATGGCTCTTGTCATCGACAAGTGGATCAAGAGACGCAATGCCGAAAAGCTCGTGCGCAGTGTGCAAAAGGCATGAATGATCAGTGAAACGGAACCCACAAGGAGTCAGCCATGCCAACTCACCCGCTCGATCGTCGCGTTCTCCTGAAGACCGCCCCGAACTTCCGGGACCTCGGCGGCATTCCCGTTACTGACGGCACCGTCCGCGCAGGCGCGCTCTACCGTTCGGCGACGCTCGCGAAACTCGACGGCGACGACGTTGCCGCGGTCGCCGACTTGGACGTCCGGACGGTCTACGACCTGAGGACCGCCGCCGAGCGCGAGGGCGCACTCGACAATCTCCCCGACTCGACACGCACGGTCTGGCTCGACGTCCTCGCCGACAATGCCCAAAATGCTGCTGCCACCGGGCTACTCATGACGGACCCGCTCGCGTACGCCGAGACCATCAGCGGCGGCCGTGGGATCGCGCAGATGGAGGAAGCGAACCGCAACTTCGTCAGCCTGCCGTCCGCTCTCGACGCCTATCGCACGTTCTACCTCGATCTCATAGACGAAAAACGCACCGGGGCAGCACTTTTCCACTGCACTACCGGCAAAGATCGTACCGGATGGGCCGCTACCTCCTTCCTGCTCCTCCTCGGCGCCGACGAAGCCGACGTACGCGCCGATTATCTGGAGACGAATACCGATCTGGCTCCCATGACGGAACCGATCCTCGACTTCGCCGCCAGCAAAGGCGTTGACGCAGAACTACTCCGGCCCCTCCTCGGAGTCCGTGACAGCTACTTCGACGCCGCTCTCGACGAAATGCGCACGCACTTCGGCACCGTCGAGGACTACGCAATCAACGGACTCAAGCTCACCGCAGAGCAACTCACCGCGCTGCGCGAGCGGTTCACATCCCGGTCGGGAGTCATCAGCGCGAAGTGATCGGAGCCCTTACCGGACAGTCATTTTCGCCCTCGCCCCGCTTTTTCTGGTGATTGTCCACCCGGGTGACCACGACGACGGCGAGGATCCCCACCGCCAAGCCGAGCGCGGTGAACGGAGTGAAGGATTCTCCGAACATCAACGCGCCCCAGACCGCGGTGACGGGGGCGATCAAGAACATCAAGGTGTTGACGGACGTGATGCCGATGCGACGGACCAATATCCAGTACAGCCCGTAACCACCGAACGTGGACAGCACGACTAACCAGAGCAATGCGATCCAGAATGTGTTGACGCTTGGTGGTACGGCGACACCTGAGGCCACCGCCAGTGTCGTGAAAACTATTGCGCTGGTCGAACAGTGGATGGCCAGAGCCTGCAGTGGCGGCGTGGACGTGGGAGCGCGTTGTTGGACGAAGGTGGATGCAACCAGGCTGAGCATCCCCAGGAACGGGATCGCGTACGCCCACCACGGGGCAGATGTACCGGCTCCTGCGTCGGCTGCCGTGACCAGTGCGACGCCGCCCAGTCCGATCGCCAATCCGGCCCACTGCATCCGCGGGACTGCAACACCGAGGAGCGGACCAAGCAGAGCCGCCGCGACCAGCGGCTGAATACCGTCGATCAGTGCGGTGGTTCCGGTGTTCACACCGAGATCGACTGCCCAGTACACCGACAACAGGTAGCCGCTCTGGGAGAGCATCCCGATCACCACCTGCCTGCCGAGAGCCCGCGGTGTCGGCATCGTGTTCCGGCGCCGGGCGGAGAGCCAGACAATCGGGAGCAGTACCGCAACAAGCGGGAGAAAACGCCACATCAGCAACGTGGGGATCTCGGCACTGCCGGCCCCGAGTTTGGCTCCGATGAAACCCGAACTCCAGCACGCGACGAACAGGACCGACAAGGTAGCCGTCACGACAGATCTCGGGATCACGATCCGAGGTATACCGATCTGTTTACTCACACGTTCGACTATACAGATCGGTATACTTTTGTCCATGGCAGAGGAATCCGTACCCGAGTTGACTCCGAAAGCGCGTCGCATCCTGGAGTCGGCGTCGAAGTTGTTCTACGAAAAGGGAATTCGTGCCGTAGGCGTGGATACCGTCGCACTGGACGCCGGGGTCACGAAGAAAACTCTGTACGAGCGGTTCGGCTCGAAGGACGGTCTCGTCGTGGAGTACCTGAAGGACCGAGATCGGCGGTGGCGAGCCTTTCGCGACAAGAAACTCGAATCCGCCGGCGAGAGCCGCGCCGAACAGTTGAGTGCGGTATTCGATGCTTCCGCCTCCTGGTCCGGGGCGAGCGGAGGCAAGGGGTGCAGCATGATCAACGCCCACGCCGAGTTCAGTGATCGCTCACATCAGGTGTTCACTGTTATCGCCGAACAGAAGCGGGAGATGTTGGACCTTTTTCGGCGCATTCTGGCGACGGACGGGCAAGCCGACGAACGCCTCGCCGAGGCAATCATGCTGCTTCACGAAGGTGCCCTCGTCGCAGACGGGATCGGTATCGGCACCGACCCCTTCGGCGGCGGTCGGGACGCGGCGCTCGAATTGCTGAAGAACTCCGGGTGACGATTCGCAGAGTTCTGCGATCTCAGCGTTGGACTTCCTCTGCACGAACCGTGAATTCCTTCAGCCGATCCTCCAGTGGGTCCACGCCGAGCCCTGGTCCATCGGGGACACGGAGCCCACCGCCTTCAAGCACGAACGGCTCCGTCAGATCGACTTGATAAAACCTGTCGGAAGCGGAAACATCACCGGGCAAGGTGAAACCGGGGAGTGCAGCCAACGCAACGTTCGCCGCCCTTCCGAGACCCGTTTCCAGCATTCCGCCGCACCACACCGGCACGTTGTTTGCGGCGCACACATCATGGATGCGTCGAGCCTCGAGATAGCCGCCGACACGGCCGGGCTTGATGTTGACGATCGAGCACGCGCCGAGCCGGATGGCATCGGCGGCAGACCTGGCCGACACTATCGACTCGTCGAGACAGATCGGCGTCTTGATGCGAGCCGCGAGGTCCGCGTGCCCCAGGACATCCTCCTCGTCAAGCGGTTGTTCGATCAGGAGCAATCCGAAAGGGTCGAGCTTCGCCAGCTGTGGGGCATCGCCGAGGGTATAGGCGGTGTTGGCGTCAACCTGAAGCATTACCTCGTCGCCGAAGCGCTCACGCACGGCGCGGACCGGATCGACATCCCACCCCGGTTCGATCTTGAGCTTGATCCGGACGTATCCCTCGTCGATATAGGAACCGACAGCATCAAGTAGTTCTGGAATGGAGTCCATGATTCCGACCGAGACTCCACTCGGGACATGATCGACCACCGCGCCCAGACTTTGCGCGAACGAAATGCCCTGGCTCCGCAACTCCGCATCCATGATCGCCATCTCGAGGGCGGCTTTTGCCATGCGATGCCCCTTGTACTTGGCGAGGCGAGGTGCCACGAGGTGCGCCGAGACCTCATCCATCGACAAGAGATCGGGGATGAGGAACCTTGTGAGCACGTCGTCGATGCCATCGACGTACTCCGAGGAGTAGAGCGGGTCTGACATGCCGACGCATTCGCCCCAGCCGTCGCCGTCTGGAGTGCGAACCCGCACCACCAACATTTCCCGTTCGGTCTCGATGCCGAACGAGGTACGGAAAGGCGACGTGAGCGGCATCTGAACCCGCCTGATTTCGAAGCTCTCGATCTTCATACTGCCGTCCCTTTCGACACGATGTACGCGTTGGCACGCCGGTCGAAATCCTCGACCTGCCCACCTTCGGCGAGCAGGGTTCCCAGGACTTCGCGCATCACAAGGCGCCATTCGGAGGCGAGCCCAGGATCCGAGTGACGAAGCGCCTCGATGTCGGTGGGCACCGCCACGGATACATGGTCCGCGGACGTGTCCTCCAGTGACGGCCGGCCAAGGGAGTCTCTCGACAGCATTGGCTCTGTATGCACCTGGGCGCTGTTTCGTTGTTCGAGTGCTGCGCAGCGCGAGGCGCGAGAACTCGCGAGGTCCCATTCGAGTTTGAGGCGGTCAGTCTCGTCTTCGCCATTGAGGTCATCGAGCAGCGTCCCGTAATGATTGACGTGGTAGACGCGAGCAGTGCCGCCGAGCTTGGAAAGGTTGAAGTGCGCATTCCTGCTGACCAGGGGGTCGAACGTCCACGTGATGGTCTTGATGCCCCGCGCCATGGCCCAGGCTCTCTGGTGGAGTTTGAGAGCGAACCCGATATTTCGGCCGCGCGCACTGTCCGCCACCCCGGCGATATGGCTGTGCAGTGACAAAGTCGACGGCACGCCCCACATCCCGACAGATATGCCGAGAATCTGGTCGCCCGCGAAAACCCCACAGACATAGCTTTCGGTACCGGCAAGCGCTTGAAGAACCTCGACGTTCATGATCGACATTCCGTCAGTTGGCCGCCAGATCTGATCGATCAGTTCGACACCCCTCTGCATGTCGTCGATTGAGATCAGCGCGCGGATCGCCACTCCTGATCGGTCTGCCGCCTGAGCGGCGGCGATCGCGGCAATCCGCGACGTCTCAGTTCGCGCGACGTCTCGCGCTTGTTCAGCAAAAGTGGTCATAAGTCGAGGATTGCCCATTCGGGCGAGCGGAACACTGTCCAGCTCCACTATTTCTTCGGCACTCGTTCGTCTGACGGCACTGGTTCGGTCAGTCGATTCACCAGCATTGTCACGAGCGCAGTTCGCACGGGAATCTCCTCGACGAGCGCGTGTTCATGATCCGCGTGGGCCCCGCCGCCGACTGCTCCGAGACCATCGAGGGTCGGCACTCCCAGACCTGCCGTCAGATTTCCGTCGGACCCTCCACCCACGTGGGACTCACCAAGGCGTCCGAGTCCGGCCTCGTCTGCGACTCGCGCAGCAATCGCGAACAATTCAGCGGACATCTCGCGCTCCAACGGAGGTCGGTTCGGACCTCCGGTGACAACAAGCCTGGCACCTGGAAGAACCGGACGTAGTGCCCTGATCTCGCGATCGACGCGCTGCTGCTCCTCCCGGCTCCATGCACGTGAGTCGACCGTGACCTCGGCTGATGCCGGCACTGTGTTGGTCGTGGTGCCACCAGAGACGACTGTCGGCACCACGGTGGTTCCGAGTTCTGTCGAACCGATTGCGGCGATCCTGATGATCTGATGCGCCAATTCCAGGGCGGCATTGATGCCGGCCTCCGGCTCGAGCCCTGCGTGCGACGCGCGTCCCGACACCACCACTCGATAGTCGGAGATTCCCTTCCGCGCCGTCTTCAAGGCGCCTCCATCGGCCGATGCTTCGAGTACCAGTACTGCTGCGACGTCTCGACAAGACTGTTCGATCAGCGCGCGGGAAGTATCAGAACCCGTCTCTTCGTCGCCGGTGACAAGCACGGTTATCGGTGCTCCCCTGTCGACGTGTGCGGCTGCGTAGAGCGCCATGACAACGCCAATCTTCATGTCGAACGATCCAGGTCCGCGTATGACTCCATCCTCGACAGACCATGGATGAGTTTCGAGCGAGCCGATTGGCCACACGGTGTCGTGGTGACCCAGCAGCAATACTCTGCGAGGCCCTTCGCCGAGACGCCATCGCAGATGAGTGCATCCGTCGACGATGACGCGTTCCGGCTCGACGCCCAACAGTGCGGTTCCAACCAGAGCAACAGCGTCGGCGCTGGCAGCCACGGCTTCCAGGTCCGACGACGGGGACTCACACCTGACCAGAGTGCCGATATCGATCAGCATCTGCTTCGACAGTTGTTCAAATGTCGCTAGCACGGGGGTCACACAAGGCTCCTTCGATCGACTGATTCACCCCAGCCTTTCGCAGTCCTGCCGCGATTGAATCGTCCATCCGCGCATATCGGAGGGTCAGGGATGGTTCGCCCAGACCAACATCACTGGCCGAGTTCGACAGTGTTGTCGCAGGCGTCAGGAATCTCCTGGGTATTGCCGGGAAGCTGCCGCACTTCCAGCAGGCGCAGCTGCAGCATGGCTGCGAATCGTTGCTGCGGGTCGTTGAGATCGAGACCGCTGACCGCTGAGACACGACGGATCCGATAGCGGAACGTGCTCGGGTGGACGTAGGCCTGTCGGGCAGCGATGCTGACATCACCGAATGCATTGAGCCAGTAGCGCAAGGTTTTCACCAGGTGTGCCTGGTGCTTGGCGTCGTAGGCGAGCAGCCGCGCGATGGGCAGTGAAACTGCGTTGCCTCGCGCAGCGACCAGATCCGAAAAATCGAGCATCAATGAATCGATGTAAGCGTCTTCCGCGGCAATCACGCGGCGTTTCCCTCCCTCGTGCCGCAGCACTCGCAGCGCTTGGTCGGCACCGCGTCGGGCATTCGGAAGGCTCCCACCGTCCATGGCGAGTGGGCCGATTCCGATCAATGCCGAAAGGTTTTGACCGGTTCGGTCGAGAAACCCCTGAGCCATGAGGTGTGTCCGCTTGGCATGATCCGGAGCGTTACCGAGTAGCGGCACGATCGCGTAGGCCCGGTCTCCGAGCACTGCAACGGCCGAGCCAGGTTGCAGAGCCGTCAGGTGAAGAGCCAAGGCGTCGGCGGCGCGCTGCAGACTGGCGGCGTGCATCGGTGCGCTGTCGGCGGCCCCGGCACTTTCCGCTGTCCAGTTCAGGCCGAGTGCAAGTACCGCCACCGGTCGACCGATGAGGCCGAGTCGCCCGGCCGCCTCAGGTGCCGACGGGCCGCCTTCGAGCGCAGTGTTCACCAGGTCTGCGCGTAGCCGTCGCTCGACATCACTTCCGGCACGAAAGCGCAGCATGTGCAGCGCGACCAGCTTCGCGGAATCAGCGAAAGCCTGGTTGCGTTCGTCGCTCAGAGGCTCACGGACGGCGGCCCACATCGAGCCGAGCACCTCCTCACCCGCGCGCACGGCGATGGCGACGCGCGCCATGGCGTGCTCGTCGTCATCGAGAGTCCAGCCAGGGAGGAAGACCGGATCCTCGCTGCGATGGAGCTGCTCGAACTCGCTTCGGGACTCAGGTGAACGGAGGTAACGCTCTGGGACCCGGCGGCCGAGAATCGTTTCGACACGGGAGAGGTCGGCTTCGTCCTGGCGTCCTGAAAACGCCAGGACGTTGGAGCTTCTGTCCTCGATCGTGAGTGGCGCGTCCAGCAAGGCTGCAATCGCGTTGGCGAGCGAGAACAGATCACCGGAGGGCATCCCGCCGATGAACTCGGTCATGGAGCCGCCGATATCGTCTTCTGCGAGCAACGTGCGCAACATCGCGACCAACTGCGTCCAGGATGCTCCTTCCACCAGGCCGAGCAGCGTCACACCCGATCGCTGGACTGCGAGCGTCATCGAAGCATCAACAGTGATCGGTGCGCGCACGACCAGCGCCGCAGCGTTGCGATTTCCGAGTTCGCGCAGCAGTCGGCAGATCCCGTCATGATCGTGGACCCCGACACCAAGCACGATCGAGCGTTCAGCTATCACCAGATCGTCGGCGGAATCGTAGATGACCACGCCTCCGAGCGCGTGGTGGTCCATGATCGATCCGGCCAACTTCTCGAGGAGCGTCGCGCCGAGATGGTCCAAAATCCGGCCAAGACTGCGGCGGTTTGTCGCGATTGAGCTGAGCATTCACGAATACTATGGCGTGTGATAGATCACTAGTATCGTCGCAGCGGACATAAATCGACGCGTTTTTTCCTCCGATCGAATCAAGTTCGGCGAATCCTCCGTAGTTAACGCCCCGACTCGAAATGGTCCGCACAGACCGCGGCAAGCGCATTCCACACTGTCCCGGCAGGAGTTTCCACTATCCCAGCGGACGGAGTAGCACCCACAGCAGGGAGGCCGTTTGTGACTGCGACCAGCGTGACGCCGGCTGACATCTCACTTGCACCCATTGCGGTGTACCCACCGTACGTACCGCTATGGCCCTGCCAGACGGTGCTACCCACCTGTGTGCGGAACGTTCCCATCCCGTAACTGTTGATCCGGACTGGTTCTGCCGGTCCGGCAATGGCCTGCGGCGTCGCCGAAATCATCTGCTCCAGGGTCGCTGAACCGAGCAGCGTCTTGCGAACGAACAAGCTGTCGAGAAACTGTGCTGCTCCGATCGCGGTACCCGCGAACAGGCCGTCGCCGAACGGAAGACCGAAAAGGTCAGACGGTATGCCGGACGGCTGCCATGCTGCATAAGTGTCGTGGAACAAGCCGTCCGACAACCGCTGGTAGCCGCGGGCCAACGACTCGGCCAAGCGTGGGGACCGTCGCAGGGTCAGTAAATCGTCGTTCATCGAATAGTGGCCGCCGGCTGAGTGAATGAGGTCCGAACAGGCACGTTCCATCTGCTCCTCGCCGCCGAGCGCCTGCACCAGTACCCGGGCCAGCACGATGTATCCGGTATTGGAATAGTCCCAACGGCGTCCCGAATCGACGGGGGGACCAAGAGCCTCGGCCAGCATCGTCCAAGTGAACGGCCGGTTCGGATCGTAGACATTGCGCACAGCGGGGTCCGAACCGGCAGCGTCACACAGGGATTCCTCCAACTCGGGAGGAAACAGCACCTCCATCCCCGGCGATGCATAGATATCCGGAAAGCCTGACGTATGCGTGAGCAACATACGAACCGTCACTGTGTCAGCGCCGGGCACATCGGGGCCCAGATACATCGAGATCGGCCGGTCGAGTCCGATGACTCCGCGCTCGACCTGATGCAACGTGCATGCTGCGAGTATCAGTTTGCCGAAGCTGGCCAAGCAAAACGGCGTTTCGTCGGAGACAAGGACGGTTTGGTCGACCCTCGCCAAGCCATGAGTGCCTGTCCAGATCAGCTCACCGTGGCGCATCAACGCAGCCTGCGAGCCCGGTGCCGGCGCCAGGCTCGCAGCACGGGCCATCGCGGCATCCAACTGATCCTCGATGGGGATGACAAGCGTTTCTCTCGACATGGTGTTCGTCCTTCGGCTCGGGTGGGGCGACTGATTCCATGATTGTTGCTAGCCGAGTGTCGACAGTCGTGGTCTGGCGGCACGACACTCGCGCGGTCTGTTCGTGCAGCCGAACGGACAATCAGTGCAAGCATTACAGGCGCCATCGCCTTCCTGCCCCATGACCGGCAGACCGTGGATTGGCCGATGGCTTTGTCCGATCAGATGGATCTTGACTATCGGCCTCGTCGCGGCCGACGAATACTTTGCATCGACACACGCTTACCGTTGCACCATGATCAGCCGGTACCAAGTCGCAGCGATGGTTGTCGTAACGCCTCCCCGAGCGCAGGGCTGCCATTCGACGAAACCGATTCCTCGAGTGCACCGACAAATTCTCCGTTCAGATGTCTTTCCAGATCCGGCTGTGAACGATCTGCCAAGCCAGCTGACTCGGTGGCGGTCGCAGAAGAACTTGAACCAAATCAACTCCGAAACCGAACAAGGAAAATCGATATGCCCACGAAATTGGCTGCAGACCTGCTGAACTCGCCGCATTGGCAGCAACGACTCGACGAATTGGCTGTCAAGCACTCGGTGCCGGGTGCCCAGGTTGGTGTTATTGCACTGGCCGATGACGGCAGCGCGGACGTGCGTGTGCTGACCACCGGTCTGACTAGCCTCAAGACGAAGGTGGAGGTCGACGCCGACACATTGTTTCAGATCGGATCGATCACGAAGATATGGACGACGACTCTCGTCATGCAGTTGGTGGACGAGCGCTTGCTGACCCTCGACACCCCCGTCGTCGAGGTGCTTCCGGAATTCACGATCGCCGATGCCGACAATACGAAGAATGTCACGGTCCGCCAATTGCTCACGCACACTTCTGGTATCGACGGGGATGTTTTCACCGACACCGGCGACGGCGACGACTGCCTCGAAAAATACGTCGCGGGGTTGGCGAGCGCAATCAGTGTCACCTCGGCCGGAGGGCACCTCAGCTACAGCAATACCGCGTTCGTCGTCGCCGGCCGAATCGTCGAGGCACTACGAGGGCAGACCTGGGACCAGGCACTCTCTGAAAGAATCTACGGCCCACTGGGTTTGACCCAAACGGTCACCAGATCTGATGATGCCATCCTGTTCCGTGCGGCCGTCGGCCATCTTGCCAACCCAGACCAGGAGTCAGCAGAGAAGGTGCTGCCGACTACACGCTGGGCACTTCCACGTTCAGTGGGACCGGCCGGCACCATCACCGCATCCATGGGCGATCTACTGGCGTTCGCGGCGGCGCACCTGCGCGACGGGCTGGGGTTGACGGGCGAACGAATCCTCTCGGAAAAGTCGGTGGCCGCGATGCGGGTACCGCAGTTCGACCTCACCGGCCTGTCCACCGTTGATCAGGGTTGGGGATTGGGATGGATCATCTCCGACTGGAGTGGCGTGGCATGCGTACATCACTCCGGTGGCGTGATCGGGCAGATCGCTCAGTTGCATACATTCCCCGAGCTGGGCATCGCAATCGGGGTGCTGACAAATTCGCACCGCGGTGCCGCACTGGCTCACGACATCGAGACTGAGATCGCACACGCTCTCGGTCTGACCTACCCGGAACCGGAAGCGGAGCCCGGCGAGACTGATTTGTCGGAGCTAGTCGGCGCCTACGAGACGACAACGGATCGAATCGAACTGAGCCGCAGGGACGATGGTGAGTACCAGGTCCGTATGGTTGCGAAAGTAGAGATCACCGGCGAGCCGCCGATGCCTCCGCTGCCAGTCCAGCCTTTGTCTCGATCTCGGTTCCTCATCGAGCTTGCAGGTGCGTCCTTCGAAGCTGCGCGCGTCACGGTCGACGGAGACGAACATCTCTACATGACAAGGCTTTTCAAGAAGGTTGATGCATAGTCCCAGCCGGAGCGAGTCACTGCAATCGGCCGGCGCAGTGCGCCAACTCCTCGAAAACCGAACGTTTCACCATCAGTTAGCCCTTCCCTGAGTTCTTCTCGTCCACAATGGATGCAAATCCTTATGTGTAACAGCAACACCCATGTGAAACGAAGACCTGAACTTCACGCAGAGATCTGAGCATGTTGCCGGACGCCTCACCCCGGGCGACATGCTCAGATCTTTGTGACCCTCACTGCCCCATCAGTGCTGAAGAACCCACCCACCAAGGGCCCGTTTCGCAAGTTCAGAAGGAACGGGCATCTCGAGGTCTCTCTCACCCCAACTCCGGCCCGGAGACACGCAGATCAGGCTTCAGGCCTTCGACGAACTTCGCGCATCCTTCCATATTTGGGTCATGCCGATGTCAGACAAAACGTTAAGACGTTTTGTATCAACAGATTTCAGGATAGATCTATTGACTGAAGTCGCGTTCACACCTACTGTGATGCGGGTAACAAATTCCCCGCGATTCGCGGAATCTGATCCGTCTTCGTATTCCGCCTTCGCAAATCCCCTACAAGCAAGGAGCTTTCAATGGGTTCATCTGAATCTGACCTGACTGCAATTGACAATGCCGTCACGGTTCTCAGCGGTATCGCTGGAGTGATCGGCGGCATTACCGCCGCCCTTGGTCTCGTCTCGTTCTTCGGAGGCGGAGCAAGCCTGTCGTAACGCCGTAGCACAGCAGATGGGTCGACCGAATTTCGGTCGACCCATCTGTTTTCAATTATATTGCAAGGCAATTAGTTACATGAATCCGGCAGCTTTCCAAAGATATTCATCCACTGTCACATTCAACGGCTGCCACATTCAACACGAGCACCCCCGGCACCAGATACAGCCTCGAACAGATCTGTAACCGTGACAGGCAAATGCCTGTCACGGTTACAGATCCAGCTGGGCGCAGACCTTCGGCGAAGGGGTTTGAGGTGACCGCTACCTACCTGATCTGGAAGTACCGCCAGGGATGGCCGTCATTCGCCCACATTTGTCCCGTCATCCCTCGTACGATCCGCCCCGACGCAGCGCGCGGCCGGCGAGCCGGCCGGTAGGTACGCCATCTTGGAATGCAATTGCGCCGTTGATCAACACATGCCGCATACCCGTTGCGTAGCGATGTGGTTCGCGATAGGTGGCAAGGTCCTCAACCGCTTCCGGCTCGAATACGGCGAGATCCGCGAAGGCGCCCACCCGAACCTGACCCCGATCGAGCAGTCGGAGATTCTCCGCGGGCAGGCTGGTCATGCGTCGGACGGCGTCTTCGAGAGTGAGAACACCCGCACGGACGTACGGGCCCAGGACCCGAGCGAATGCACCATACGCGCGAGGATGGGTGGGCGCCTCGTTGAACGGCGCCTCTGCGGGCGAAGCTTCCGAGTCAGAACAAATAGATACCCAGGGACTTTGCAGTGCGAGATGAATGTTCTCTTCAGTCATCTCGAAATAAGTTGCGAGTAGATCCGGGTCGGCCGTCACGAGGTCGAGCAACGTGTCGATCGGATCGAAGTCTCCACGGTCGGTCGAGATCTCAGCCAAGGTGCGTCCCCCGACATCTGACTCGATTCCTTTCAGCATCAAGATCCCGGTGGCACCTCCCGAACCCAGGTAAAGGTTCTCCCAGTCCGCAGCCGGCATAGCAATCGCGTCTTTGATGGCGACACGAGTCCCGGGTTCTGCCAGTCGGGTCAACAGCGCCACGCGGCCGCCCTCGTGAAACTGCGGCGGAATGCACGCACTCAGAAGTGTCCCACCAGCCTCGTAGGGATAGATATCGGCACTGACGCTCAGACCCGAAAGGCGTGCGGCCTCGATCTTGTCGATCGCCTTGCTCATCGCCGGCCAGTTCTGCCGACCTGAGGCTTTGATATGGTAAACCTCTGCGCGCGTTGATGTTACACGAGCGATGTCAATCAGTTCGTCGATGGCGTCGAGCAACCGATCCGCCTCGTTACGAATGTGCGAGATATAGAGCGCATCGTGCTGGGCGAGCACATTCGCGTATGCGGTGAGCTCGGCAGTGCTTGCGTAACTGCCCGGCGAGTAGATCAACGCCGAGGCGACGCCGAGGGCGCCCGCGGTGAGCTCGTCGTCGAGTATTCGGCACGCCGAGCTGAGTTCTTCTTCGGTAAGGGACCGATTGTCCGCGCCGGCATGGATCATGCGAAGGTTATGGGCACCAACGAAACTGGCGATGTTCGGGCCAACGCCGGCCGTCGCCAGGTGATCGAGGAAGTCGTTGAGTCGCGGCCAGTTCCTCCGTACGCCTGAGGGAAGCGGTTCGGCGTCGATGATCTCACCCATCTCCCCGCTGACCGGTCCCATGGAGAAGCCTTCCCCGAAGACCTCCGTGGTGACGCCTTGATAGAGATCTGACAGCCCGCGCGGATCTAGTTGAAGCATGTCGTAGGCGTGGCTGAGCACGTTGATGAACCCGGGTGCCACGACTGCGCCTTCAGCCGACAGTTCCTGACAATTGGTGGGGGGAACCTCGCCGACCGCTACGATCCGATCAGCGCTGATCGCGACGTCGGCGCGGCGAAGGGGTCCCCCCGTTCCGTCAGCAACCATGCCACCACGCACCACGAGATCGATGGACATCGTCTGTTCCTCCGCGTTGAAAATCGACAACTTTTGCTCCTCTGTGACTGGTTATGTGTAGGCACTCGGCATCTGGCGATCCGATCGCGCCGAGTACCGCTGTCAATTGGTCTGGCGCGCAAACATCTCGCGAAGAGCCTCTCCGAGCAGGTTCAGGGCCAGCACGGTGAGAATGATGCATGCGCCGACTGGATAGACGAGCCACCAGTAACCATCGGCGATGTATGTGGCACCGTCCGATAGTTGGCCACCCCAGTCCGTCGAGGGGTAGGACAGCCCGAAGCCGAGGAACCCGAGGGTGGCGACGATCAGGATGGCGTCGGCAACCTGAAAGGTGATGTTGACGATGATCACGCCGAGGGCATTCGGGACCAGATGCGTCAGGATCAGTCTCGGACGCGATGCACCCATTACCCGAGCTGCCAGCACGAACTCTCGGACGCGCAGCGACAAGACCTCGCCTCGAACCAATCTGGCGGGCACAAGCCATGAAAACGCACCGATGATCAGACCCAGCGATACGGCGCTGGCGGTGAATCGTGCAGACAAAATGAGAACGACGAGCAGGAACGGCACCGACAGCAAGATGTCGACCAGGCGCATCATGGCACCGTCGAGGAAGCCTTTGGCGAGGCCGGCGATGGTGCCGTACAGGGTGCCGATCACGGTTGCGGTAACCGCGGCGAGCAGTCCGATCTGCAGGGAGACCTGGCCGCCTTTCATCAAGCGCCCGAGAGCATCGAAACCGTTGGCATCGGTGCCGAGGGGATGTTCGCTGGTCGGCGGCAGCGCGGCATCCGCGAGGCTCACATAGGTCTGGTCGGTGTGATAGATGTACGGCCCGAGAAAGCAGAAACCAGTGAGCAACAAGAGCAGTAGCAGGCCGACGAGGCCGAGCGGATGTGCTCGCAATCGACGAAGCATGGCCCTCAACGCCGCCGATTTCGCGGGCACTTCCATGCGTGTACTTTTCTCAGCCGATTTTGTGGGCACTTGTGTTGGTGTACTCATGCGGACAGCTCGATCCGGGGGTCGGTGATGGCTAGCGCGACGTCGGCGATGAGGTTTCCGAATACCGTCAATGTGCCACCGATCAGGGTGTAGGCCAGTAGTACCGGGTAGTCCTCACGTTGGAGGCTGTTGAGGAACAGCAGACCGAGGCCCGAGTAGTTGAATACAGTCTCGGCAATCAGGTTTCCGGCCAGTAGTGCGGGAATCGACAGACCCACCACTGTGATGAGCGGTTGGCAGGAATTACGCAACAGATGTCGGGTCAGGACCAACTGCTCGGGCAGTCCCTTGGCTCGCGCCACCTTGATGTAGTCCTGTCCGAGTTGATCCAGAGTGGCAGTTCGCTGGTAGCGGGAGAAGACTGCGACGCTGGTGAGGGCGATCGTGATGACCGGCAGCGCCATGGCTTTGGGGTCTGTGAAGATCACCCACGGCGAAGGTGACTGGGACGCTTGGGAAGGGAAGATCGGGATGGCCTGACTGAAGAGCGCGATGAGGATCAGGCCGAGTAGGAACTGCGGCGTCGCATACAGCGTGTACGACGCGGCAGTGGCTGTGTGGTCGACAATGCTGTTGCGTTTGACTGCCTGCCAGATCCCCAGGGGTATCGCGACGACGAGCGCCAGTACCAGAGCCGCCAACGAGAGCATGGCGCTACGGCCGGCGTTCTGCTGCAGGAGCGTCGCGACACTTTGGTTCAACTTGTAGGAGTAGCCGAGGTCACCGTGAACCAGCTCGTTGAGGTAGCTGAGGTACTGCTCGATGATCGGTCGATCGAAGCCGTGCTCACTGTTGAACGCGGCCACTGCTTCGGGAGATGCCCTCTGGCCCAACACTGCACGCCCAGGGCTGCCTTGCACAAAGTGGAGCAGAAAGTACACCACCGCGGAGATCCCAATCAATACCAGGAGCGAAATCGCCAGGCGCCGAAGCACGTACCATGCCATGTTGTCGTCTTTCTATTCTACGAAGTCTGCTGACGGCCTTCTTGTGGTGATCTAGGAGTGGAAGTACCAGAGCTGTGGGTCCAGGACGCCCAATCCGTAGCGCGTGATGTTCGCAAACGCGGTCGGCGGACCGGAGATGTCGGACTTCCAAACAGCGATGGTGGAGGGGTTCGGCATGAACAAGTAGGGCAAGTTCTCTCCGACGAAGGTCGTCTCGGTCACCATCGCGTTCGGGTCGGTCGAGTTCTTCGAGGCATCCATCAGGGCGTCAGCCTTGGGATCGCTGTAATGGCCGAGGTTGTACGAGGCTCCGGTCGCCAGATAGCGAATTGCGGAGGGGTAGGCCGCTGCGTTGAAACTCCCTTCGTCTGCCAGGGCCCACTGGTCCTGATAGGCCGGCGCGGCATTGTTGTCGGCGTTCTCGTAGAGGAAGTTGAGGGACTTGGCCTCCCCGCTGATCGTGATGCCGACTTGCTGTGCCGCGGAGATGAACGCGATATTGCGGTTGGCGATGCTCGCTGGCGAGTTCGCATAGAGCAGATTGAAGCTGAGGGTCTGTCCGGCAGGGATGTCGGCACCGCAGTTGCCGGGACCGGTTCCGGGACTGACACACGTCCTTGTCCCATCGTCGCCGACCTCCCAACCATGTTCGGTGAGAAGCTTTTCGGCCGCGGCAGGGTCATAGGGGTACGGGGCGTCCTCCCCGAATGACGGGGCGAAGCGAGTGCCGGCTTGACCGAGCGTGTACGACGGTGCACCGGCGCCGCCGTAGATCCCGCGGCTCTTGATGTAACCGGGCTGATCGATAAGATGTTGCAACGCCTGCCGTATGTACAGCTGGGCGATAACCTTGTCGAAGTTGTTCGTGGTGTTCTTGAAGTTGATCACCACCGGATTGAACTGTGTCGGGCCGGGTCGGCCGTACACGTGATACCCCTGTTTTTCCAGATCGGAGGCCTGCGACGCGAAACTTGCATCCAGAGCAGCGACTGTCAGCTCGCCTGCCTTGAGCTGATTGAGCATCGCTGATGTGGAGGTGAACGGCAGGAACTTCACTGCCTCGACCGTCGAGGGGCTCGGTCCGGTGTAATTCGAGTTGGGAACGAGTGTGTATGCACCAGTAGCAGATTCGAAACTCTGCAGCCGAAAGGGGCCATTGACGACTTGCCACAACGGATTGCTGGCGAAGGTCGACTGCGCACGTCCCTGTCCGGACAGGTAGTTGTAGATCGCCTTGGCGTTTTCGGGCACCGTGTAGTCAAGGTGTTGCCCGCCCGTGGACGCGATGTTCCACGCCGTCGACGGAAGCGGAATCAGCAGCGGCGCCGCCACATTGTTCAGAAAGAAGTCCGGATTCATCGCCTGATTCAGCTGCAGCTCAACGGTGTACGGGTCGGTCGCCGTGGCGCTGACCAAGTTCTCCGGGAAACTGCCCGCGACATAACCGCTCCAGTTGGCGGGACTCTCGGCGATCGCGCCCTTGATCAACTCGATCGAGAAGATCAAGTCATCGGCATTGACCGGTTTCCCGTCAGACCACTGGTACGAATCCTTCATCTTGATCGTGAAGGTCTTGCCGTCGTCGCTGACCGTGGGCAGCTCGGCCAGACTCAGTGCAGAGTTGACCGAATCCTTCGAGCCGACGTCGGCTGCGGCGTACAGGTACTTGAACATCACCTGCTGGGTAGCGAACTGAACATCTGAACTGGCGAAGTTCGGGTAGATGACGTTGGGTGCGAGCCCCACAGGCGATGCGACGGTGATCGTGCCGCCTGCCGTGGGTTGCCCGACGGCTTCGGGTAAGGATCCGAAAGCATCTCCGCCGGAACCTGTTCCGGCGGGCTCGACGCTCGTACATCCGGCGATCAGCAACGAGACTGCTGCTGCAGCGAACACCCCACGCAGCGCTCTGTGGGTAGTGAGAGTGGTCATTCTTTGCTCCTGTCAGTCATGCACGTGGGGGCTCGATCCCGCCCACTTCAAGAAGATCGCTGAGACGTACCAGCGTGTAGTAGCTATTGCCCATCCAGTCGGCGGACGAGCACAAATTCGCATGGCTCCGCTCTCGTTGCCGTGCAACCGATTTCATACCGGCATGAGACTGACGAGCCTATGTCGTGGCGAGATCGGCAAGCTGCTCGAACCGTTTGGGCTGCAGCGGAAAGTGGCAGGCAACCTGATGGGTATCACTGATCGACTCCAGCGGCGGCTCCGCCGCGGCGCACAGGTCGGTCGCCTGCGAGCATCGTGTCCGGAAGCGGCATCCGCTCGGCGGAGCGATGACGCTGGGCAACTCGCCGCGGATGGGCGTGCCACCGTCACGGCCAGCGGCCAGCGGATCGGTATCCGCGACTGCTGCGAGAAGCCCAGCGGTATAGGGATGGGCAGCCGTCGCGTAAACCTCTTCGCACGTGCCGATTTCGACGAGCCTGCCGAGGTACATCACTCCGACACGGTCGGCGAGATAGCGCACCACCGCAAGATCATGAGAGATCACGACGCTGCTGAGTCCGAACTCGCGCTGGGTGCGTCGCATCAGGTTGAGAACCTGTGAGCGCACAGAAACATCCAGCGCACTCACCGGCTCATCGGCGACGAGCACCAACGGATCGAGCGCAAGTGCGCGCGCCAGCCCCACCCTTTGACGCTGTCCCCCGGACAGCTCATGTGGATAGCGCTCCATCACGCTCGCCGGGAGACCCACCTGATCCAACAGTTGCCGGGCACGGGTAGCCCGCTGCGCTCCGGTGCCGATGTTCTGGATGGCCAGTGGTTCACGCAGAATGGTGTCGATCCGCATCCGGGGGTCGAGAGAAGCGTGGGGATCTTGAAACATCATCTGCAATTCGGCCCGACGGCGCCCGAGTTCGCGCGAACCCATCTTGGTAATCGAGTCGCCCTCGAGTAACACTTCGCCCTGGGTCGGTTGGTCCAACGCGACGATCATCCTGCCGAGCGTCGATTTGCCGCATCCGGATTCTCCGACAAGCCCGAAGGTCTCACCGGCAGCGACATCGAAGCTGACTCCGGAAACTGCCTTGACGGTGCGTCGCTCACCGAACAGTCCTGATCTACCGGTTGGATACTCGCGCACCAGATTACGAACGCGCAGCCGTGGAACCGACTCCGATCCACCGAGCCCGGCAGTTGCGGGCGCAATCCGGGACCGCACACGGGTGATCGGCCCGGCGGCCGGATGCCAGCAGGCGTAGGCATGCCCGGCTGGCTCGATCGTCAGCTGCGGATCGTCCTCGTGGCAACGATCGGTGGCTGAGGCACACCGGGGTGCGAACGGGCAGCCAAGCATTGGCAGCGCCATGTCTGGAGGGAACCCGGGAATGCTGTACAGCTCGTCCTGCTTGTCGTGAGTGATCGTGGGAATCGAAGCGAGCAGCGACTGTGTGTAACGGTGCCGCATGTCGCCGAACAGAGTGGTTGTCGGGCCGGTCTCGGCAACGCGCCCCGCGTACATCACCGCGACGCGGTCCGCGTGCCCCGCGATCACCCCGATATCGTGAGAGACCAGGATCATCGCCATACCGAGCTGTGACTTCAAGTCGTCGAGCAGATCGAGGATCTGCGCCTGGATCGTGGCATCGAGTGCGGTGGTCGGCTCGTCGGCGATAATGATGCGAGGCTCGCACGCCAGCGCCATGGCGATCATCACCCGTTGGCGCATACCTCCGGAGAGTTGGTGAGGGTAGTCGTTCATCCGCTCGGACGGCCTGGGTATCCCGACCAGAGCCAGCACCTCTTCAGCTCGTCGGCGCGCAGCGCGTTTGGTCCCGCCACAATGAAGATGCACCGGTTCTGCAACTTGATCACCGATCCGACGGGTGGGGTTCAACGCGGACATCGAGTCCTGGAAAACCATCGCGATGTCATTGCCTCGGACCTGCCTGTACTCGGACTGCGGCAGGCCGACGAGTTCTCTGCCGTCCACCATGATCGAGCCGCCGGTCACGGCACCGCCGGCCGGCAACATGCCCATGATCGCCAGTCCGGTCATCGACTTCCCAGAGCCGGATTCGCCTACAACGCCAAGAGTTTCGCCACGGCGCAGCCGCAAACTCACGCGAGACACCGGTCGTACGATTCGATCGCCGCGCCGAATTTCGATCGAGAGATCGCGGATCGCTAGCAAGTCGGGGCCGTCACCAGAAGCACTACCCAAGGTGTCAGCCATCTGCGTGGCCTCGCTGTCCAGAACCATGGACTGATCGTAGTGGCGCACACCCGGGGGGCAGGTTGGTCGACTCGAATGAAATCAGGCAAAAAACTTCGTCTCGGAGGACAAATTCGTGCGTTGGCAGTTCGCCGCACCGAAGACCTTCCAGCTATGAACGCCCGTGGTCAGTGACATATTTCCACAGGCTTCGCTAGCCGACGAGTGACGCTTCGAGACAGCAACGACGTGACCGAGACTGCCGAGAGGCACAAGAAGAGTACCGGCATATAAGGGAGAGAACGGCATTCGGCTGGTCGGACGTATGCAGCGAAACCGCTCATCCCGAATTTAGCTCTACGACATCGCTTTTCAATTGCATGCCCCCACACTCACTCCCCCACCCGCTTCGCCCCCACCATCACTCCCCCACCCGCTTCGCCCCCACCATGCGCCTCGCTATCTCCAAATACCTCTCCACCAACTCATCCGGAGACAACTCACCGTCCGGGCGGTACCAGACCGCCACGGCGACGCACATCGTGACGACGGCGCGACTGGCATCCTCGGGGTGATCTGCCTGGAACACTCCCGAAGCGACGCCGTCGAGGACGATCCGGTCCACCTGCTTCTGCTGTTCGTCGCGCTGCGCGATGTAGCTCGCCCGACTGTCTGGCTCCATACTGCGAATCTCGGAGGAAGCGACGAACGACTGCTCGCGTCGAAACATGTGGAACCGCAACAGAGATTCGATCACCGCGTCGAAGCGGTCAGAGGGATCGTCCCCGGCGTCGAGTTCGGCGGCTCGGCTTCGCTCCAACAACTCCGTCATCACGACCGTCGCCAAACCGATCAGCAGAGCCTGCTTGGACGGGTAGTGGTGGTAGAGCCCCGGCACCGACAGCCCGGACCGCGACGCAACGTCGCGGATCGAAGTCCCGTGATAGCCCTGCTCGACGAACGCCTCCAGTGCCGCAGCGAGCGGTTTCGGCAGTCCCAGGTCTTCGTAATCGCGCCAGGACCCACGTACCGGAAGCTCGTTCGTCATACCGATACCGTAGATCGCTCTTGCTCCGCCGCCGAACACGTCGGTGCCATTGGTTACAGTCGATGTTCACCGAAAGACAGGGACCAGTCATGATCCATGTTCGCCACACCGCGGTTGCTGCCGTGCCGGTTGATGTCGCCTTCGACTACATCGACAACTACCGCAACGTCCCGACGTGGATGTTCGGTGTTTCCGAGTTCACCCCGTTCGGAGAGTTCGATCAGGGGCTCGGCGCCACATTCGACGCTGCCATGCAGGTCGGGCCAAGCACGTTGCGATCCAAGCTCGAGGTCACCGAGTGGGAGAAGAATCGGATCATCAAGCTGTCTTCGCTCGGCGGTGTATCCAACTCGTCCACCTGGGAGTTCGCCGCGATCGACGATTCCAAGACCCAACTCTCCGTCGACTTCGCCTACAAACTCCCCGGCGGCATTGCCGGCAAGGCACTCGGCCGCTTGATCGGGCCGTTCGTCGAGAACGCTGTCAAGAACAGCGAGGAGACGTTGCGCCGCAGCCTCGAGGAGCAGTTCGCGGCCCGCGGCGAAGGCTGAAACTACCCGCGGTCGCCTTCGAGGCCCAAGGCGTTGGCCCACACCTGAGTAGCTGTCTTGACGACGTCCTCGAACGGGACAGGGTTGCCGTCGGCGCCAGGTTCCTCCGAGACGAACGAACTGTAGGCAAGACGGCTCACCATCGCCGACAACGCTCGCGATGCCAGCAGCGGATCCAGTGAACGGTCCGCTTTGCCTGCAGCCTGCAAACGTTCGATGGCCCGCGCATTACGCGAAATGAAGGTCTCGGCTCGGTCCCGACGCAGTTTCGCGAACGCCGGATCGATGTGCGACACCTGCTCGAGCAGCCCCATCAGTTTGGCGTTGCGACGAAACGCTGTCAGGTAGGCACGGTTGCTCGATTCGAGGACCGCATACGGATTGTCGACGTCACGGACCCGACCCATGCCGGGGTGCAGCATGTCTTCCTGCGCAACGTCGAGAACTGCGGCGAAAATCTGCTCTTTGTTGTCGAAGTAGGTGTAGAACGTGCCGGTGGAGCAGTTCGCTTCCTTGGTGATGTCCGTCAGCCGGGCATCGAGATACCCCGCGCGTTCGAACACAGTCCGAGCCGCTGCAACCAGAGAAGCCCTGGTACGGACGCCGCGAGCGGTCACCGGGAGGTCACGCAGAAGCTCCGTCGCTGCCATCGATGGTGGCGGACGGTCTTCCCAGTTCTCCTGAGGTTCGGCGCGAGAGGTCACCAGCTACTTATACGGCAAAGCCGGCGACATCTCGGCATCGGCGTCAGGTGATGGTGATTCCTCCGTCGACGGCGATGGTCTGGCCGGTGACGTATCCGCCGGCCTCGGATGCGAGCCACACCATCGTGGCTGCGAGCTCTTCCGGATCGCCCATCCGGCCGAGGATCAGGCGCGGAGCCATCGCGTCCAAGTAACCGTCGTTGTATTGGTCGGTCATTTCCGACTTGAAGAAGCCGGGCGCGATCGCGTTGACACGAATGCCCTTGCGCGTTCCCCACTGCTGTGCGAGGTCGCGGGTCAATCCGACGACGCCTGCCTTGCTCGCCGCGTAGGCAGCCTGCGGCAGTCCGGCCGTCGTCAGTCCGAGAATGCTCGAGATGTTGACGATGGAACTGCCCGGGAGCATGACGCGGCCGCACGCCTGCGCTGCCCAGTACGACCCGTTGAGGTTGATGTCGATGACGGCGCGGAACTGATCCGGGGTCTCGCGGGTCGCTGGAACGGCAGTTCCGACGCCGGCGTTGTTGACCAGGACGTCCACGCGGCCGAACTTCTCCATCGCGGCGTCCACCATGTTCTGAGCCTGTGCCGGATCGACGATGTCGGTGGCCACGCACAACGCTTCGCGACCGGCGTCACGCACGAGCCTGGCGGTGTCTTCGAGCTTGTCGACGCGGCGAGCTGCCAGGACGACGTCCGCGCCGGCCTCTGCTGCGGCTTTCGCAAACGCCACCCCGAGGCCCGACGACGCACCGGTCACGATGACCACTCGATCGGTCAGAGAGAACTTGTCGAGAACAGACATGCGCGGTGATGCTCCTGTGTCGTCGGGTTCGGGAAGTGACGTATGGACTTCAGTGACGTATCGACTGCAGTTACGAAATTACAGGCCGAGATCGCGGCCGATGAGTTCCTTCATGATCTCGTTCGATCCGGCCCAGATCTTGGTGACGCGAGCATCCATCCACGCGCGAGCGGCGCGGTACTCGGTCATGAAGCCGTAGCCGCCGTGCAGCTGGACGCAGTGATCGAGGACCTCGTTCTGCACCTGCGCGGTCCACCACTTCGCCTTGGCGGCGTCGATGGCGGTCAGCTCGCCGGCAGCGTGTGCCGCGACGCAGTTGTCGACGTAGGCCTGGGTGACCTCGATGCGGGTCACGAGATCCGCGAGAAGGAATTTGTTCCACTGCAGCGAGCCGATCGGCTGACCGAAAGCCTTGCGGTCCTTGGCATATTGCAGCGTTTCTTCGAGGATCGGAGCGGCGTGCGCGATGTTGGACACCGCAGCGCCGACGCGCTCCTGCGGCAGCATTTCCATCATGTGGATGAAGCCGCGGTCGATCTCACCGATGATGTTGGTGGACGGCACGCGAACGTTCTCGAAGAACAGTTCGGCGGTATCGGACTCGTGCTGGCCGACCTTGTCGAGCTTGCGTCCGCGCTCGAAGCCCTCCATGCCGGTCTCGACGGCAAAGAGGGTGATGCCCTTGGACTTCTTCTCGGGACTGGTCCGCGCCGCCACGATCACGAGGTCGGCGTTGTAGCCGTTGGTGATGAAGGTCTTGGAGCCGTTGATGATCCAGTCGTCGCCGTCCTTGACCGCAGTGGTCTTGAGCGAGGCGAGGTCGGATCCACCGGAAGGCTCGGTCATGCCGATGGCCGTCAGCATCTCACCGGTGCAGAACTTGGGCAGCCAACGCTGCTTCTGCTCTTCGGTGGTGAGCTGAACGAGGTAGGGAGCAACGACGTCGGCGTGAATGCCGAAGCTCGAGGCAACAGCTGCACTGGCGCGCGAGAGCTCTTCGGCCAGAACCGCGTTGAAGCGGTAGTCGCCGGCTTCGCTTCCGCCGTACGCCTCTGGAACCTCGAGTCCGAGGAAGCCGTTGCGTCCCGCTTCGAGCCAGATTTCACGATCGATGAAGCGCTGGTCGATCAGCTTCTCTGCGACCGGAAGGATGTTCCGGTTGACGAATTCGCGGGCAGATTCGCGAAATGCCTCGTGATCGGGTCCGTACAGAGTGCGACGCATGACGAGTTGCTTCCTTTCGGCGTGGCAATGCCACACGTAACGATGTTCCCAAGCATCCGCTTAGAATCTAAGCATCTGCTTATAGTGAATCGAGAGCGGGATATTGTCAACATCGAAATCCGTCACACCTGGAGGAAACCGTGAGCGATTCACCTGACGTGGTGATCAGCCCCTCCAAAGCTGCGGCCCGTATCCGCGCGGCAGCCGTGGACGCTTTTGCCTCCGCGGGCTACGGCGGCACCACCACGCGTGACATCGCCGCGCGACTCGACATGAGTCCCGCCGCCATGTACCCGCACTACCGCTCGAAAGAAGAGCTGCTTTTCGCGATCAGCTTCGAAGGTCACACCGAAGCGTTGAAGGTGGTCAAGGGCGCCGACCGTCCGGGCGAAGAGCCGTCCGTTCGCCTCCAGGAACTGGTCAGCACCTTCGCCAGTTGGCAGGCCGGGCACCACTCACTCGCTCGCGTCGTCCAATACGAACTCACTGCACTCACACCAGAGCACTACCGAACCGTCGTCGCGCTTCGTCGCAGCACGACGCGGGTGGTCCGGGAGGTTGTCGACGCCGGCGTCCAGTCGGGTGATTTCACGATCCCCGACGCCGAAGGCGTCACCCTCGCCTTGATGTCCCTGTGCGTCGACGTGTGCCGCTGGTTCCCGGCCGGCAACTACACGGATCCGGAAGACATCGGAAAACTGTACGGAGACCTGGCATTGAGGATGGTGGGCGCCGCCTGAATCAGGTGACGCCGACCGCAGAAAGGAATCAGCCAGTGGCCAACCGCACCTATCTCTACACGACCCCTGTTGCCCCGAAAGAAAATCCGGCTGCCGCTCGCGCCCGGGGCCTCGAGGGAATCTCGGAGTGGTCGTACGCGATACCGCTGGTTCCCAGGATCCTTGTGTCCGTGAATCTTTTCGCTCGCCAGTCGATCATCTGGGACGACGTTCCCGACCTGATCGCGGTCACCGCGCCCTGTGGTCCTGGTATCGCCCGGCTCGAAGACTTCCTCGGCCGCATCGACCACCCCGAACTCGGCGCGATGGCCGGTGAAGCGCTGAGCTTCCTGCGCAGCCACACCGAACCCGACCACTACTTCGTTCTCGAATGCGGCGAGATCTTCGACATGGACGACGAACCGTTCGCAGAACAAGGCCAGGCACTGATGGCCGGTCTGGCGAACATCGATGCGGAGATGGAGGCAGCTTTGGCCACGCTCACACCCGTCAAGCCGCGCTTCTGGGAGCGGCTGTTCACGCCGACTCAGGAGAGCGTCGAGGAAGCGCTCCGCGAGCTCGGTCTCGGTTACTGGTCCGAGACCCTGTACTTCGATCTCGACGTCCCGCGATAGCCGCCGATCAGTCAGAGATCTCACCCAACCGACGCTCCAGGTAGGCCCGCTCCGGTTCCGTACCAACGAGTTTCAGAGCTTGTCGGTACGCGGATGCCGCTGCGTCGGTGCGCCCCAACCGAGCAAGTAGTTCGGCGCGCGCGAGGTGATACGGGTGGTAGTCGGCAAGTTTGGGCTCGGCTGCCAGTTCCTCCAACGCTGCCAGCCCGACCTCCTCGCCGTCGCGCATCGCAAGCGCAACTGCCCGATTGAGGGCAACGACCGGCGACGGAGTCAGTGTGAGCAGCACTCCGTAGAGCGCGCAGATCTGTGGCCAGTCGGTGCTCTCCACATCAGTGGCCTCGTCGTGCAGTGCGGCGATAGCGGCCTGCACCCCGTAGGGCCCCGGCGCTCCCCCGGTCAACGCGACCACGACGAGGTCGCTGCCTTCCTCGATCATCGGCTGGTCCCAGCACCCGCGATCCTGGTCCTCGAGGAGCACGATCCCGCCACGCGCGTCGGTACGGGCATCCCGACGCGCGTGGACGAGAAGCATCAATGCAAGCAACCCGGCAATCTCGCGCTCATCGGGAAGCAAAGCGCACAAGATCCTCGCCAGCCTGATCGCCTCTACCGCCAAGTCGACGCGTTGCAGATCCGGCCCCGAACTCGCTGCATACCCCTCGGTGAACACCGAATAGATCACCTGCAGAACACCGGGCAGACGCTCCTGGAGTTCTTCGGCGCTGGGAGTCCGGAAGGGAATCCGAGCCTGACGGATCTTCTTCTTCGCGCGCACTATCCGCTGCGCCATCGTCGCCGAAGGCACCAGGAAGGCGCGGGCAACTTCAGGCGTCGTCAACCCGCCGAGGCAACGCAAGGTGAGCGCAATTCGGTCGTCCTCGGCAAGCGCCGGGTGCGAGCAGGTGAAGAACAGCTGCAACCGCTCGTCGGGAAGTTCCCCGTCGACCGTGGGCGGCGCAGGGTCGGCACGATCGGCGTCCACCTGCATCACCGCCAAGCGCGCCGCATAGGCCTGATCACGACGAAGCCTGTCGACGGCTTTGCGACGCGCCGTGGTCAGCAGCCAGGCGCCGGGTTTGGCCGGCACACCGTCCACGGGCCAGTGCACCAACGCAGACTCGACGGCTTCGGAGGTGACTTCTTCTGCCAGATCCAGATCACCGAAACGGCGGACGAGCGAGGCCAAGAGCCGTCCGCGTTCCTCCCGGAACACTGACTCGATGGAGTTCTCGGCCTGCTCGTCCACGGCGAATCAGTCCCCGAACCCGGCCAGCGGACGCACCTCGACGCTGCCGCCGTCGCGCGCGCCGGGGCACCGCGCAGCCCATGAAAGCGCCGCATCCAGATCAGGAACGTCGATGACGTCGTAGCCGCCGAGGATCTCGCGGGTTTCTGCGAAGGGCCCGTCGGTGACGGTCTTTTCCCCGGACTGCGAGACTCGAACCGTCGTCGTGGTGGTCAGGTCGGCGAGGGCATCGCCGGACACCCAGATGCCGGCGTCCTTCATTTCCTTGTCGTATTGCTGCCAGTCCTCGAACGTGCACTGGGGTTCGGTGTCTCCGCCGGGTGCGGTGTAGATGAGCAACATGTACTTCATGACTGACTCCTTGGTCTGTTGTTTTTCTTGCGGCTTTCTTGCCTTACAACATGACGACGAACGGTTCTCCCCGGAATCGACAGGCGACTCGAAAAAACTTTTGGCGAGTTCGTCCGGGGCGCTGCCGTTAGGCTGAGTGTATGACCGAACGCGACCGGGACGCCGCTGGGAAACCCCTCAATTCGCGGCCCCGTGACGGACTCGGACGTCCACTGCCACGCGACGCAGCGGGCGGTGTCCCGCGCATTCCGGACGATGTACGCCTGCCACCAGACGAGTCGATCACCGAGGCTCAGCGCCTCCTCGACCACGGCATGCCTTTCCATGCACACGAGATTCTCGAAGGAACGTGGAAAAGCGCGCCGCCCGAGGAACGTGACCTGTGGCAGGGACTGGCTCAACTGGCCGTCGGGCTCACTCATCTCCTGCGGGGCAACACCACCGGCGCCGTCTCGCTCCTCGGTCAGGGTCACGATCGCATCAGGCACTACGAGGTCGAGAGTCCACACGGCCTCGACATCCCCGGTCTGCTGACGTGGTCCGAACACCTGCTCGCCGAAATCGATCGCCCCGGCGATTTCCCCGCCCCTCCGATTCCGAGGTTGAGAATCCCCTGATGCCCATCTTCCCCATGTTTCCGCTCGGCTCCGCTTTGCTACCGGGTGAGGTGTTGCCGCTGAACATCTTCGAACCTCGGTACCGCGCACTGGTCGAGAACGTTCTCGAAGCTGCCGACGGCCCACTGTTCGGAGTAGTGCTCATCGCCCGTGGCCACGAGGTCGGTGGCGGCGAATCACGCCACGACGTCGGCACTCTGGCTCGGATCGAATCCCATGTCGCAATGGGTGCCGGGCGGTATCAGTTGTATTGCCGTACCGAAGACCGCATCCGGGTCAATCGATGGCTGCCGGACGATCCCTACCCACTTGCCGAGGTCGAATTGTGGCCTGACGAGAACAACGGAACACCAGTCACTGCTTACGAATACGACTCACTCCTCGAGCGCATCGAATTCATGTACGGAATGTTGGGAAAGCTCGCACTTCGGGCCGGCGAACAGACTCCGCGAATGCCCGTCCCACCGGATCCCTTGGATCCGCTGGGTTCTCGGCTGTATGCCCTCGCCAGGAGCATTCCGATGGGTGACGCCGATCGCCTGGCGATTTTGACCGCGCCAGGCGCCGACGAGCGTATCCGCACACTCTCGGAGGCAGTCGAGAACACCATCGAGGTCGCGCAGTTCAATCTCCTCTGAGCGCAACTACGCCATCGTCTGACCCATGTCGATGACGATCTTCGTCCCGGTGACCGCGCGGGAGAGATCTGTCGCGAGGTAGACCACGGCATTGGAGACGTCCTCGACCGTCGTGCGCGGGACCGAGGTCAGCGGCCACTTGTATGAATTCATGTACTCCGGGTACGCCGTGAGTACCTTGCCGACGTTGGGATCGTTGCCCATCTCGGTCTCCACTGCCCCCGGATGAATACTGTTGACTCGAATGTCGAAGCCGCCCAACTCCGTTGCCGCAGTGCGCGCCAATCCGACGAGGCCGTGCTTGGCAGCCGAGTAGTGTGCGCAACCGGGCGCTTCGGCGACACCGGCAGCACTGCTCACAATCACGATGGAGCCACCGTTGCCCGCCTCGATCATTGCGGGAACCGCAGCCGCCATGGTGCGCCAGACACCATTGAGATTGATGTCCACGAGCGTCGACCACTGCTCTTCCGGCATCTCCCAGAAACGATTCCACGTTGCGATGCCCGCATTGGCGATCACGACGTCGAGGCGACCGAATTTTTCGACGCCCGACGCGACTGCCGCGCGGAGCGCCTCGAGGTCACGGACGTCCGCTACAGCAGTGACGATCTCGCGTCCCTCGGCTCGAACCAGGCGCGCCGTTTCATCGAGGTCAGCTTCGGTTGCGGCCGCGTAGCCCACGTCCTCGGACACCGACGCGCACACGTCGACAGCAATGACGTCGGCACCTTCCTGCGCGAGCCGGATCGCATGATTGCGTCCCTGACCCCGCGCTGCACCGGTGATGAAAACGACCTTGCCTGCCAAGAGTTGTGTCATGGCCGGGACGTTAGACGCTGATGTGGCCCGCTGCCTCCGAGTTCCCGCTCGACGGGAATCAACCGTCGACGATGACGACGTGAAGATTCCTCGGACCATGGACACCTTCGACGCGCTCGAGTTCGATGTCGGAGGTCGCCGACGGGCCGCTGATCATGGTGGTGGGGCGTTCCGGCGTCAGTTTCGCAATCGCCTCCGGCACTCCCACTTCCACACTGCTGCGATACACGACGCAGATGTGTGTGTCCGGCACCAGTGTCAACGCACGACGCCCTTGCGATGGACCGGCGTCGAGGAAGATGGTGCCGGTTTCGGCGCAGGAGACCTTCGAGCCGGTGACAACGGCGTCGAGCTTCTCGAGTTCGGGAGCCGGCACGTCCGAGCTGTCCACCATCAGCGTTCCGTCGAACCCGGTTACCCATGATCGGTCGAGTCCTGTGGGGATGCCCAGCGTACACAGCTCGTGTTCGCTCAGTATTCCGCTGACGACCTCGGCGATTTCTGTTGCAGCACATCGGTAGACGTGAGCCTTGTAGTCCTCGAGTCGATCGACGAACAGTTCGATGCGCTTCTCGTCGGACATGGTTCTACCAGTCCGGTAGTTACGCGGTATCTCGCTCTCACGGGCCGGCGCCAAGGTGATCGCATCACGAATGCGACCGAGTACCACCTCACGTGAATTCATCTGTCTGCCTTCCCGTCACGACGAGCCGCGTCCAATGCATCGCGTCCTTCGTCTGAGTCCCACCAGGATCGGAAGGTCTGCCTGGGTGGTGCGGGAATGTCTCTGGCCGCGGTCCAACCGTTCAATGGAGGTGGCAACGTGGAGATCTTCCCCTTCTTGCCTGCCACGACGCGTCCGAGCCCGGCAGCTTTCTGAGCGAGCGTCCACCGGCCCTCGGTCGACATCGCAACAGACGCGGCTTTCATCGCCAAAGACTCTGCCGTGACACCGGATTGCTCGACCTTCTGGTGACGCAATTCGACCAGCAGCGAGGGTATGTCGATCTTGACCGGGCAGGCGTCGAAGCATGCACCGCACAGACTCGAGGCAAAGGGAAGCGTCGAGTTGGGATCGTCTTTGCCATGCATTCCCGCGAGCTGCGGAGTCAGAACCGCGCCGATCGGTCCTGGATAGGTAGATCCGTAGGCGTGACCACCGGTGCGCTCGTAGACGGGACACACGTTCAGGCACGCCGAGCACCGTATGCAGCTCAGGGCTTCCCGTCCGATCTTGTCGGCAAGTGCGGCGGTCCGGCCGTTGTCGAGGAGGACCAGGTGGAATTCCTGTGGACCGCCCTCTGGCGCCACGCCGGTCCACAAGGAGGTGTACGGGTTCATCCGCTCCCCCGTCGACGACCGCGGCAGCAGTTGAAGGAAGACCTCCAGATCCTGATACGTCGGCAGAATCTTCTCGATGCCCATGACGGTGATCAGTGTTTTCGGGAGCGTCAGGCACATTCGCCCGTTGCCCTCCGACTCCACGACGGTCAGTGTTCCCGTGTCCGCGATGCCGAAGTTGGCACCGGAGACGGCGACGGGCGTCGTCATGAACTTGTGGCGCAGGAACTTTCGTGCCGCGGCGGCAAGTTCGGCCGGGTTCTCCCCGAGGTTCGGATCGACATCTGGCATCTCTCGAAGAAATATCTCGCGAATCTCGGACCTGTTGCGATGGATCGCGGGAACCAGGATGTGCGACGGTTTGTCGTGGCCGAGTTGGACGATCAATTCCGCGAGATCGGTCTCGTAGGCGGTGATTCCGTGGGCTTCGAGATGCTCGTTGAGACCGATCTCCTGCGTGGCCATCGACTTGACCTTGATGACCTCTTCGGAGCCGGTGGCTTTGACAAGTTCGGTCACAATGGCGTTGGCCTCGTTGGCATCCGCCGCCCAATGCACCTGCCCACCGCGCGCGATGACTGCAGCTTCGAACTGTTCGAGCAGTTCCGGCAACCGCGCCATGACGTCGGCCTTGATCGCCGAACCCGCATCACGCAGGTCTTCCCAATCGGAAAGCTCTCCAGTCACGTTGATGCGCTTGGCACGGATGGTGTGCGTCGCCTTGCCGATATTGCGTCGCAGTTGCGCGTTGGCCAGCTCGTGATGTGCTGCGACGGGGAATTTCTCAGTACCTCGCAGGAACCCTGCACCCTCGGGCGACCTCGGCGGGAAGCTGGGCAGACCCAGCGTCACAGCGCTCATGCGTGCACCCGGCTTTCCACCGACGCCAGAATCTCCGCGAGGTGAATGGTCTTGGCGCCCATCTGCAGTCGCGACATACCGCCGCCGATGTGCATGAGGCAGGACGAGTCTCCGGCGCTGCAGAATTCGGCGCCGGTGTCCGCGACGTGGCGAATCTTGTCCGCCAGCATGGCCGTCGAGGTCTCCGCGTTCTTGATGGCAAACGTGCCGCCGAAGCCGCAGCAGGAATCTGCTTCCGGGAGTTCGACCAGATCGATGTCGCGGACGTTGCGCAGCAACTGAAGTGGTTTGTCTCCCACTCTCAACATGCGCAGTGAGTGACAGGTCGGGTGATAGGTGACCCGGTGCGGGAAGTACGCGCCCACATCGGTGACACCGAGAATATCTACGAGGAATTCGGAAAGCTCGTACGTCTTTGCCTTCACGGTCTCCACCTGCCCACACAGCGACGCGGTGCCGTAGCGCTCGGCAACGATCTCGTGTTGATGACGGATCGAACCGACGCACGATCCCGACGGCGCGACAACCGCGTCGATCGACGGGTCACCGAACGTATCGGCGTAATTCGCGACCAGCGGCAGCGCTCCGGGCTGGTAGCCGGTGTTGACGTGCATCTGCCCGCAGCAAGTCTGCCCGGACGGAAACACGACGTCGTGCCCGAGACGGGCGAGCAGGAGGGCGGTGGCCTTGACGGCGTCGGGAAACATCGTGTCCCCGATGCAGGTGGCAAACAGCGCTACTCGCATGTGGATCCCCGCAATCTGTCGGTGTGGTCTGACCACAGTAATGCATCCCTCTTCAGGCCGCCCCATAAACGACGTCCACCCGGTTATGCTCTTGCCTCATGCCGACCGAGCCGAGCCCGCGAGCGTGGGAACAAGTACTGAGCCATCTCGAACGTCGGCTCGTCTCAGGCGAGGTGTCTCCCGGACAGCGCCTGCCCGGGGAGAGAATCCTGGCAGCGGAACTGGGCGTCGGACGGTCATCGGTCCGGGAAGCGTTGCGAGTGATGGAAGCACTCGGACTCCTCAAGGCGCAGACTGGATCCGGCCCGACGTCCGGCGCGATGATCGTCGCCAAACCGACCGGCGGCATGACCATGCTGATGCGGATGCAGGTTGCAGCACAAGGCTTTCCGGTCTCGGATGTAGTGAAGACAAGACTCGTGCTCGAATCCGAGGTCATGCAGTCCCTGGCATCGCGGACTCCGACGCCCGACCTCAGCGCGGCCGTCGAACTGCTCGACTCGATGGACGACGCAACCCTCTCGGCCGAGGAATTCCTGCTACTCGACGCCCAGTTCCACGTGGCGCTCGCCGACGCGGCGGGCAATCAGGTAATCGCGGCCATGATGACCGGCTTGCGCGAGTCGATCGAGGCCTACGTTCTCGGGGGCGTACAGATCGACAGCTGGCCGAGCACTTGCACGCGTCTTCGTGACGAACACCGGGGATTAGTGGAGGCGGTTAACGCGGGTGACGGCGAACTCGCACGTCAGCGCATAGTCGGCCACATCCGCGGCTACTACTCGGAAAGCGCCCACACCGACCGGTGACAGGGGGTGGTAATTGCACCTCCAGAAGTCGTGTACTGTTGGTTTCACACCGACGCGGGGTGGAGCAGCTCGGTAGCTCGCTGGGCTCATAACCCAGAGGTCGCAGGTTCAAATCCTGTCCCCGCTACAAAGGAAAGGCCCGTAGGTTGCGAAAGCGACCTACGGGCCTTTTGCTGTGCGCCTTTATTAACCGCCGGGGGTTAACAAAGGCGCACAGCAGGGGTTCACACAGCCACTTTGTGAAAATCGATCTCCGCGGCCAGCATGCCGGAGAACCACCGATCCAGGTTCTCGTCGCTCACGGACTCGGGCATGGCGTCCACCTCGCACGCCAGCACCGCCACCTGAGACACGAACGGCGGAGCGACATGCATGTCCACCCAGTCCTGCAACGCTGGTTCGCGCTCGACCTTGACGGCCGCAGCCTCCCGGCACCACGACAGATACAGGGTTTCCGCGGCGTACATGCCCACCAGGGCAGCTGCCCTGCCCTCGTCGCGGGCGAGGGCCAAGGCGTGCGTGGACAGCACAGACGACTCCTCGATCAGAGCCGCTGCGTCACCCTCGTAGGGGAAACGGGAACGCAACAGCGCAAAATATTCGCGCTGTTCGCCCACCAGGTTCGACATCGACGTCACGTGGTCGAGCGCATCGTCGAGCGTCGGGGACTCGGCGACCACCAACCCCAACACCTTGACGGCCGTCAGTACAAATGCCTCTTCGATCACGAGGTACCGGCGGAATCCCTCATCACTCAACGTCCCGCCGATGGTGTCCTCGATGAATGGAACCGCCCGCGCGGCAGCGAGGTTACTCTGCTGCCGCGCGAGCAGGTCTGAGGACCGACTCATTTGCCGGCGACCCAACTGATCAAGCCGTCGAACAGGTCGGTGTATCCGGGCCACTGCTCACAGAACTCCGGTGGAGCCCAGTGCGGCGAGCAGTCCGAGGTGAAGACGATCGACCGTCCGGCGCCGTATTCACCTGCAGCGACAAGCGGATCGCCGTTGATGGTGGCGGGAACCGCAGCACCGTCTTTCGCGACGACGCGGTTGTATCCCAGTAGCGCCGGCCAGGAATCGCCGGCACCACCGAGAGCAGGGTGAGCAGCATCGACGACGGTGGGAACGATCCCGGCCGGTGTCTCGACGCGATCGTCCTCGGCAAGCATCGTCACGGGCAGTACCTCGGCGATCGCGGTCTGGCGGAAAGCTGCTCGCGCCTGGAACCCGGAGAACGAGAGGTAGCCACCGATCATCATCAGTGAGCCACCGGCGTTCACCCAGTCACGAAGCGCAACAAGGCGATCCTCGCCGGCGCGGAACTGGTCGAACACGCCGGGAGCCAGCTGCAGTGAGTTCGCTCCGATGTCGGAGAGAACGACGACGTCGAACTGCGACAGTGCTTCTGCGGTACCGGGGAACTGCGTCGGCACCAGGTGTGCGGGCATGTGTGTCACGTCGTGGCCACGTGAGGTGAGCGCATCCCTCAGCGGACCGACTCCCTCGACGTAGGAATGGACACTGAACTCGTCGACGCCCTTGACGTGCGTCGACGTCGTCATCCAGCTCTCGCCGGCGATCAGTACTCGTTTACCCATGACTGCTTCTGTTTCCTTTCGCGGCCTGCTCGAAGAGCGACCTCGGGTTGTCTCGCATCAGTGCGGACACTTGCTGGGGATCTACGCCTGCGCGCACCAACCGTGCGGCGAAGGCGAGTGGTACGTAGGAGAATCCGTTACCGCCGTGCTTTCTGAGCATTGATTTGAGGAAGAGATCGTGACTGAGCAACAGTTGTGAGGCGTGGCCGGAAGTCACCAATCCGGCTACCGCAGTGGCTGTTTCCGCCGGATGTGGAGAAAGGCCCTCTCCGGGGAAGTCGAAAGGCATTCCGATCATGTCGAACTCGAGGAAAACTCCGCGGTCGGCGAGCGATCGTTGGTAGTCGGTGTCGTGTCCCGACGGGTCCATGTGGCACAGGACCACTGCTTGCGGATCGACGCCCATCTCGTTGACCACGATGTCGACAACGTGATGTCCGACGCGCTGCCATCCCGGAAGGTGGACGAACAGGGGCACGTCCACCTCACGCTGAGCGATGCACGCCGCCCGCAACGCTTTGGCCTCGTTCTGAGTGAAGAGCGGGGAGATACCGATCTCCCCGATCACTCCCGGCGCCAATTCCTTTGCCGGATCGAACTCCTCGACGAGCGAACCCGCCAGGTCGTCGACACCGAGTTCGTGGACCTCGACTGGATGGGTCGTCTCGAGGTACCACCCCGAACCCATGATCACTCGCACGTCGGACCTTCGCGAGAACTCCGCCAACTTCTCCGGCGCCCGGCCCAGTCCCGGCGGTGTCAGATCGATGATCGTCCGACCACCGAGGCGGGCGAAGTCCGCAAGGTCTTCCACCACGGCCGATCCGTCGTCGACTCGACAATTGTCGAGACTGTAGTACGGATTGTCGTGAAGAAGCCAGGCATCCTCGGCGCGTACCGGACCGGCCAACCGCTGTGCCACAACCGGATCCGGGGCCTCGGTGTACGCACCGGTGACGTCGTTGTGCAGATGTTCGTGTGGGAGAACCAGCCCGAGTTCCGAGCTGTCCACGGTTCCCGTGACGGTACGAACCTTACTCATGAGCGTGCAGGCCCCGAGGGTGCGGACTGCAGGTGTCGCCACAGCGCGCTCAGTGTGTGTCCGCGCATGTTGATCCAGATGGCCAGTAGCAGAACGACACCGGTGATGATCGGCGTCAAGAACGGGCTCACGCCGAGCAGGGTCAATCCGTTGGCGATGATGCCGGTCAGAACGGCACCGATGACGGTACCGATCACGGTTCCGCGACCGCCGAACAGGTTGGTGCCACCGAGAACCACAGCGGTGATCACGGTGAGCTCGAATCCCGTTGCAGAGTTGGCCGAACCCGAGCCCAGTCGAGCCGCGATCAGCAGTCCCGCGATGCCGGCAGCCAGGCCGGTGAAGACGAGCGTCATCATGAGCACACGACGCGTGTTGACGCCGGACCGTCGTACGGATTCGACGTTGGAGCCGATACCGGTGACGTAGCGTCCGAAGCGCATGCGGTTGAGCGCAATTGCTCCGATGACCACGACGACGAGAGCGATCCAGGCGCTGGCGGAGAACCCGAGGAATTCCGCAGTTCCGAGCTTCGCGAAGTAGGTGTCGGCCGGAACCGGAACGGAGAACCCTTCGGTCCGGTACAGCGCGATGCCGCGGATGACGGACATCGTCGCCAGAGTCACGATGAACGGCGGAATACCCTGATAGGCGGCCAGCCAACCGTTGACCAGACCCCAGGCCGCACCCATCACCGGGGCGGCGACGAAGACCAAGGACGAATCGACGCCCGCCTGGATCAGTTCGGCACTCATCGCCGCGACGAACGCGACGATCGCACCGACGGACAGGTCGATCTGTCCGGCCGTGATCACGAAAGTCATTGCTACCGCGATGATCAGAACCGGAGCGATCTGGGTTGCCAGGTTCGACAGGTTCGTGAATGTCAGGAACGACGACGTGGTCGCCGAGAAGACAGCTGCAACAGCAATTGTCACCGCGAGCATCGCAAGCGTCGGCTTGTTGACGCTGTCCCACAACGACGGCTTGGCGGCAAGCTTTCGCTCGACCGGTGCCTGGGTCTTCTCGAGAGTGGTCATGCCGTAACTCCCTGTGCTGCTGCCGGTGTCCGTTGCGGCACCGGAGTTCGAGTGATGAGTCCGACGAGAGACTCGATGTTGAGGTCGCCGATCGGAACGTCATCGACGCTCTGCCCCTCGTACATGACCGTGATTCGGTCACACACGCGGAACAGATCCTGCAGGCGGTGCGTCACGAGAATGACGCCCACCCCGGCCGCTGCCACGTCCGTGATCAGCTTGAGCACCGACTCGACCTCGGCGACGGCAAGCGCAGCGGTGGGCTCGTCGAGGATCAATACGTCGGGCCGGAAAGAGACCGCGCGGGCGATCGCGACGGTTTGCCGCTGTCCACCGGACAGTTGCCCGATCTCCTGGTAGGTCGACTTCACCTTGACATGCAGGTCGGCAAGAATGTGAGCCGCCTTCTCGTGCATGGCATGCCGGTCGAGGAAGGGGCCTTTTCGCGGTTCTCGGCCGAGGAACAGGTTGCTGGCGACGTCGAGCGTGTCGCACAGAGCCAGGTCCTGGTAGACGATTCCGATCTTCTTCTGCTGCGCGTCGAGCGGCGTCGAAAAGCGTACTGGTTCACCGTTGACGCGCATTTCACCGCCGTCGTGCTGAACCGCACCGGCGAGAATCTTCATCAGAGTGGACTTACCGGCGCCGTTGTCGCCGACCACTCCGAGTACCTCACCCTTCGCCAGCCGAAGGTCCACTCCTTGAAGGGACTTCACCGGTCCGTACGACTTGGTGATGCCCGAGAGTTCGATCAGTGGAGGTGCCATGATTACTTCTCCAAGTAGTACATGTAGTCGGCCACGTTCTCCGGAGTCACGATCTGGGTGGGAACGGGGATGTTTGCCGGAGCGCCGCGTCCGCAAGCCAGGTCGATTGCCGAATTCATTGCCTCGTGGCCGAATTCGAAGGTGTTCTGCTGGACCACGCCTTTAAGCCAACCGGCTTTGAGTCCGCCTACCGCCTGATCCGAAAGATCCCAACCGACTGCTTCGATGCGATCCTGCGCCTTCTGACTGTTGACCGCCGCGACGAGTCCGATCAAGGCCGGCTCACCGGTTGCGTAGACGTACTTCATGTCGCCACCGCCGGTCAGCAGGTTCTCCGCTGCGGTCTGTGCGTTCTCCTGAATGTTACGTCCGTCCACGACAGTGCCGACGGTCATTCCGCGGCCGGTTACGGTCTCGGTGAAGCCCTTCTGCCGCTCCAGCTGGACTGTGCTGTTGAGCGCGCCGACGATACCGACCGTTCCGGTGTTGTTCGCGACATCGGCCAAGGTGTTTCCGATCTTGGCACCGCCCTCTGCATTGGCCGTACCGACCTGAGTCGACAGTGCCGGATCGTCGATGGTCGCGTCGACCGCGACGACAGGGATGCCCGCGTTCTTGGCCTTGACCACCGACGGCTTGATTCCGTCCGTGTCGATTGCATCGACGATGATCGCGTCGACACCGGCGGCGATCAGATTGTCGAAGGCGTTGGCCTGCGCGACGGAATCGTCGTTGCCGCTGATGATCTGCAGGTCGACGCCTGCCTTGTCCGCGACGTTCTTCGCGGCATTGTTGATCTGGTTGAAGTACAGCGCCTGAAGGTTGATGGTCACGAGACCGACCTTGAGCTTGCCGTTCGTCCCGTCACAGCTTTCGGCGACCCGGGTCGGCTGCGGGATGGACGAGCCACCCGATGCGTCCTTCGAGTCACTCGACGAAGCCGAGTCACAAGCGGTGAGCGTGAGCGCGACTGCAGCTCCCAGCGCCAGAGGCAGAGGCAAAGCACGTTTCATCATCGAGTCTCCAAAAGGGTGTGAGGGGTCAATGTTGCTGTGAAGCTGTCCAATTCATCTCGGGTGGGGCATCCGCGGGGTCCTGCGGTGGCGCAAGCCAAGGCAGCCGAGGCTCCCGCGAGTCGTGCGGCGTCCACCGGCGAGCGCCCGGCGTCGACAAAAGCGATGTACGTACCGCCGAAGCAATCGCCGGCCCCGACTGCATCGACGACGTCGACCACTACTGCCGGTTCGCTCGTCACCTCGCCGTCCGGTGTGGCCAGCGTCCAACCTCGCGAGCCGTCGGTCACCAGCAGGTGAGTATTGTGCTCGGCGGCCAGTGCCTGCCACTGATCGAAACCGATCCCGAACTCGCCTTCCCACAGGGCACGCCCTACGACGACGTGGTCAGCGAGCGCGAACGCGCACAGTGCCGCGGCTTTGTTTTCACAACCGTCCAGATCGATTACCAGACTTACGCTTCCCGGTAATTCATCCGGGAGGAAGACCGCACGGTATCCGTCGAGGAACAGTCGTCCACCGCCGGCAGCGGCCAATCGGGTAACGACAACTCCGATGCGTTCGGCATCGTTCGGGTCATCCTGGCTGATGATGGAGCGATCGCCGTCCTGCGCGATGAGAACAACTGCCGTCGACAGGAACGCATCTCGCGGCGACCAACTGGTGTCGACGCCATCTGCCTCGAGTGCTTCGAGAAACTCGGTGGACCGCGCGTCCGGGCCCACGGCACCGGCAAAGATCACCTGCGCGCCCATTCGGGCCGCGGATACCGCAGCATTTGCATTCATTCCACCGTCGATCTGACTGATGGCCGTTGCCTGAACGCGCTCCCCGAGGACCGGTACGTGTGGGACATGCACCGTCACATCGTTGTTGGCGTATCCACAAAAGACAATCATGGTTACTTTCCTGCAGCCCGGGACAGTTCGCGGACCTTCTCGCCTGCGACCCGTCCCCACCAGCGTCCATTGTCCTTCACCGAAGATGCAACTATGGCACCGTCGCATTCCTTCATCAGCGCTGCGACATTGGCAGCCGTGATGCCGGATCCGATGATCACCGGAAGAACGGTGTTGTCTCGGATCACGGAAACTTCGTCGACCGAAGCGGCGTCACCGGTGCGCGAACCCGTCGCGATCAGAACGTCTGCGTCGAAGAACTCGGCGTCTTCGGTCTGTTCCGCGACAGTGCGGTCCGCGACAATGGCATGCGCACCGTGCTTGACGTGCACGTCAGCGAAGATCCGGACCGGGTCGGCGCCGATGCGATGGCGAAAGCGCGTCGTCTTGGCAGCCTGACCCTCGATAAAGCCCTCATTGGCAATGTAGGCATTGGCCCACTGATTGACGCGCACAAAACTCGCGCCCGCCGCCCACGCCGCGGCCACTCCGCACTCGCCGGCGTTGGACAAGATGCTGACGCCGACCGCCTTGCCGAACTCGGCGACCACCGCTGCCGTGATGACGCCCATGCTGGCGGCCGTCTCGTATCCGTGTTCTCCGGGCTTGAGGAACGGTATGTCCCAATGATTTTCGACGATCACACCGTCGAAACCGTTGTCGACGTACGCGTGTGCTTCCTCCACAGCGAAGCGAGCAATTTCCGAAACCGGCTGCCCGGTGTAGTGCGGGCTGCCCGGCAGAGCAGGGAGGTGGATGGCCCCGATGAGAGAAGGCGTGCCGGTGAACATCTCTGCCAACGCCGAGGGCTTGGGCGGAAAGACTCCGAGCGGTGATGCGGTCACTTCAGCTACCCCATTCCATGCGCAAGATTTGCGCTGTATGTCCATGCACAAGATCTGCACACGATGTAATCGATTGCCTTGATGATTTAGCAGGTTATGCGATCAACACCGGGTTGTGTCAAGGATTTCACAATTCGAATATGTAAACGATTGCCTCAATCGCGTTACATGCGGGACACTGGACCGTGCGGTTCGATAACCTCGGACCCGAATCGAGCAGAAAACGGGGGACGCATGCGCAAGGCGACCATTCGCGATGTCGCGGAACTGGCCGGGGTGTCAACTGCCACCGTGTCGCGGGCACTGTCCGGCTCCCGCCCTGTCTCGGACGAGCTTGCAGCGACGATCAAACGAGCCGCGGATTCCCTCGGATACTCGGGAAACATCATCGCCAGCTCACTGCGTCGTAATCGGACGGACACTGTCGGAATGGTGGTTCCGAGCATCGCGAACCCCTTCTTCACTTCGTTGGTGGTCAATGTCGAACACGTCCTCGCGCAGCGCGGACTACAACTGTTCCTGTGCGATTCTCGTTCCGACCCCGACGTGGAAGCGCAGCGACTGAAGTCGCTCGTTTCGCGGCAGGTGGACGGAATCATCATCAGCCCGTGCCACGGCGAATTGAGTGCCGAAGCAGTCCGAGCCAGCGCGGCAACGCTTCCGGTCGTTCAACTGGACCGGTTTGCCATGGATACCCAAACGGATTGGGTCGGTGTCGACGACGACGCCGCACAATCACTCGTGATGGAGCATCTGTCCGAGCGTGGCGCGCGATCGGCTGCCTTCATCAGTTCCGAGCTGACCAATTCGTCGACCGAACTTCGCCGGGCCGGATTCTTCCGCCATGCGGATCGGATGGGCATCGAAACTCGTGACGAGTGGACACAACTCGGCGAATATTCGATCGAATGGGGGCGCACGGCGTCCAACACCATCCTGACCGGCAAAACTCGCCCCGACGCTCTGGTCTGCGCCGACGACCTGATCGCACTCGGCGTGTTGCAAACCTGCCACACACTGGGCATCGACGTCCCCGGTGACGTTCTGGTCACCGGTTTCGACAACATCCCCTTCTCCGAACTGTGCAATCCGCCGTTGACCACCGTCGGGCAACCGCAGGAAAGAATCGCGGAAGAAGCTGTGCGACTTCTGGATCAGGCGATGAACAACTCTTCCGAGTCGACAGCCCACATCGCGCTTGCTCCTGAACTGATTGTCCGTCAGTCCACCGTCGGCCAAGCAGCGGCCACCGCACCGTAAGCAGCAATTGCACCGTCCAGTTCCGAGACCTTGACGCTTTCGTTGGCCGCATGCATCAGCGAGGGAGTGCCCGGCCCCCAGATAACGACGGGAGCTCCTGGGGCGGCCGCTGCGAGCACCGAAGCGTCGGTGAAGTACGAAACCGGTTCGGTTGCAACAGGGATCGGCAAGGTGGCCAACCACGGATCCGACGCGTCGGTACGCACACCTCCCAGGTGAATCGACGTCTCTACCGAGTCGACCTCCGGTTGGGCGCGCCACCATGCGAGCAGGTCTGCGCCGTCTCCCACCGTGCGGTGATCGATCACCGCACGTGCACTGTCCGGCACGATGTTCGGAGCTGAACCTCCGCCGACCAAGCCGAGGTTCCAGGTTTCGGCACCCAGGAAGGCGTCCGACGACAGCGGAAGCTCCTGTCGAGCTCGGCCGACCACGTCGAGCAGTTTGAGGACGGCGTTTGTTCCGCGCTGCGGCGTACTTCCGTGCGCGGCTTTTCCTTTGACGGATACCTCGAGCCACAGTGCACCGCGGTGCCCCAGGTTGATTCGATTGCCCGTCGCCTCGGGAACGATGACTGCCCCGACCTGGAGATCAGCTACGGCGTCGGCCGAACGAACCGCACCGAGCGATCCGATTTCCTCGTCGCTCGTCAGCAGCAGTGCGACCGGGACTCCACGTTCGAAGGCGTCGACAACCGCGGCAGTAGCGGCAACAAGGCCGGCTTTCATGTCCGATGTTCCTCTGCCGAGGAACAATTCACCGTCGACCTGCGCGGCATAGGGATCGAACTCCCAGTCGGAGACAGTGCCCACCGGCACCGTGTCGACGTGGCAGGCGAACAGCAGTCTTGCCGCCGAGGGGGCTGCTTCGTTGGTGATCAAGGCCCAGGGATGTTTGCCGGTCAGATCCGACTCCACCTTTGCCTGCGGCGCACGCGAGAGCACCAACGAGACAATCGAATCCATGGCTCTGCGCTGGGGAGCTGCCTCTCCGGAGACCGTGTCGAGGGCTACCAGTTCCGAGAGAAGACCGAGAGAATCCATGTACCCATTGTTGCACTGTCGCGGATTCAGTGCGTTGCCAGCTGAGCGACGACGATGTAGTTGTCCGGCGTCGACTCCCCCTCGACGACATCACAATTGGCGAGGATCAGCCGTCCCGGAACGGATTCGCGCAACTCGTGTGCGCCCAGCAGCGAACCTTTGTGCAGCGGCCCGACGGTTTCGACGTCGTACTCGAGCACTCCGTTCGGTGTTTCCAGCAGGACGCGATCACCTGGCTCCACTACGCGTAGCGCCCGGAACGGTGCTTCGCGAGTGGTGTAGTTGTGCCCGACGACAACAACGGTCTGTGCGGTCGAGGTTCCCGGCAGTCCGCTCTCGCCCCACCACACCGGCAGCTCGTCGACCGGATTCAGCTGCTGTCCACTCTCGCCGCCGCGCATCAGTTTCTCCGCGTGCAACGGACTGCTCAGGTACGTAGCCCCGGACGCAGACCTCAATTCGATCCGTTCCGGTTCGGCCGGGTCGACGTTCACCGAAGCCGGTGCAGCCGCGATGTGCGACTGCACCGGCGAGCGGTCGGGTAGCGATCCCGAGTTCTCGCCCGAACATCCGGATACGAGGAGTGCGAGGATCGCTACCGCCGAGAGGCCGGCGCTATGCAGACGTGCTGCCCGGACCGTCATGACGCTTGCGACGAACAACCACCGTCGTAGCTGCTGCGGCTGCGGCGCCCACGACTCCGACGCCGATCAGCACAGCAGGCAGATTGGAACTGCTGCTACCGCTGGTGCTACTTGCAGTGTCACCGAGAGCAAGATCGACCGGGGGCAGGCTTCCGGCAAGTGCCGGATCACCGTCGGCGTCGGTGACGTAGTAGTCGACGACGTCGAAGGCGCCCTTGTTGTTGTAGTAGCCGACCAGCTTCACGCCGGTCTTGTTCACTACAGCGGTGGTCTCGTCTACCTTCGTGACTCCGGAACCGTCGTCAGTGTGCTCACCGATGATCACTTCACCGCCGACACCTGTTCCGTTGTCAATCTCCTTCTCGCCCTTTGCCTTGAGCTCGTCGACGATCTTCTGCGCTGCATCCGCTTCGGCCTTTGCGGCTGCAGCTGCGGCCTGAGCTTCCTTGGCCTTTGCAGCTGCGGCGTCGGCCGCGGCCTTCGCGTCTTCGGCCGCCAGGTAGAGATCCTGTGCCTTCTTGCTCGCCGCTTCGGCAGCTTCGGCCTTCTTGGCGGCTTCGGCAGCCTTTTCGTCGGCGATTGCTCGCTTGTCGGTGGCCGCATCCCCTGCAGCATCGGCCTCCGCCTGGGCCGTCTCCGCGGCCTTCTGTGCAGCGTCGGCGTCCTTCTGTGCAGAAGCTGCGGTAGCTGCCGCTTCATCAGCAGCCTTACGGGCGGCGGTAGCAGCTTCTACCTCGGTGGCGGCTGCAGACTCGGCTGCCTTGGCCGTGGTTTCGGCGGCGGTGGCCACCTTCTGAGTTTCCTTGACGGTGATCGCGAGCTGCTTGGCATTCCATGCGGCGGCCAACGCCTGAGCCTTTGCGGCGAGCCCCTTCGCGATGTCCCAGTTCTTGAAGGCTTCGTCGGCTTCCTTGTTCTTGTCCGCAACCAGCTTGGCGTTTGCATCCGCGGCAGCCTTCGCCTCATCGGCCTTGGCCTTCAGAGCATTAGCCTCGGCGCGAGCCTGTGCCGCCTCCTCGGTCTTGGTCCCCGAACCGGCGGCCTTCGCTGCTTCCTCGAGTTCCGTTGCCTTGGCTGCGGCCGCATCTGCTTCTGCCTGAGCTGTTTGTGCTACCTCTTTGGCGTCGGCCGCAGCGGACTCCGCAACCTTGGCCGCCTCTTCTGCGTCCTTGGCTGACTGTTCCGCTGCCCCGGCCTCCGCCTTGGCCTTGGTCGACTCGACCGCCGCCTTGGTTGCCTCGACGCTCGCCTGAGTCATTGCCTCGGTCGCCTTCACCGAAGTGTCTGTCGCTGCGGACGAGTCGACCCCTGCCGTCGCGGCTGCTTCGGCCGCCTTCGCTGCGGCGTCGGCTGCGGCTTTTGCTTTTGCTTCGGCTTCCGCCAGCGCTGCGGCGTCCGTTGCCGCGGTTCCGGCAGTACCTGCTTCTGCAGCGCCGGCCTCGGCCTTCTCGGGTACGGTCTCGGTGCTTGTCGCCGCGTCGGCGTCGGTAGTGGGAACTGCCTCTTCCTCAGCGCAGGTCACAAGCGGATCTGCGCTCGGGGTACACACGGTTTCCGGCTCTGCCGATGCAATTCCCGTGCCGCCCACCGCCAATCCGAGTGCGAGTACGGCACCGGCGGCCGCAGAGCGGACCCTCCGAGAATGGGCGATGGACTTCTCCGACATAGCGCTCAACCTTTCGGCCTTCTTTACGAAGACGGCAATTCCGGCGTGGACAGCCTTTACTTCGTCGGCTGAGTTCCAGACGTTACGACCGGTCGGTCCGAAAAATTGAAAGCTTATGTTCAGCGAGCGGGAATCAGGACCTCGGAACTCGCCCCATCAGGTAAAACTCCGGGTTGGGCAGCATGCCGGAAAAACTCGCCATTCGGTTACTGAGGCCGAAAAAGGCAGTGATCGCCGCAATGTCCCACGCATCCTCGTCACCGAAGCCGTGCTCATGGAGAGCACCGAAATCGGCGTCGGCGATTTCGTGAGAGGCGGAGTTCACCTTGGTGGCGAAGTCGAGCATCGCGCGCTGACGATCGGAGATCTCCGCAGTGCGATAGTTGACCGCAACCTGATCGGCGACCAGCGGCTTCTTCTCGTAGATACGCAGAATCGCGCCGTGCGCGACAACGCAGTACGTACATTTGTTGGCCGCAGAGATCGCGGTGACGATCATTTCTCGATCACCCTTGGTGAGCGCGGAATCTTCCTTGAGCATGATCGCGTCGTGGTACGCGAAGAATGCCCGGAACTCGGCTGGGCGACGAGCGAACATCAGGAAGACGTTGGGCACGAACCCCGACTTCTCCTGGATCTCGAGAATCTTGGTGGCGATGTCCTCGGGCACCTCGGTCAATTCAGCCTGCGGAAAACGGGTGCTCACTGTGCCTCCTGGTCAATCATCGATGTTCGATTCAAGATAATGATGATTAACTGAGTTGTCCAGATGCATTCCTGCCCTACTTTTTCGGGCACGGATAGTCGGGTACGACCGAGGCGATCTGCGTAGCGTGAAACCCGTGAACAGGAAGACACGATGATCGACGGGCTGAACCGCGCACTCGAGTACATCGAAGCCAATCTGATCGGCGAGATCGACACAGCCGAGATGGCAAGGCTGGCAACCACCTCGGAGTATCACTTCCGAAGGATGTTCTCGGCCCTCGCCGGCATTCCTGTGTCGGAGTACATCCGTCGACGTCGACTCACCCTGGCCGGTGCCGAGTTGTCGGTCAGCAGGTCAGGAGTGTTGGAGACAGCCGTGAAGTACGGGTACTCGTCCGCGGAAGCCTTCACACGAGCGTTCACCACATTTCACGGCGTGAGTCCCGGCGCAGTCAAACGCGCTCCCGCCGTTCTCAAATCACAACCGAAGCTTGTCATTCACGTGACGTTGGAAGGAGCCACACCGATGGACTACATGCTTGTGGACAAACCCGCCTTGACGGTAGTCGGATTCAAAACCCGGGTACCACTGGTTCACGAAGGTCCCAATTCTGCCATCGAAGATTTCACCCGCACCGTGGACAAGGTCGCGCTGCGAGGGCTGCGCGAGCTGTCCGATCAAGAACCGGAGGGAATCGTCAGTGTTGTCGACAATTTGGCGCATCCCAGAACCGAAGGCACAGAACTGGATTACTACCTGGGAGTGGTCACCGGCGAAACCGCGCCCTCAGGCTTCGACGCGCTTTCGGTCGACGCACACACGTGGGCCGTGTTCACCGCCGACGGATCGGCAATCGAGTCTGTGCAGTATCTGTGGCGAGACATCTACACGGAATGGTTCCCGGCCAACCCTTTTCGCTCCGTGCCTGGTCCCGAGATAATGCGTACCGAGTACAACGACGATTTCACCGTCGCGCGATTCGAACTTTGGATTCCGGTCGAGAGCGAACTGAACGACGTCGGGGCGTAATGCTGCCGCCGGGTCGGTGGAAAGTCAGGACCCGGCGGCTGAGCACATCGATGAAACGACGTGTCAGAGAATCAGTTTCGCACCGGTGGCAGCAACCACGTCGTCGACGCTGATGCCCGGAGCCGTCTCCACCAGGCGGAGACCGTCGTCAGTCACGTCGATCACGGCCATGTCGGTGATGATTCGCTGGACGCAGCCCTTACCGGTCAACGGAAGTGAGCACTCCTCGACGATCTTGTGCTCGCCCTTCTTCGAGACGTGCTCCATCATCACGATGACGCGCTTTGCGCCGTGGACCAGATCCATCGCGCCGCCCATGCCTTTGACCATGTGGCCGGGGATCATCCAGTTCGCGAGGTCTCCGGTGGCACTGACCTGCATGGCACCGAGCACGGCAACGTCGACCTGGCCGCCCCGGATCATGCCGAACGACGCGGAGGAGTCGAAGAACGACGCACCGGGGAGAACGGTGATGGTCTCCTTGCCTGCATTGATCAGCTCGGGATCGAGTTGGTCCTCGGTGGGGTACGGCCCTACGCCCAGAACGCCGTTCTCCGAGTGCAATACGACGGTGATGTCGGTCGGGAGGTAGTTCGGAACCAGCGTCGGCATACCGATGCCGAGGTTCACGTACTGCCCGTCCTCGAGTTCGCGCGCGACGCGGGCCGCCATCTCTTCACGGGTGAGCTTGGTGGGTATTACGGAAGTCATGCTCGTACCGTCCGATTCTCGATGCCGACCGTCACCGGGCCGACGTGGACAACGCGCTGAACGTGAATGCCGGGCGTGTGGATCTCGGCGGGGTCGAGTTCGCCGGGTTCGACGAGGTGCTCGACCTGCGCAATGGTGATGCGACCCGACGTTGCTGCAGCCGGATTGAAGTTCTGGGTACTCGCGCGATAGACGAGGTTGCCGTGCCGGTCACCCTTCCAAGCGTGAACCAGTGCGTAGTCGGCGACGATACCGCGCTCCATCACGTAGGTGACGCCGTCGAAGTCGCGAGTTTCCTTGGGCGGACTGGCAACTGCGATGCCGCCGTTGCCGTCGTACCGCAGTGGCAGGCCGCCGTCCGCAACCTGGGTGCCGACGCCGGCCGGGGTGAAGAACGCGGGAATTCCGGCTCCCCCGGCGCGCATGCGCTCGGCGAGCGTGCCCTGCGGCGTCAGTTCGACTTCGAGCTCACCGGAAAGGTACTGACGCGCGAACTCCTTGTTGGAGCCGACGTACGAGCTGACAGTACGGCGGATGCGCCCCTTCTCCAGGAGCACTCCGAGCCCGAACCCGTCGGTGCCGCAGTTGTTGCTCACCGTTTCGAGTGACGTCGCGCCCTGCGCGAGGAGCGCATCGATGAGGATCTCCGGCACTCCGACGAGTCCGAAACCTCCGACAGCGATCGTGACGCCGTCCGGCACGTCGGCGACGGCCTCGGCAGCAGTGGGAATGACTTTGTCCATCATGTCGATCACAGTAGCGCGATGCGTACGTATTGTGAACCCCCGTGCGCATCACGAACATTTTTCGCCCCCCGGCATTGCCTGGGTCACATTCACGAACTATTCTGTTCGCAGAGCGCAACACATGTACACATTGCGAACAACTTCACGTAACCGAACGACGAGGTTCCCTATGCTGCATCTACCGCCGAGGTACCAGCGGCCGACAGGCGTCAACGCCCCGGCCGATTTCGCGGACTACAAGACCACTTCCCTTCGCCACCCGAAGCAACCGCTGAAGCTGCTCCCCCAGCGACTCACGGAACTCACCGGGCCGGTATTCGGCGAAGATCGCGTCGGAGCCGGCGAAAACGACCTGACCATCGCCAACGGCGGCGAAGCACAGGGGCAACGCATCGTCGTCCACGGGCGCGTACTCGACGGCGACGGAAAGCCTGTCCCCCACACGCTGCTCGAGGTGTGGCAGGCCAACGCCGGTGGACGCTACCGCCACACCGGCGACAACTGGCCCGCGCCGCTGGACCCGTTCTTCAACGGGCTCGGTCGCTGTGTGACCGACGCAAACGGCCACTACAGCTTCACCACGATCAAGCCCGGCGCCTACCCGTGGATGAACCACGACAACGCCTGGCGACCGGCCCACATCCATTTCTCGCTGTTCGGCACGGCATTCACGCAGCGCCTCGTGACGCAGATGTACTTCCCCGACGATCCGATGTTCTTCCAGGACCCGATCTACAACGCGGTACCCGAAGCAGCACGTCACCGCATGGTCAGCGTCTTCGACTACGACGCCACAGTCCCCAACTGGGCTCTCGGGTTCCGCTTCGACATCGTCCTGCGCGGCCGTAATGCCTCCGTATTCGAGAACGAGGAAGACCACGATGACTGATCACACCGCGAAGCCCGCACCCACTTATCCGGTCGTCCCCGGCGACTTCACCACTGCCCCCTTCGGTGTCACGCCCTCTCAGACCGTCGGACCGTACTGGCACATCGGCCTCCATTGGACGGATGGCCCCGACGCCGCCCCGGCCGACGCATCCGGACGAATCACGCTGGCCATCACGGTGATCGACGGCGCCCGCACACCGGTCGCAGATGCGATGATCGAAACGTGGCAGGCCGATACGCTCGGACGCTTCAACCATCCGGACGATCCCCGCGGCGCAGTGGACCTCACTCCGGCTGGTTTTCGCGAATTCGCCCGCAGCGCAGCGGATCCCACGGGCACCGCACTGGTTCACACCGTCAAGCCCGGTGCGCTGCCCACCGAAGCTGACGTGAGCGAAGCCCCACACGTCAACGTGTCGGTATTTGCGCGCGGCATGCTCGACCGCCTGGTCACCCGCTTGTACTTCCCCGACGACGCCGACGCACACGCAACAGATCCGGTCCTGTCGTCACTGAGCGAAATCGAACGCGCGAAGTTGGTTGCAACCAAGGTCGACGGTGGGTACTCCTGGACGGTCTATGTTCAGGACGAGGACGCGAACGGCGTCGAGACGCCCTTCTTCGAACTGTAAGAGGAGTACACATGCCCACTCGCGGCGCACTGTTCGATCCGGTGTTCGGGGCCACCCGAGTAGCGGAACACCTGTCCGACCAGGCGTGGGTCACCGCGTTGCTCGACGTGGAAGCCGCGCTGAGCTGCGCGATGGCCACCGTCGGATTGGCGGACGGGGAACATTGCGCTGCGGTGGCTGCTGCTGCGGCCGAACTCTCACAACCGGGTGGTCTGGACATCGTGGCGCTCGGCCGGGCGTCGGCAGCCGGTGGAAACCCTGTCATCCCGCTGGTGAAGATGCTTCGCGAAAGGGTGGGACAGGAAGGTGTGCCTGCCTCCGTGGTGCATCCGGGAGCCACCAGCCAGGACATCATGGACTGCGCTCTCATGCTGTTGACGCGACGCGCGGGCGCGGTGGTTCTTGCCGACCTGACACGCGCCGCCGATTCCGCCGCCCACCTCGCCCGCCTCCATCGCTCCACTCCGATGGTCGCGAGAACTTTGGGCCAGCAGGCACTTCCGACCACTTTCGGCCTTCTGGCCTCGAGTTGGTTCACGGCACTCGACGCCGCCGCGATCCGCCTCGAGATCGTGCTGTCCACGTTGCCGGTTCAGTTCGGCGGCGCCGCAGGCACACTCGCTGCGTTGTATCCCGACGGGCTCAGGATCGCCGATGCACTGGCAGACGAACTCGGTCTGGCCAGGCAGGTTGCTCCCTGGCACACCGACCGCGTGACCATAGCAGAACTCGCGACCACGCTCGGTATCGTCGCCGGCGCTGTTTCCAAGCCCGCCACCGACATCACCGTCATGGCGTCCACCGAACTCTCCGAGGTCGCCGAAAGCGCTCCGGGTGGCTCATCGGCCATGCCGCACAAGCAGAATCCCGTCGCGGCCATCACCGCTCGCGCAGCAGCGCGACGTGCTCCTGCACTGGTCGCCACAGCCCTGTCGAACATGGATCACGAATTCGCCCGCGCTGCAGGCCCCTGGCACGCCGAGTGGGAAACAGTCACCGAACTCCTGCGTCTGGCAGGCGGAGCAGCGCACCAGCTTTCCGTCAGCCTCACCGGTCTGCAAGTACACACCGAGTCGATGGCACGCAATCTCGACATCACCGGTGGCCTGATTCTCGCCGAGCGGGTCACCAAGGCACTGTCCGCGCACACCGATCGAGCGCGCGACATCGTCACCGCGGCAGCCACTTCCGGAACCAGGTTGGATCGTGATCCCGCCATCGCAGAGCACTTGACCGAAGCGGAGATCGCCGAACTACTCGACCCCGCACACTATCTGGGCCACGCCACCGATCTGGTCGACCGTGCCCTCACCGAACGCCCTACAGGAGGATCTCGATGAGCGTCGCGCTCAACTTTCAACAGACCGGCAATCCTGATGCTCCCGCAGTAGTTCTCCTGGGTTCACTCGGGTCCGATCTGTCCATGTGGCAGCCGCAGATTCACGCGCTGTCGAATCGGTACCGCGTCATCGCCGTCGACCATCGCGGCCATGGCAAGTCGCCGGTCCCCGCAGGCCCCTATTCCATCGCCGATCTCGCCGATGATGTCATCGCTCTCCTCGATTCGCTCGAACTCGAATCCGTTCATCTGGTCGGGCTCTCCCTCGGCGGCGCCGTCAGCCAGTGGATCGCCGCGCACCACCCCACTCGCGTCGGGACGTTGACCTTGATGTGCACGTCCGCGCAGTTCGCCCCGGCTCAGCCGTGGATCGATCGCGCCAAGGCTGTCCGTGCGGACGGAATTGCATCCATCGCGGCCGCCGTGGTCGGACGCTGGTTCACTCCGGGACTGGCCGAAAACGATCCAGAACTAGTCGCGCGCCACGTCGCGATGGTCGAGGCCACACCTGACGAGGGCTATGCCGCTTGCTGCGAGGCACTTTCGGTGTGGGACGGCCGCGCCGACCTGGCCCGCATCGTCGCTCCGACGCTCCTCATCGCGGGCGAGCAGGATCCAGCGACGCCTCCGGCGACGTTGAGCGCGATCGCCGACGGTATCGCCGACGCGGTACTGCACGTCGTTGATCCCGGTGCACACCTCACCAATGTCGAGCAGGCCGGGCGCGTCACCAAACTACTTGCCACGCATATCGCCTCGCACACATCTGCGCTCGCCCAACGTAGCGCCGCGGTGTCGGCAGGCATGACCGTACGACGCCAGGTGCTCGGCGACGCCCACGTCAACCGTTCCATCGCGGGTGCCACCGAATTCACGGCCCCGTTCCAGGACTTCATCACTCGCACGGCGTGGGGCGACATCTGGTCACGCCCCGGCCTCGATCACCACACCCGCAGGCTCCTCACTCTCGCGATCCTCACCGCCGTCGGGAACGAACACGAACTCGACATGCACATTCGCGCTGCGCTGCGTGCCGGGATCGATCCCGACGAACTCGTGGAAGTATTTCTCCACACCGCGGTCTACGCGGGTGTGCCGAACAGCAACTTGGCTTTTGCGCTGGGAAAGCAAGCACTCGCGGACCTCTCGGCCGAACCTGAGGAGAACGAGACAACATGAGTGAGAACAGCAGCGAGCAAGCGCCGGGGCCGTCCCCGGACTACGTGCAGTCGCTGGCCCGTGGGCTTTCCGTCATCAAGGCTTTCGACGGTGAGCACCCGCGTCGCACCCTCAGCGAGGTTGCCAGGCATACCGATCTCACGCGTGCGACCGCTCGCCGCTTCCTGCTCACACTCGTCGAACTCGAATACGTACGTACTGACGGTTCGGTGTTCTGGTTGACGCCTCGCGTCCTCGAACTCGGCTACAGCTACCTGTCCAGTCTGTCTCTCCCCGAGATTGCCGGGCCGCATCTGGAAGCTTTGTCCGTCAAGGTCCGTGAATCCACGTCCGTGTCGATCCTCGACGGTGACGACGTCGTCTACGTGGCCCGAGTTCCGGTCAGCCGCATCATGACGGTGTCCATCACCATCGGCACGCGCTTTCCCGCCTATGCGACGTCCATGGGCAGGGTCCTGCTCGCGGGCCTACCCGACGACGCATTAAACGCATACCTCTCTCGAGTGTCCTTCGCCCGCCTGACCGGCAAGACCATCTCCACGGCCGACGGACTACGCGCCGAACTCGAGAAGATTCGCGCCGACGGATTCGCGATAGTCGATCAAGAACTCGAAGAGGGTCTGCGCTCTCTTGCCGCACCCATCCGGGACGCAACCGGTGACGTGGTCGCAGCCGTCAACATCTCCACCCAGGCTGCCCGCTACAGCGCCGAAGCTGTTCGCGATGAACTGGTTCCGGCCGCAGTCGCCACCGCAGACGCCATCTCCATCGATCTCGGACGTACTCAGTCGTCCAACAATCACTCGGCAGCTACTCGCTGACCGGGCAGACCCAAGGAAGAACCAATGCCTGACGTTGTCATCTGTGAACCGCTCCGCACCCCTGTCGGCCGCTTCGGCGGTGTATTCCGCGACGTTGCCCCGGAAGATCTCGCCTCGACGCTGATCACCGAACTCGTCACGCGTACCGGCATTTCCGGCGCGGAGATCGACGACGTCATCCTCGGCCAGGCTTCACCGAACGGTGAGGCTCCGGCGATCGGACGCATCGCGGCGCTGAACGCCGGTCTAGGTGTGGACGTTCCCGGCATGCAGGTCGATCGCCGGTGCGGGTCGGGATTGCAGGCAATCATCCAGGCTGTCATGCAGGTTCAGTCCGGTGGCAGTGATCTGGTCCTCGCCGGCGGTGCCGAGTCGATGAGCCAGGCCGAGTTCTACGCGACCGGAATGCGTTGGGGCGTCAAGGGTGAGGGTGTTGCACTCAACGATCGTCTGGCCCGCGCCCGCGTCACAGCCGGTGGACGCGACTTCCCGGTCCCCGGCGGAATGATCGAAACGGCGGAGAACCTGCGCGCCGAGTTCTCGATCAGCCGCGAAGATCAGGACGCCCTCGCGGTGCAGTCCCATCAGCGTGCCGTCGCAGCACAGAAGAACGGCGTCTTCGCCGAGGAAATCGTTCCGGTATCCGTTCCGCAGCGCAAGGGTGAGGCCCTCCTCGTCGACACCGACGAGCATCCGCGCGCCGACACCTCGATGGAATCGCTTGCGCGCCTTCGACCCATGCGCGGAAAGATCGACCCCGACTCCACTGTCACCGCAGGTAATGCCAGCGGGCAGAACGACGGCGCAGCATTGGCGATTGTCACCACCGTCGACAAGGCCCGTGCGCTCGGACTGCGACCGCTAGCACGCCTGGCGAGTTGGAGCGTTGCGGGCGTTCCCCCGCGCACCATGGGCATCGGCCCCGTGCCGGCGTCGGAGAAGGCACTCGGCCGCCTCGGACTGACCCTGGCGGACATGGATGTCATCGAACTCAACGAAGCCTTTGCGGCACAGGCACTTGCAGTCCTGCGGACCTGGAAGCTCGAACCCGACAACCCGCGCATCAACCCCAACGGCTCCGGCATCTCCCTCGGACATCCGGTCGGTGCCACGGGTGGACGAATCCTGGCCACCCTGTTGCGCGAGATGGACCGTCGCGAAGCGCGTTACGGCCTCGAGACGATGTGCATCGGCGGCGGGCAGGGCTTGGCTGCGGTCTTCGAGCGCCTGTCCTGATCAAGCCCCGACGTGTGCAACGCCGGGGTCTCCGAGTTCGCCTCGTAGACCGTCGAGAAAGACACGCAACAGGTCGGTGAGTTCGGCCTGCTGCTGCTCGGAAAGAATCGACGTCAGTTCGGCTTCACGGCCGAGAACTCGGTCCACCAATTGCTCCACCAACTCGTGGCCGGCGGCAGTGAGTGTCACGAGCACAACTCGTGACCCCTCCGCGGCGGGAGATCTCTCCACCAGACCCGCGTTCTCCGCGCGCGCGAGTCGCTGCGAGATCGCACCGGCCGTGACTCCGGTCTGCTCGGTGATCTGGCGAGTCGTCAACTGATACGGCTCGCCGGATCGCCGCAGGACGCTGAGTAGATCCAGTGTCGCCGTGTCCGCGCCGGCCGAGGCCAGTACCCGTCGGCGATCTTCCCCCAGCAGCTTGGCGCACATCCACAGCCGGGTCACGATGCCGATACCTTCTACGGGCGTGCCCGGCCTCTCGCGAAGCCAGGCCAACGCAACCGCGTCCACCGCGTCGTCCGGGTTGTAGTAGCCCACCACTGCACACCTCGTTTAGCTCTAAATGATACGTTCTTCGTATAGGTCTAAACGTAGCTCACGGAGGTAGGCATGACTCGCACAGTTCTGGTAACCGGCGGCGGAACAGGGATCGGGCGCGCAGTAGCGGCAGCGTTCGCCCGAGACGGAGACACAGTTTTTGTCACCGGCCGACGCACGGAACCACTCGAAAAGACCGCCGAGGAGTTGGGCCCCGATGTTCATGCCGTGACGTGTGACAACTCCGACCCGAAAGACCTGAAACAGCTGCAGGATTCGCTTCCCGGAACCATCGACGTCGTCGTTCACTGCGCCGGCGGCAACACGGACTTCGACCGCGAGGCACCGTCAGATCTGGAATCCCTGGCCGCGGCGTGGCGTGCCAATCTGGACTCCAATCTGATCTCGGCAGTGTTGACCACGGCCGCAGTTCGCGATCGAATTCTCAGCGGCGGTGCCGTCATCACCATCGGATCGATCGCCGCCGACAAGGGTGCGGGTGCGTACGGCGCCGCCAAAGCCGCAGTTGCGACGTGGAATATCGATCTGGCCGCCGAACTGGGCCCCGAAGGCATCACCGCGAACATCGTCTCCCCCGGTTACATCGCTGACACCGAGTTCTTCCGAGATTTTCTGACGGACGATCGTCGCGCGATGTTGATCGAATCCACCAGCACCAAGCGCGCCGGAATTCCGGACGACATCGCGTCGGCCGTCCACTTCCTTGCCTCACCGGGTGCGCGGCAGATCACCGGTCAGGTATTGGCAGTCAACGGGGGCGAGCGAACCAGTCGCTGATCAGGCCAGGTGACGCTCGAAGAACGAGTCGATGCGTTTCCAGGCATCCTGCGCTGCAACAGGATCGGGACCGATTCCGAGAATTCGCTCCAGCGGACGAAGGACCTTGGGTCCGGCCTCCGCGTCGTTGAGGAACGCGTGGCCGGCTGTGGGGTACTCCTTGACGTCGTTCTCGATACCGGCATTGCTGAGCGCCGTCTCCAGTTTCGTTGCGGCGCCGCGGAGCGAGAAGTCCTTGCCTCCGAAGCTCCCGACGATCGGGCACGAATCCACGACAGCCTCATCGAGTTTGCGTGGAAGCTGGCCGTAGTTGACCGAGGCGGCGTCGAAATCTCCGGCGCTGACCATCGCGAAGCCACCACCCATGCAGAATCCGATGACACCGATCTTTCCGGTGCAGTCCGGGGATTCCACCAGCCAACTGCGAGCGACTTCGATGTCGGTGAACGCCTTGCCGTGCCCTCGAAGCATCGACGTCATGGTGGGCACGAGGCACCGCTTCGCCCCACCCGCGCTGTACAGGTCGACAGCAAGCGTCAAGAACCCCGCTGCGGCCAGTCGCTTGGCTTGACGCTGCATTACCTCTTCGAGCCCGAAGGCCTCGTGAATCATCACTACCCCCGGCCACGGGCCGGGGGTAGTGGGGGTTTCGAGTATCGCTCGCAGCGGTTGTGATCCGCCGACTACTGCGGCGCGGCCCGTCAGATCTATGTCCACCATGTCTCGATGCTAGGCCGAGCTAGCGTCCGCAGGCTCGGAAGCGAGGTCAGGCGAGCTGTTTCCCCTGGCCTGCCGCTAGTCCGGTCAAGACCTCGGCGAGCTTCGGCAAAGCGTAGGGCGCGCTCAGGGGACCGAAATTGTCGACAAAGGCATTCGAGAGCAGAAGTTCGACAGGCGCGTAGGCTCGCGCCTTCACCGCGGGGAGGTTCTGGAAGACTGCGAAGTTCTCCAACCTCGCCGTCGCCTCCGGATCAGAAGCGAGGCTGAGCAGAATGTCTGCGGGCGCGAGTACTTCGGCCTGCTCAATCGACAGAGCAGCCATCTGCTCGGCGTTGTATCCGCGATAGTTGAGTCCGAGTTCGCGCAGCAGAACCCCGGGCGCACTGGCATCACCTTGCACGTACAACTGGTCGCCGTACATCGAGCCGATCATGATCGCCTTGCCACCCAAACCGTTCAGCGAAGCAGCGGTATCGGCGATCAGAGCGTCGGTCCGGGCGATCGCTGCGGTAGCGGCTTCGTCGACAAAAGCAGCCTGCCCGACCGTGGCGACGCCGTCACGCCACGACGTGGTCCAGTCCAACGCCACGACCGGCGCGATCTGACTGAGCTTCCCAGCCGCCGGTTCGAGATAAGTCTTCATTCCGATGATGAGGTCCGGCGAGTAGCGCGCGATGATTTCCGGGTTGATTTCGCCTGTGGTGTCGAAGCTTTCGAGATCAGCTATTCCCGCGGTGCTCTGCCACGGCAGTGCACCGCGGTCCCACGATCCCGTGTTGCCGTAGGCGACGGGGTGCACGCCGAGGGACAGGAGGAATTCGAGATCCGTGAAGTCGCTGGCGACAACGATTCTTTCCGGCTTTCCCGAGATCGTCGTGGTCCCGAGCGCGTTGATCACCTGGCGTTGCTCGCCGGCGTCTGCAGCATCTGACGACGTGGAACAACCCGCAAGGATGGCCGCCGCTGCGGCTGCGCCGACGCCGAAGAACCCGCGGCGGCTGAGCTGGTCCACAAGTTCAGCGGTCGTGGATTCGCGAATCGTTCCGTACATGTGCGCACTCTCCTTCTCGGCGTCTGCTGCGCGCGCCGAGGGCACAGCGAATGCGAGATTAGCCCACCCTCACCTCCTGTGGGGTTCCTAGGTTGTCGACCTCGCGCGCTCGCAGCTTGAGATCACAACTGGGCAGCTTTCTCGCTGGTCTAGCCCGCAGGCTGGCATGCGAGCCTCGAGTCCAGGCCTTCGACAGATTGATGAGACAAGTGCCGAAGATCGGTATCCCCTCCTCCTCACCGACCCCTGACCAACCCCCTTCTGCACGTCGCCCACCGTTCGACTTGCGCGGCATGGGAGGATAGACATATCGAGATCGGGACTTCGATGTGAGGGCCCGGATCGAGTTTGTAGGGAGTATCGGTATGGCACAGGGCATCGTGAAGTGGTTCAACGGCGAAAAGGGCTTTGGTTTCATCGCTCCCGACGACGGAACACCGGACGTGTTCGTTCATTACTCTGAAATCTCGGGCAACGGCTACAAGTCGCTCGACGAGAACCAGCGTGTGGAGTTCGAGGTTGGCCAGGGCCAGAAGGGTCCTCAGGCCACCAATGTGCGCGCTGTCTAATCAGTGACACAAGAAGAGGGCCGCATCCGCAAGGGTGCGGCCCTCTTCTGCATCAGGCTCACACATGAATCACTGATCCTGAATGACGGCCAACGCTCCCACGATGTTCGACTCCGCAACCGATTTCGAGATTCCGAGATCCGCCAGAACACCTGATCCGTCTTCGAGTTCGAGTAGTGCGAGCAGGATGTGCTCGGTGCCGATGTAGTTGTGGCCCAGCCGAAGAGCCTCACGGAACGTCAGTTCCAAAACCTTGCGCGCACGAGCGTCGTACGGAATGAGTTCCGGAAGTTCGGACGTCGGGGCTGGTAGTACGCCTGTCACCGCGGCCCGAACGGAGCCAAGCTCCACCTCCTGCGCCACTATCGCCTTCGCAGCCAACCCGGCAGGCTCCTCGACAAGCCCCAGGAGCAGGTGCTCAGGCCGAATCTCCGCATTCCCGGCAGCGCGGGCTTCATTCTGCGAGGCCATGACGACGTTCTTCGCCCGCGGGGTGAACCGACTGAACCCTTCGTTCGGATCCATCGGCTTCTGATCACTCGGCGCCTTGGGAACAAAACGCTTCTGCGCGGCTTGCTTCGAGACACCCATGCTCGCGCCGATCTCCGTCCACGATGCTCCCGACCTGCGCGCCTGGTCGACGAAGTGGCCGATCAGATGGTCTGCAACTTCACCGAGATGATCAGCGGCGATCACGGCGTCGGACAGTTGGTCGAGCGCGTCGGTGTGCACCTTTTTGATCGCGTCGATGAGGTCGTCGAGCCGGACCTTATTAGTCATTTCCACTGGTTTGCTCATGCGTCAACCTTAGGTTGACGCAATTGACAACGTCAACCCTAGGTTGACGATTGTTTTCGCCGCTCAGCGATTAGCCGGAAAAGAACTCGCGCAGAGCCGGAAGAATGGCGCTGTCAGCGACACCGTGCCCCTGGCCGGGTATCTCCAAAGTCTTTGTCCCCGAGACTTTTGCGGCAATTCGCATTGCCGAAGCAGGCGCCCATTGACCACTGTCTCCGCCATACATAACCAACGTGGGGACGGTAATCGAGGCCAGCCAGTCGAGCGACTCGCAGCCGTGATCACACACAGCGACGTCATAGGGCAAGGTGTGCGCGATTGCGCACATGCTGGGCCAATCGGTACTCCGCTTGATCTCGTCGACCATCTCCGCAGACGCGCCGGTCAGATCCAGAAAACGGGTCACAGCACCCTCCCTGTCCCCGGCCGCGATCAACCGCTCCAGATCACTTTGGACGGTTTCGTCCTGCTGGTCGTCGTCCATGTACGGCGCCTCGTAGACGGCGAGCTTACGCATCGGAACGGCCTGCGCAGCGGCTTCCAATGCCAGCGCCGCACCCGACGACAATCCGTAGACCAGCGGTGTTTCACCGGTGGCAGCGACGACTGCTCGCAAATCCTCCACCTCGTCGTCGATCGAGAACGCGTGGCTGTCACCGCTGTCCCCGCGCCCGCGCCTGTCGTACGAATACACCGTGAAGTCCGCCGCCAACTCCGCAGCGAGAGAATCGAACCATCCTCGATCGCAGAACGCTCCGGCGACCAGGACCACTGCTGGTCCGGCACCGGAGCGTTCGTACGCGATGGTTGTACCGTCGCGGGATTGCACTACCTCTGGGGATTGCTCTGTTTTCACGTCGATCTCCTCAGGTCTGGTCAATGCCTACCTGATTAGACCGCCCGCGCTACCGAAACTCATCGGTCCAGTCGGCAGGGCCTTCAGCTGATCTTGTTGTAGAGGGCGTCCCAACCCTGCGCGACGTAGGAAATCGTGTAGATCGAACCGTAGAACGTGGAGCCACCCAGACTGGTGACGTTGCCCGCCTGCACTGCCGGGAGTCGCTGCCACAGTTTGCTCGCCACCAATGCCTGGTACGCCGCACTGTCCTCGTTTTCGGTGATCATGAAGCCGTCGACGCCGGCCAGGACGTCAAGACCCTCGAGGCTGACACCACCCTCGGGATCAAGCCCCTCCGAGGTGGCAGTTTTGCCACCGATGTCGCCGAGCGTCATATCGCTGGGCTTGTCGCCCTTCTCGGACGTGCGGATGCTCGTGACGTACAGCGTGTTCGTGTCTGGCATGAAGGAGACACTGGCGACGGTCTTGGACGCGATCTTCTCGGCATGCCGACTGCGGATGTCGGAAATCAGATTGTCGTAGTCGAGCGTCAATCGGTCGAGAGTGGCTGTTCGACCGAGCCAGCCCGACAGCCGTGAGAGGTTGGTACGCCAGTCGTCGGTGAACTCTGTCGTCAGAACCGGTGCGATGGTAGACATCTCGGCCACCGGCCACCACTCGCTCTCGTAGTTGAGGCACACGATCAGATCGGGTTCGAGCGCCAAGATCTGCTCGCGATTGGGGATCTCCGACAAGAACGGCACCGACGAATCGATCGGTACCCACGGTGTCGCCTGAGCGTACGTGTAGCCGACGAGCGGAAGTTCCAGCGCTACAGCAGGTTCGAGATCGAGCCTCGAATCGATTGCCACCACTCGCTTCGGATTGACAGGAATGTCGTAGGTTCCGAGAGGTGTCGTCACGGAACGCATTTCGGTTTCTCCCGAACTGCTTCCACTGTCACCGCACGCCGCCAGGAACGCGCCCAGTCCGGCGATTCCGGCGCCGAAGCCGAATTGCCGACGAGTGAGGTCCGAGACGAGGCGGTTGTCGGAGTAACCCTCGGGAAGCAAGAGCGTGGATTGAGCGGGCATGCGTGTCGAACCTCCAGAAGAAATGATTCATCCACTGTTGCGAGCGGATAAGGATGCCCTAACAGCGTACGCAGGGAGGGTCGTCGCGATCGGCCCAGAAATAGTCGAATCAGGCCAACTCGAGCGGCCCTACTTATCGAGTTTGCGCATCTCGACGAAGTAGACCGCACTGAACGCGAGGTAGGTGCCGACGATTCCGAGAACCGAGATGATCAGGACGAGAGCAAGAAACATAGCCATGATGGTCTCCACTGACACGGGTTATTCACGATGTCGATCGAGAGAAAATGGCTTCGAACTGCGGCGTTGCGACTCGAAGCGGGGCCGAAACTTTGGGTTACACACACCACGGTAGCCCCAGGCGTCTCGAGTTTCGGTGAACTCGAGGTGAACTCTCCTACGGCTGCGTCACACTTTTTCTCGCGACCGGTCAGTTCGGTCCGAGCACCTGCCCCGACCACTCGACCAAAGGCGTCAGTGCGCGCCACGCCGTGCGAACTTCCTTCAATGTCCTGGCGCTGTCCAGCCACGGCGGACTTGGGTAAGTACGACCAGCCGTCAGCGACTTGTGACGCAACAACTCGATTCGCGGGTGGTCCACCGTGTACCCGCGAGGCGCCGTCTTGAGCTTGTCGCCGCCGATCGTGAATCCAGCCTTCTCGACGGAGGCCAGGATCTTCTCGAGCTCCGGTCCCCGAACGTCGTCGTCGACAGCCGCACGATAACGCGCGATGGTCTCCGAGCTGCTGGCGTAGAACCCGCCGGCCACCATCAACCCTGCCGCGTCGACCTGCACGTAGTAGCCACAGCTCTCGGCGAGACCGACGAACGCGCCCTGATGCGTCTTGTACGGAATCTTGTCCTTCGAGAATCGAACGTCACGATACGGCCGAAAGAGCTTGGCTGAGCCGAATTCGTCTTCCAACGCCGCGGTCAACGACGCCATCGGACGACGAACCACCTCGTCGTACGTCTCCTTGTGCGCTGCCCACCAGGTCTTGCTGTTGTCGGCCTCTAGGTCTTCGTAGAAATCGAGTGCAGCAACGGGTATGCCAGTGAACGCAGCCATGTCGTAAGCCTAGCTGCCTGTTCGGCTTTGGACCGCCTGCCCTGCAACGATGCCCGGATCGGCCCGAATCCGTAGACTGCATGGGGATGATTTCCGAAATACAAGCATGGGAACTGACCGACACCAACCGAGACTGGCTGATTCACCGACCTGTCGAGATCGCGATCTACGTCGCGCTCGCGGTAGTGCTGCGCTTCGCACTGCACCGCGGGATCGACCGAATGTCGAAGCCCAGCAAGTCTCCGAACGCCAAGGTGAACGAGCGCAGATCGCAGCGGGCGCGGACCATCGGCTCGGTGCTCAAATCGACGGTGTCCATCGTCATCCTCGTCTGGTGTGTTCTTCAGATCCTCGGCATTGTCGGGATCAACGTCGCGCCGTTCATTGCATCGGCCGGAGTCATCGGCCTTGCCATCGGTTTCGGTGCACAAAATCTGGTGCGTGACTTCCTCTCCGGCATCTTCATGCTGCTCGAGGATCAGTACGGCGTCGGCGACGTCGTCGATCTCGGGGACGCGGTCGGCACCGTCGAAACGGTGGGCCTGCGTGTCACCACGATTCGAGATGTCAACGGCACCTTGTGGTACTGCCGCAACGGCGAAATCCTGCGAGTCGGCAACATGAGTCAGGGTTACGCCACTGCAGTTCTCGATCTCCCGATCGCCCACAACGCGAACGTGCACAAAGCGTGCGAGGTGGCGACGCGAGCTGTCCTCGAGGCGGCGGAGTCCGAATTGATCCGAGCGGACATGATCGACAAGCCGGAGATGCTGGGAGTCAATTCGGTTACTGCCGAGGCGATTACCATCCGAGTGACGGCGCAGGTCAAGCCTGGCCGCCAATGGGCAGTCCAGCGCGCATTTGCGCGCTCGGCGCTGACTGCGTTCGAAGAGCAGGGAATCGAGGCGCCGTACCTGCCTGTTCTGCGATGACGGTTGAGACGGAAGCGTCTGCCCTTTCCATCAATTACGCGAGCCCCCGGCGCGGTCAATACCGCCGGGGGCTCGCTGGTGCCTGAAGCATGATTCAGACGGTCGAGGTCGAGACCTCCCGATCTGCCGAGCTGTTGCCAAACACCCGGTGCAGGAACATTGTCAGCGCGATGGCTACGACGATGCCGATCAGCGGCGGGATTCCCACCTCGAACTCACCGGAAAGCCAAGCGAGGAATGCTGCGACGGCATAGACGGCGAGGTTGCGCCAGTGGACCGGCTGCGGGGTGTACCCCTCGGGTATGCCTCGCCGCCACCGGCACAGGAAGTCAGCGATGATCACGCCACCCAGTGGCGGGATGAAAGTTCCGAGCAGGCTCAGGTAGTCGACCAGATGGTTGTGCACACCGGTCAGAGCGAGTGCCGTGCCGATCACACATCCACCGATGACGAACGGAGTCTTGCGGGGCTTTCTGAACAATTCGGCGCCGGCCACCCCGAAGGCGTATGCGGTGTCGGCGTTGCTCTTCCAAAGATTCCCGAACAGCAAGACCAGGCCCCAGCCGACAAGCCCAAGGTTGTAGAGAATCAGCACGAAGTCACCCTCGTGGAACGTGATAGCTCCGATCGCTCCGAACAGGATCATCAATCCGTTTCCGAGGAGGAACCCGATAACGCAGGCCCACACCGCTTGTGATCCGGAACGGGCAAATCTGGTCCAGTTTGGCGCTTGCGTTCCCGCCGATACAAACGTGCCGACCACCGTGGTGATTGCGAGCGCGATCGTCATGGTTGTCGCGGGTTGAACCGAGACCAGGCCGGAGAATCCACCGACTTCTTCGAGGGACCGGAATACGACCCAGCAGGCCAACGCGAGGATCAAGGGCGTCGAGACGAGCGAGACCCAATACATTCCGCGGTAGCCATAGCAGGCGGTGATGCACATCAAGATGCTCGCCGCGATCATCACCGACGCCCTGGCGAGATAGGAATCCCAGCCCAATGCCTGGGCGGTGAGATCGCCGATCGTGCCGATGATGACTCCGTACCAGCCGATCTGGGTACCGCCGAGCAGGATCGAAGCGAGCTTGGACCCGCGAGTGCCGAAACTGTAGCGCGCCATCACAACTGTTGTCAGTCCAGTGCGGGCTCCGACGAACCCCATCATGGCGACGTACACCCCCAAGATGGCAGATCCCGCGGCGATCACCACCATCAGTTTCCAGAACGAGAACGCGGTACCGAGCGCCGCTCCGGCCAACATCGTCGGAGTGAAGATGGTGAACCCCAACAACACCACCGCGAGCGAGAAGAACGGCTTCCGTGCATGAAGCGGAACCGGAGTTACGGGATAGTCCGGATCGACAGGCGGGCCGGCACTCTCCGAATCGCCTGCGACCGTGACAGGTTCGACGGCGCTGCTCATACAACTTCGCCGATGTCTTCGAGCCACAGGCCCGGGCGCTCGGCCAGCATGCGGTCCATCAATGCCACACACTCCGCGTCGTCGACGACGTCGACCTGAATTCCGCTGCTACGCAACCATTCTTCCGATGCCTCGAAGGAACGATTTTCGCCGACCACGATTCGAGGAATCTCGTACAGTCGCGCAGTTCCAGCGCACATGAAGCACGGCGACAAAGTCGTGTAGAGGACGCACTCGCGATACACCGAGGCCGGCAGCCGACCGGCTCGCTCGATGCAGTCGGTCTCGCCGTGACGGATGGCGCTGTTCATCTGGACCCGACGGTTGCGTCCCACTGCAAGCACCTCGCCGCGATGAATCAGTGCCGCGCCGATCGGCACGCCGCCCTCCTCCCAACCGATCTTCGCCTGTTCGATCGCTAGCCCGAGGAAATACTCATCGGTGTCTGCCGGGTGGTTCATGTGCGCTCCTGGAGTCTGACCAAAATCATTGAATGTGGCTCGTGTCACAATCCGACCACGGTCGTAATACCCCGACAAGGGACAACCTGTCAGTTCGGCAGAACTAGCTCTATGACGGAGTGCCCCCTCGGCGGACGATGAAGAAATGCTGCCTACTCTGCGACAAGTTCTTGCGATGCCCTCGTTCAAGGCCGCGGCAATCGAAGTGCTCGCGGGCGACGTCGACACCGCGGTGGTCCGCTGGGTCCATTCGTCCGAGGTCTACGAGATGGGCGGGCTGTTGTCCGGAGGCGAGGTCCTTCTGACAACGGGTCTCGGCCTGCACGGGCGATCCCCCGAGCAACTCACCGCCTACATCGATCAATTGGCGGACGCGGGATGCGTCGCTCTCGCGATGGAAGTCGGCCGCTCGTTCCTCACTGCCCCTCCCGAGCTCGCCGAGGCTTCGCGCCGACGCGGGCTCGCGTTCCTGGCACTGCACGCAGTAGTGCCCTTCGAGCGGATGGTCGAAGACTTTCACGACCTCATGCTCCGCCGCACGCTCGGTTCGGCGCGAGCCGGCGAGCCTGTCTGGCAAGAACTTCTGGGGATCGTGGTGGCGGGCCAAGGCATGACTGCACTACTCAACAAGGTGTCACGACTCGCAGGGTGCGGTGTCGATCTCCTCGACGCTGATGGCGGAACCGTCGAGCGCAGCACAACCGATGCAGAACGGTCCGAGACCGAACGGACGATCCACGACGTACGCGGGCCGACGAACTCGCTCGGTCGACTGGTCCTGAATGGCCGGGCAACCACACGCCGAACTGCCGTCGCCAACTGCGCCGCTGTGGCGGTGGCTCTGGAACTCGGTCGCCACGGCGATGTCGGACCCAGTCAGTCACTTGCCCAGTCGGTGATCACAGACGTGGTGGGCGGAGTGCTCACATCGCACGGCGACTTGTCCGAGCGGCTGACAGCTGCCGGCTGGAAGCCGTTGTCGGAGGGCCAACATGTCCTCGTCGCCGCTGTCGACGTCGATCGACAAACGCCGGTTCGAGAGCTCGCGGACCCAGTGCGCAACGCTGTGCGAGCAGTGCTCGGCTCCTGCGTGGTCGGGACTGCCGCGAATCACGTCATCGTGCTCGCACACGGGTGGTCGGCCGCATCCCCCGCACGAGTTCGGACGGCATTCACCGAAGCCGACGAGCTGCTTCGCCGCGGACCCGGCGGTTCCGCGGTACGCACGTTCGGAGTCGCGACACCGGTCGAGGATTGGTCCGGCGTCGGGGCGGCAGTCGCGCAAGCTCGCGAGGTCGTTCAGATCGCGCGGCGTTTCGGCACCCGAACCGGCGTGATCCTCGCGAGAGACGTCGGAGTCCAACGACTGCTCGCCGCCGGCACGACACCCGCTTCCCTGTCCTCGTTCGTCACGGAGCAACTCGGTTCGCTGATCGCTTACGACACAGCACATTCCGCAGATCTTGTTCGAACCCTCGATGCATACCTCGCACATCGGGGCAGCAAAGCGAGAACCGCGGATTTGCTCGGGATCCGGCGCCAGTCGCTCTATGCCCGCTTGACTCGTATCGAGAAGCTGATGGGAGTTTCTCTCGATGATCCGGCACAGGTGGTGTGTCTCGGGCTTGCACTGACCGCATGGCGCATGCGCACCGGCCTTGATCCGCAGGCCGCGTTCGAGCGCCTCCCCGGGTGAGCAACGACCGTTCTGCGATGATGGACCCCTGATCGGAGCAGCGGAGTTGATGATCGAGATCCCTGCCGGCGAGGTGCATCTTCGAGACGACCGCAAGGGCACTGCGTGGACCTCGAGAGTCGAATCCTTCCGCCTCGCACGCCATCTCACGACCCGGGCACTGCTTCACGGAGATTCGTCGGCCGATTCGAGCAAGCCCGCAGTCGATCTTTCCTGGCAAGACGTCATCGCAACCTGCAACACGCTGTCCGTCGAGGACGGTCTGACGCCCGCATATCAAGACGTCGACACCGATTCTCCGCAGTGGGACCGGGCTGCAACCGGCTACCGACTCGCCACCGAGGCCGAGTGGCAGTACGCGTGCAAGGCCGGCACCTCCGGCTACCGCTACGGCGAGATCGACGAGATTGCTTAATACAGCGACAAATGAACAGCGTCGCGGCGATTCCGAACATGCCGGACCTGATCACCGTCTCGGGCGGTCGCGGAATCCAGATCTGGGCGCTCGTGCACAGTGCCTTGCAGAACAAGAAGCGCTGGGGCCGCATCGGTGGGCAGCGACACCGACCGATTCGCCGGCCCGCACGTACTTGCCGGGTCTCGGTGACGAAAGCGAGTTGGCGGCGCTGTCTCTGCTGATGGGTGGCCGTGACGAATACACCAGCCACGATCCGCGTTCGGCTCCGCGTTCGGTGCCGGTGACGGCGCTCAACGAGATCCGTGAGATGCACGAAGACCATGGGGCCTGCGTGCCGCGCTGTGGCGGACACACCCTTTTCTCCATAGGATGCTCTGCAACACAACTCGATTCGGATTGGTGGACCGCCATGCAGGAGCAGGACCCGCTCGGACAGATGAATTTCCCTTTGATCCGGTCTCTGGCGCGTATGAGTGGAATGTTCCAGCGGGCAGGGTGGCTTGCCTTGGCCATGTTCGTTGTGGCGTTGCTGGCATTCCGCGATGCTCCCGCCCAGGGGGCGATAGCCGCCGGTTCTTTCGTCATCCTGCTGTTCGGTTTCAGCTACGCACTCCGGGCTCTTGCGCGATCGCGATTCACTGACCTCTAGCTCGATGCTTCTCGAACGGCTGTGGCCCTCGACCGAAAAGGT